>JBFHNV010000125.1:0-17869 GCA_041593595.1 Gammaproteobacteria bacterium
CTGTGAATACATCCCTGTACGCTCGACGGCCGCGTCCCTGCGGCCGACGGTCGCGCAAGGCGCCGCCCGGCCACCGGCCCGACCGATCGCGAGGCAGTAACACGACGAATCTGCCCTACGAGAAAAGTTCCCGCAGCTTCTCCCCGGGATCCGGGGCGCGCATGAAGGCCTCGCCGACGAGGAAGGCGTGCACGCCGCGCTCGCGCATCCAGGCCACGTCGTCGCGGGTGTGGATGCCGCTCTCGGTGATCACCAGGCGTTCCGGCGGCACGTGCTCCAGCAGCGTGGCGGTGGTCTCGAGGGTGGTCTCGAAGGTGCGGAGATCGCGGTTGTTGATACCGAGCAGGGTGCCGTCCATGTGCAGCACGCGGTCCAGCTCCCCGGCGTCGTGCACCTCCACCAGGACGTCCAGGTCCAGGTGCCGGGCGAGACCCGCGAGCTCGTTTAGCTGGGCATCGCCCAGCGCCGCAACGATGAGCAGGATGCAGTCGGCACCCAGCGCCCGCGCCTCGTACACCTGGTAAGGATCGATGGTGAAGTCCTTGCGCAGCACCGGCAGGGCACAGGCGCCGCGGGCGTCGGCGAGGGCCTGGTCGCTGCCCTGGAAGAAGGCCTCGTCGGTGAGCACCGAGAGGCAGGCGGCACCGCCCGCCTCGTAGCTGCGCGCGATGGCCGCCGGGTCGAAGGGGTCGCGCAGCAGGCCCTTGCTGGGGGAGGCCCTCTTGACCTCGGCAATCACGGCGGCCTCACCGGCGGCCATGCGCCGCGCGAGGGCCTGCGCGAACCCTCGCGGCGTGGCCGCGTGCTCGGCGCGTGCGGCCATCGCCTTCAGGGGCATGCGCGCGGCGCGCTCGCCGACCTCCTTCGCCTTGTGGCGTAGGATCCTGCGCAGGATGTCGGGCGCCGCGCTCACGGAGCGTGCCTCGGCGCGCTTCAGGCGGCGAAAGACTGGCTGAGGGACGCCAGCGCCGACAGGCGGCGCGCAGCCTCTCCCGAGTCGATGCTCCGGCGCGCGAGCGTCACGCCGTCCTCGAGCGTCGCGGCGAGATCGCAGGCGTAGAGCGCCGCGCCCGCGTTCAGCAGCACCACGTCACGGGCCGGTCCGGGCTGCCCGTCCAGCACGCCGCGCAGCATGGCCAGGCTCTGCTCCGCAGAGTCGACGGTGATGGACGCGAGGTCCGCGCGCTGGAGCCCGAAGCGCTCCGGTTCCACGGTGTAGCGGCAGAAGCCCCCGTCGCGCCACTCGGCGACCTGGGTCGGGCCGCCGATGCTGATCTCGTCGAGGCCGTCGTCGGCGTGCACGACCAGCACGTGGCGGCTGCCGAGCCGCCCCAGCACCCGGGCCAGGGGCTCGATGAGCGTCTCGCTGAACACGCCGATCAGCTGATGCGGCGCGCCCGCCGGGTTGGTCAACGGTCCCAGCACGTTGAAGATGGTGCGCACGCCCATCTCCCGGCGTGGGCCGATGGCGTGCTTCATGGCGCCGTGGTGCAGCGGCGCGAACATGAAGCCCACCCCGGCGGTGCGCACGCACTGCGCCACCTGCTCCGCGTTCAGGTTCACGTTCACCCCGGCTGCCTCCAGCACGTCGGCGCTGCCCGATGAGCTGGACACGGAGCGGTTGCCGTGCTTCGCCACGTGGCCGCCGGCGCCTGCCACCACGAAGGCCGCGGCGGTGGAGATGTTGAAGGTGTGGGCCCCGTCACCGCCGGTGCCGCAGGTGTCCACCAGCGGCACCACGTCCACGTGCACCGCGGTGGCCAGCTCGCGCATCACCGCCGCGGCGGCGGCGATCTCGTCCACCGTCTCGCCCTTCATGCGCAGCCCCACCAGGAAGCCACCGATCTGCGCCGGGGAGGCGTCGCCGGTCATGATGGTGCGCATGACCGCGGTCATGTCGCCGGCGCTCAGGTCGCGGCCCTCGGTGACGGCGCGGATGGCGGACTGCATGTCCATGGGGCTAGCTTAAGGGCACCGCGCGGCGAGGCAAGCGTGCCGGCGTCCCGCCCGAACGGCGGCGAGCGCAGCGTGGCCGTCGGCCCGGTCACCCCCGGTCACCGGATGCGCCCAGCCAGCGTCGTCACCGGGGGACGGGGCTAGCCGCCGGTGGCGGGGTTGCCTGCGCGGCCCACGAGCTTCCAGGCCAGAGGCAGGGTGGCCATGACCAGCAGGATCTTGAGGCCGTCGCCCAGCAGGAAGGGCAGGGCGCCGAAGCGCACGGCCTGCTCCGGCCCGATGAGGGCAGACAGCCACGCGAGACCGCAGGCGTAGATCACCGCCATGCCGGCAGTGGCCGCCAGCAGGGCACCCAGCGGGCGCCGGTCGACCCCCAGCGTGCTCAGCCGCCCGGTGAGCATGGCCGCCAGCAGGAAGCCCGCCAGGTAGCCGCCGGTGGGGCCCGCCATGTAGGCGAGGCCGATGCCCTTCTCCGGCGTCCCGGCGAACACCGGCAGCCCCAGCGCGCCCTGGGCCAGGTACAGCGCCACCGCCGCCGGCCCGAGCCGCGGCCCCAGCGCCATGCCCAGCACCAGCACCACGTAGGGCTGCATGGTCATGGGCACCGGCCAGAACGGCACCTGGATCTTCGCCGACACGGTGAGCAGCACGCTGCCGGCCACCACGATGAGGATGCGGGTGAGAAGCCCACCGGAGGGTGCGGCGGCGAGTGCCAGGGGCGCGTAGGTGCTGGTCATGGGAGGGTCCTCGTCCTCGACGTCGGTGGGATGCGGGTGCTGCGTTCGCGCGGCAGCCTATTATGGATGCGCTTCGCCGGTGCGGCCACGGCCAGCGACGGGCGCCAGCACGTGGCGGAGGTCCGAGAGGCTGTCCAGTACCGCGTCGGGGCGGCTGTCCGCGATGTCGCGACCGTGGTTGTAGCCGTAGCGCACGCACACCACGGGGATCCCGGCGGCGCGCGCGGCGCGCACGTCGTTGTCCGAATCCCCCACCAGCAGGGTGCGCTCGCGTGCCACGCCGAGCACCGTCAGCGCGTACAGCAGGGGCTCGGGGTCGGGCTTGCGGCGCGCGGTGGTGTCACCGCTCACCACCACCTGGAAGCGGTGCAGCAGCGACAATCGCTCGAGGAGCGGCTCGGTGAAGCGACGCGGCTTGTTGGTGACGCAGCCGAGTCGCGCGCCGGCGGCCTCGGCCGCCGCCAGCCCCGCCTCGACGCCGTCGTAGACGGTGCTGTGGCGGCCGTTGTGCCGCGCGTAGTGCGTCATGAACAGCGCCAGCGCCGACTCGAACAGGACCGCGTCCGCCTCGCCGTCGAGAGCGCCGGTGAGGCAGCGGTGCACCAGGCGCTCCACGCCATTGCCCACGAAGGTGCGCACCCGGGCCTCTCCCGCGGGCGGGCGACCGAGCGCGGCCAGCATGCCGTTGGCGGCGGCGGCCAGATCCCGCACCGTGTCCACCAGGGTCCCGTCCAGATCGAACAGCACCAGCTCCGGGACTGCCGGGACTGCCTCCGGCGCCGTCATCCGATCAGGCGCGTGCCCGGGCGATGGCCGCGCGCATGGCGCCGATCACCCGGGCGTAGTCGGCGGCGCCGAAGATGGCGGAGCCGGCCACGAAGGTGTCGGCGCCGGCGGCCGCGATGTCGCCGATGTTGTCCACCTTCACGCCGCCATCCACCTGCAGCCGGATCTCGCGCCCGCTCTCGTCGATGAGCCGGCGCGCGTCGCGCAGCTTCGCGAGCGCCGACGGGATGAAGGACTGGCCCCCGAAGCCCGGGTTCACCGACATCACGAGCACCAGGTCCACCTTGTCCATCACGTAGCGCAGGTGATCCAGCGGCGTCGCGGGGTTGAACACCAGGCCCGGGCTGCAGCCGAGGGAGCGGATCAGCTCGAGAGTGCGGTCCACGTGCTCGCTGGCCTCGGGGTGGAAGCTGATGCGCGACGCGCCGGCCTCGGCGAAGTCGCCCACGATCCGGTCCACCGGCGTGACCATCAGGTGCACGTCGATGGGTGCCGTGACGCCGTGGCGCCGCAACGCCGCGCACACCAGCGGCCCCACGGTGAGGTTCGGCACGTAGTGGTTGTCCATCACGTCGAAATGCACCATGTCGGCCCCGGCAGCGAGCACCGCGTCCACCTCCTCGCCCAGCCGGGCGAAGTCTGCGGACAGGATGGAGGGGCAGATGTAGGGCGCTTGCACGGGCATGGGGCGGGTCGTCCAGGGCTGCGAGCGGATCGGGTGGGGATGGTAGGCGGTCGGTGGTGCAGGGGACAGCTACCGCATCCCCCGCGCGGACTTGACGCGCTCGTAGGCGCCCTTGATCTCGCGTGCCTTGGCGTTGGCGGTCTTCATCATCTCCTCGGGCAGGCCCTTGGCCACCAGCTTGTCCGGATGGTGCTGGCTCATGAGCCGCCGGTAGGCGCGCTTCACGGCAGCGTCGTCCGCCTCGGGCGACACGCCCAGCACCGCGTAGGCATCGTGCAGGGGCGCCGCGGCCGCGCCACCCGGGGCGCTGAACTCGTGGGCCAGCTCGGCCTGCACCAGGGTCTCCACCTGCGACAGGGTGTCCGCATCGAAGCCCAGGTGGCCGCAAATCCGTTGCAGGATGGCCCGCTCGGCCGGGTGCACGTGGCCGTCGGCCCAGGCCGCGAACACCTGGATCTCGAGGAACATGCGCTTCAGGTCCCGGCTGGGCGCCTCGCGGGCGAGCTGGGTCAGTGCTGCCTCCAGCGGGAAGTCCGGATGCTTGCCCTCGCCGAACAGCCGCTTCGCGAACTCGCGCAGGTGCGGCGGCAGCTCCATGCGGTCCATGACCCGGGTGGCGAGGCGGATCTCGTCCGGCGACACCAGGCCGTCGGCCTTCGCGATGTGCCCCATCACCGAGAAGGCGGCGGTGAAGAAGGCCGCCTGCCGGCGCTCCATCTCGTCCAGGTCCGGCGCTGCCGCGCCCTGGCGGTCGATCTGGTGGCCCAGCACGGCGCCCAGCACGGCCCCCAGGGGCCCGCCCAGGACGAAGCCCATGGCCCCGCCCAGCAGCTTTCCCCACCAGCTCACGGCCGGCCCCCGCCATGTGGCCCGCGGCGCAGGGCCGGGCCGGGCCGCAGCCGGCAGCGGGTCGTTATGCACACGGCGGGTCGCAATCGCGTGCGGCCAACCGCGCACCCGGACAAGCCGCTGTGTTTTTCACGTAACCGTCTGAATCAGCATGATTTATATAGTTGGTCACTTTTTGACAGTTCCATGACGCCCGCCGTGAGGACTGGCATCGGCGGGCTTTTCCACCACGTCGCCCACAAAGTTTTCCACAGAATGTGTGCATAACCGGGTTCCTGTGGCGGTGCTCTGCCAGGAGGGGCTATGCTTCTGGCCGCGCCGGCCCTCCCGGCACTTCCGTCCGTTCCCGGCTCCCCGATTTGGCCACCCGTCGCAGCACCCCCGCAAGCGAGCGCCGCCGCGCCGGCGGCCCCCCGCCGCTCCCTGGTCCGGTCAAGGCCGTGCTGGATCGCGCCGTGGCGTGCCAGCAGGGCGGCGACGCGCCGCAGGCGGAGGCCATGTACCGGGAGGCGGCGCGCCTCGCGCCGGGCCACCCGGACGTGCACCACCTCCTGGGCCTCGCGTTGCACCAGCAGGGGCGCAACGGCGAGGCGCGCCTGGAAATCGAGGCGGCCATCAAGGCCTACGCAGGCGCCGCTCACTTCCACAACAACCTGGGCGAGGTGCTGCGGGCCAGCGGCGACCCCGAGGGTGCCATCGCCTGCTACCGCCGCGCGCTCGAGCTCGAGCCCCGCTACCCGCAGGCGCTGAACAACCTGGGGCTCGCGCTGCACGCCACCGGGCGCGCCAGCGAGGCGCGGGATGCCTTCGCGCGCATCGTCAGCGCCCACCCGGACTCGGCGCAGGCGCACAACAACCTGGGCATCGTCGAGCAGAGCACCGGCAACCTGGAGGCGGCGGTGGCGAGCTTCCGGCGGGCCACCGAGCTCGCGCCAGAGCAGCCCCACGGCTGGAACAACCTGGGCGCGGCGCTGCAGGCCGCAGGCGACCTGGACGGCGCCGGTGAGGCGCTGGAGCGCGCGGTGGCCCTGGACCCACAGGCCGCCCGCGTCCACTACAACCGCTCCCGGGTGCTGGCCGCCCGCGGCGACGCGGAGGCGGCCGAGACCAGCGTGCGCCGCGCCCTCGAGCTGGATCCCGGCGAGCCGGAGTTCCACGTGCAGCTCGGCTTCCTGCTGCGGGCCACGGGCCGCTTCGGGGAGTCGGTGCAGGCGCTGCGCGCGGCGCTCGAGCACGCGCCGCGCCACCCCATCGCCCACAACGACCTGGGCGTGAGCCTGCTGATGCTGGGCGAGTTCGAGGAGGCGGAGGCGCACCTCATGGCCGCGGTGGAAGAGGCCCCCGGCCTGGCGGTGGCCTACGAGAACCTGGCGCGGGCGCGCCGCTTCGGGCCCGGCGACGCTCCCCTCATGCAGCGCCTCGAGACCCTGCTCTCGGACGTTCGCATCAGCGACGCGGCTCGCATGCACCTGCACTTCGCCCTGGGCAAGATGTGGGACGACCGTGACGAGCCTGAACGCGCCTTCCGCCACTTCGAGTCCGCCAACCGCGTGGCCCACGCCCGCGGCGGCTGGGACGCGGCGGCGCGCAGCCGTCACGTGGACCGCCTGATGGCGGTCTTCGACGCGGACTGGTTCCGCGATCGCTCGGGCTTCGACTACGGCCACCCCTCCGCGGCGCCGGTGCTGATCGTCGGCATGCCCCGATCCGGCACCACCCTGGTGGAGCAGATCCTGGCCTCGCACCCCAAGGTGCGCGCCTGCGGCGAGCTCGAGTTCTTCGCCAACCTGGCGGCGGTGATGCCCGAGCGCCTCGGACGCCCGCAGGAGGCCTACCCGGAGTGCGCGCGGGCGCTGGGCGCCTCCGACATGGAGGCCATCGCCCGCAGCTACCTGAAGGAGACCTTCCGCGATCCCGGGGGCGCGGAACGCTTCACCGACAAGAACCCGCTCAACTTCGATCACCTGGGGCTGGTGGCGGTGATGTTCCCGAACGCGCGCATCGTGCACGTGACCCGTGACCCGATGGACACCTGCCTGTCCATCTACAGCACCCACTTCACCCGCGACAACGCCTTCGCCTACGACCTGGACGACATCGCGCGCTACCACCGCGACTACGTGCGGCTGATGGAGCACTGGCGCGCCTGCCTCGGGGATCGGTTGCACGAGGTTTCCTACGAGGCGCTGGTGAGCGACCAGGAAGGCCGCACGCGGGCGCTGCTCGCGTACTGCGGGCTCGAGTGGGATCCCGCGTGCCTCGCGTTCCACCGCACGCGGCGCGTGGTGGGCACCGCGAGCCACTGGCAGGTGCGCCAGCCCCTGTACGGCGGCGCCGTCGGGCGCTGGCGGCGCTACGCGCCGTGGCTGGCGGACCTGCGCGACAAGCTCGAGGCATGAGCCGCAACCCCACGATCACGCCCGCGCGCCGCAAGCGGGCGGCGCAACGTTTCGCCGACGCCCTGGCGCTGCAGCGGGCCGGCAACCTGGCCGGCGCCGAGCAGGGGTTCCGCCAGGTGGTGGCCGGCGATCCGGGCCACGCCCCGGCGCTGCACTGCCTGGCGCTGCTGCGCCATCGCCAGGGTGCGCTGGCCGAGGCCATCGGGCTGATGCAGCGTGGTGCCGACGGCCACGACGCGGACGCCTCCCTGCTCAACAACCTGGGCAACATGCTGCGGGAGGCAGGACGGGCGGACGAAGCCATCGGCGCATACCGGCGCGCGCTCGCACTGGACGGCGGGAACGTCAACGCGCGCTTCAACCTCGCCCGGCTGCTGCTGGACGCGGGCGACGCCGCGGGCGCCCGCACCGGCTTCGAGTCCGTGCTGCAGGTGACGCCCGGCGACGTGGCGGCGCTCAACGGTCTCGCGCTGGCGCTGCTCGGCCTCGGCGATGCGCCAGGAGCGGTGGCGCGTCTGCGCGAGGCGGTGGCCGCCGCGCCCGGCGACGCGGCGGCTGCCGCGAACCTGGCGCGGGCGCTGCTGGCCGCGGACCGGGCGTCGGAGAGCCTGGACACGGCCCGCGAGGCCGAGGCGCGGTTCCCCGGGGATCTGCGCGTGCTGAACGCGCTCGCCGGCGCGCAGATCACCCTGGAGATGTTCGGCGCCGCGGAGGCGACGCTGCGCCGCGTGCTCGAGCGTGACCCGCACGACCTGGAGGCATGGGTGGCGCTCGCCCGTGCGCTGGTGGAGCAGCGCCGGGAGCGCGAGGCGGTGGACCTGTGCGACGCGTGCATCGCGCGCCTGCCCGGCCGCGCGGAAGCGAACGGCAGCAAGGGCATCGCGCTCAAGCAGCTCGGCCGGCTGGAGGAGGCGGTCAGGGAGTTCGAGCGCGCCATCGAGCTGAACCCGCGCTACGCGGCTGCCTGGAACAACCTGGGCATGACCCTCATCGACCTGGGCGAGACCGCACGCGCCGAGGCGAGCTTCACCGAGGCGCTGGCCCTCGAGCCCGACCAGCCCGAGGCGCTGTTCAACGTCATCCGCACCCGCCGCAACGGGCCCGAGCATGCCGAGGAGATCCGGCGCATCGAGTCGCTGGCCGACGCCGGCCGACTCACGCCCGCCGAGCGCGTGTCGCTGCACTTCGCCCTGGGCAAGGCCTTCGACGACCTGGGGGACTTCGATCGCGCCTTCGGGCACTACGACCGGGCCAACGCGCTGAAGCGGCGCAGCGTGAGCTTCGTGCCGGAGAAGTTCCTGGAGTGGGTGCAGGGCTTCCACGACACTTTCACCGCGGAATACTTCCGGCGAACGCGGGGCTTCGGCGCTGACAGCGAGCGCCCGGTGTTCATCGTGGGCATGCCCCGCTCCGGCACCACGCTGGTGGAGCAGATCCTGGCGAGTCACCCGGACGTGCACGGCGCGGACGAGCTGACGCTGGTCGGCGAGCTGGCGGATTCCCTGCCGGCGCGGCTCGCCACCGGCGGCACCTACCCGCGCGCGGCCGCGGCGCTGGACCGTGCCACCGCGGCGGCGCTGGCCGGCGAGTACCTGGCGCACATCGCGGCGCTCGATCCGCACGCGGCGCGGGTCACCGACAAGATGCCCAGCAACTTCTTCCACCTGGGCCTCATCGCCGCGATGCTGCCGCGCGCACGCATCGTCCACTGCACGCGAGATCCCATGGACGCGTGCTTCTCGAACTTCATCCAGCAGTTCGGCGACGCACACTTCTACTCCTACAGCCTGGATCACATCGCCGTGTACTTCCGGGAGTACCAGCGGGTGATGGCGCACTGGCGCGCGGTGCTGCCGCTGCCGCTGCACGAGGTGTCCTACGAGGCGCTGGTGGACGCCCCGGAACGCGAGACCCGCGCCATGCTGGAGCACCTGGGCCTGCCGTTCGATGCGGCGTGCCTCGAGTTCCACCGCACGCGGCGCGCCGTGCGCACCGCGAGCCACTGGCAGGTGCGCCAGCCCATCTACCGCAGCGCGCGCCAGCGCTGGCGCCGCTACGCGCGCCACCTCGAGGGCCTGGCGGCGCAGATCGGCTACACCGACCCGGCGCCACCGTGACGCGGATGCCGCTCGCGGCCGCGCCGCGCGAGCCCGCTCGCCGGTGGCCTGTCTGTCCCGGCTGCGGCGCATTCAGTACGCTTCTGCGATGAGGTGCAGGGGCAGGCAGCGGGAGGGTCGCGGGTGAGCCGGCGCGACGGGCGTCGCGGGCGGCGCGCTGCCACCGGGGGCGGCGTGACGGTTCGTACCTCCGGCGACGCGGCGCAGCTGCTGCCCATGGCGGTGCACCACCACGAGGCGGGCCACCTGAGCCGCGCGCGGGCTCTGTACGAGCAGATCATCGCGGCGGATCCGGAGCACGCCGACGGGCTGCAGTACTTCGGCATCCTGTGTCACCAGAGCGGCGACCCGGTACGCGCCGAGGAGCTGATCCGCCGTGCCATCAACCTCAAGCCCCACGTGGCGCCCTACCACGACAACCTGGGCACGGTGCTCGAGGGTGCCGGTCGTCTGCAGGACGCGCTGGCCGCCTACCGGGCCGCCGAGGCGCTGGAGCCGGGCGACCCGGATCGCGGCTACAACATGGGAGTGGTGCTGGAGCGGCTGGCGCGCCCGGCAGACGCGGAGGCGTGCTACCGCCGGGCGCTCGAGGCGCGGCCGGCAGACGTGCAGAGCCGTTTCGGCCTCGGCAACGCGCTCAAGCAGCGCGGCGACGCGGCGGGGGCGGAAGCGGCGTACCGCCAGGTCCTCGAGGCGCAGCCGGCGCACGCCCCGGCGCGGGTGAACCTGGGCAACCTGCTGCAGGCCGGGGGACGGCTGGAGGAGGCGGAGGCGGCGTACCGTGCGGCCCTGGAATCGGCGCCCCAGGACGCCACCGCGCACCACAACCTGGGACGGGTCCTGAGGCGACTGGGCCGGGTGGAGGAGGCGCTGACGTGCTTCGAGCGGGCGCTGGCGAACGATGCCGACCTGGATGACGCGCGCATGGGGCTCGCCCAGGTGCTCGAGGACACGGGCCGGCTGGACCGCGCCCTCGCGGCGTACCGGGCGGCCAGCCAGGTCGCGGCGATCCGTGACGACGCGGTTGCGGGCCTGCTGCGGGTGGCGCGCCTGGCGCCGCCGCGGCGTCACGACCCGGCACTCGCCGACGCCCTGGTGGCGGCGGTGGCGTCGGGCCGGGTGCCGGCCGCCGCGCTGGCGCGGGCCATGGGGCTGCAGCTCGCGGATCGGGTGGGGCTGCTGCGCGCGCCCACCGGCGGCGCCGGCGATGCCCTGGAGCGGGCGATTGCTCGGGCCGTGGATCCCCTGTTCGGCTGCCTCCTCGAGCGCACGGCCAACGTGGTGCCAGAGGTGGAGCGCTGGCTGGTCGCGGTACGCCGTGCGCTGCTGCTCACGCCGCGGGGACTGGACCCCGAGTGCGTCCCCGTGCTGCGGGCGGTGGCACTGCAGGGCGTCCACAACGAGTACGTGATGGCGGTGGACGTCGAGGAGCAGCGCGCCGTGGATGCGCTGCGCGAGTCGCTGGAGCAGTGGCTCGCCGGCGACGCGCCGGCGCCGCCGGCGCTGGAGGCGCAGCTCGCGCGTCTCGCCTGCTACGCGCCGCTCGCGAGCCTCGCGCACGCGGGCGCACTGACGGAGGACGGCGCCGCCCGGTGGAGCGACTGGCTGCAGCCACTGCTGGAGCAGACCCTGCTGTGGCCGCTGGAGGAGCGCACGCAGGCCGTGTCACTGCCGGCGCTCGCGGAGATCACGGATCCCGCGTCGGTGCTGGTGCGCGAACAGTACGAGGAGAACCCGTACCCGCGGTGGACCGAGCTGCCGGCAGGTCGCGGCGCCACGCCGGCCGGCGACCCGGCCGCGCGGGTCCTGTCCGCCGGCGTTCCCCGGGACGTGCTGGTGGCCGGCTGCGGTACCGGCCAGGAGCCGCTGGCGCTCGCGTCGCGGTTCCCGGGGCACCGGGTGGTGGCACTGGACTTGAGCCGCGCGAGCCTGGCCTACGGCGCGCGCATGGCCGAGCGCCTCGGCATCCAGGGCGTCGAGTTCGTGCACGGCGACCTGCTGCAGGCGGGCCGCCTGGGCCGCAGGTTCCATCTCGTCACCGCCACCGGGGTGCTGCACCACATGGCGGATCCGGTGGCCGGGTGGCGCGCTCTCGCGCGGTGCCTCGCGCCGGGTGGCGTGATGAAGGTGGGCCTGTACAGCCGCGCCGCCCGCGCGCCGGTGAACGCGGCGCGCGAGCGCATCGCGGGGCTCGGGCTCGCGGCGTCGGCCGACGGTGTGCGCGCCCTGCGCCGCCGGGTGCTGGACGGGGGCGAGCCGGCCCTCGAGCCCCTGCTGGACAGCGAGGACTTCTTCGCCACCAGCCCCTGCCGGGACCTGCTGTTCCACGTGCTCGAGCACCAGTTCGATCTCGGGCAGGTGCGCACCATGCTGGAGTCGCTGGAGCTGCGCTTCCTCGGCCTCGAGCTGCCGCATCCGCTGGTGGGCCGGCGCTTTGCCGCGTCGGGTGCCGGGGACGCCCTGGACCTGGATGCCTGGTCGCGCTACGAGGCGGCGCACCCGGACACCTTCGAGGCCATGTACCGGCTGTGGTGCGATCGTCCCGGTGACACACAGGGCGTCGGCGATGCCTGAGCCCATGCAGGTGGAGGTCCACGACGGCCTGGTGGGCGAGGCCGCGGTGAGTGCGATCTTCGGCGCCATCCACCAGCCGGTGTACCGCTTCGGGCAGAAGTCCAACCCGGACGATCCCTTCGGGTTCTGGATTGCGAACATCCCGGACGCCATCGTGCACGGCGACAATCCCATCGGCGCCCTGTGGCGGCTGGTGGATTCGCGTATCGGCCACGGGCGGCTCGCAATCTCGCGCATGTACGTGAACGCCTACACCTACGGCGACTGCCCCACGATCCACGTGGACCACGACGGGCCCGGGCACTACACGGTGCTCTACTACGCCAACGAGGAATGGCAGGCGCGCTGGTCCGGGGAGACGGTCTTCTACACGCCGGACTGTAGCGAGATCGTGAAGGCGGTGCTGCCGAAGCCCGGGCGCATCGCCGTGTTCGACGCCCGCGTGCCCCACGTGGCGCGCGAGCCCAACCGCCTGGCGCCGGTGGTGCGCTACACCATCGCCATGAAGCTGTACGAGAAGCAGGCCGCGTGACCCCGATGCGACGGAAGGTTTGGCGGGACTGACAGCCGGACAACGGGTGGCGCCTGCCCGGGTGCGATGGTGCCGGGCGTCGTCCGGTTGTGAGACCTGGCCCCGGGCAAAAAAAAAGCCCCCTCCGCGAGGAGGGGGCTTGCGTCCTTCCGAGAACCCTCGGGAGAGGGGACTCAGTCGAACTTGATGCGCGCGCCGACCACGAAGGCGTTGATGTCCTCGACGCCGCCCGCGGCAGCCGCGGCCGTGTTGGCCGGGACGTCGAGCTCCTGATGGAAGAAGCTGGCGTACAGCTCCGTGTTGACCTTCTTCAGGTCATGCACGTAGCCGACGTTCCAGCCGGTGTCCTCGAAGCCACGGGCACCCAGGTCCTCGGCCTCGCCGTAGCCGATGGACACGGCGTGCGGACCCCACTTGTGGCCGATCTTGGCGCTCCAGGTGGTCTGATCGTTGGTGGCACCGTCGGGCTCGTTCTCCGCGTAGGCCACCGAGATGTTGGTGCCCTGGGAGAACAGGTACGAGGCGGAACCGCCATACCGGCTGTCGACGTTCTGCGGGCCGGAGGCCTCGGAGTAGAACAGCGCCGCGCTGAGCTGGCCGCCGCCGAGCGCCGTGTCGAGACGGGCCGCGACCTCCCACAGGGCGTCGTTGCCGACGCTGGCCGACAGGGTGACCGGGCCGAGGGCCGGCGAGTCGTAGCGCACGGCGTCGTAGCGGCTGAAGCCGTCGAAGGAGCTGTGGAAGGTGCCACCGGTGGCCGAGCCGGCGCAGGGCGCGGCGCCGCCGCCGTCCGCTGCCGCGACGAGCCCGCCGGTGCTGTTGATGCACCCGCCCAGGCTGGTGCGCCAGTTGACGCCGCCGGTGAAGGAGGTGCGGCCGGAGTAGGTGCCGGCGATGGCGGTGCCGGACAGGTCGGCCTCGACCGCGCCGTTGGCGGCGCCGTCCTGCTGGCCGATGGTCAGCTTGCCCCAGTTGCCCGAGAACCAGATGTTGGCCTGGCGGATGGCGGAGCCGGAGGTGATGCCGTTGGTGCCATCACCGTCCTGATCGGGCGTCTGGCCGGAGGCGGCGGACGAGGAGGTCTGCAGCTCCCAGTAGAAGCCCACCTTCATGCCGTTGCCCATGTCCTCGCTGCCGCGCAGGCGGAAGCGGGTACCGGACGCGATGTTGTCCACGTTGCGCACGTCGGACTGCTCGCCGTCGTCCAGGAAGACGACGGCGCGGTTGACCTGACCCGACAGCTTGTACTTGACAGCGTCGGCGGTCATCGGCGCGGCCATGGCGCCGGCGATCGCTACAGTCAGAAGCTTCTTGTTCATGGTTTCCCCTAAGAAGAGATCTTGGTCTGAAGACTTGTGGTCATCGAGTCCCCCGATGCCTCGGAGGTGCTTCGCGAAGCCCCTCGTTTCCGAGAAGCGCGGGGATTATGTGGCACACGCAACACGCGCCGCAACACTTTTTCGCGTTCTGGAGACACTTTTTGGCAGATCTGTGTCAAAAAAGACACAGATCCAGGGCGGCGAGGCGGCGCCCGGGCGGGTCGCCGCGTGCCCGACCGGCGAACCGGCCGCCGCCGATGCCCGGCACGGCCGCCGCCCGCGGAGGCGGCGCGGGCCCGGTGACACGGGCGGCGCCCTGTGTCAGTCGAAGCGCACCCGCGCGCCGACGAGGAACACGTCGTGGTCCTCGACCGCGGCAGTGCTCGCCGGCGTGTCCAGCTCGGTGTGGAGGAAGGCGGCGTACAGCTCCGTGCTGACCTTGCTCAGGGCGTGGTTGTAGGCGATGCCCCAGGCCTGGTCCTCGAACATCGGCGTCGCGTCCTCGGACTCTCCGTAGAGGGCGGCGACGGCGTGGGGACCCCACTTGTGGCCCAGCTTCACCGTCCACACGTCGCTGTCGGTGCCGGTGCCGTCCGGGTCGTTGGTCGCGTAGGCGAATGTGACATTGGTGCCCTGGGCGAACAGGTACGAGGCCGAGCCGCCCCAGCGGCTGTCCACGTTGCCAGGGCCCGAGTCCTCGCCGTAGAACAGCGCCGCGCCCAGCTCGCCGCCGCCGATGGCCGTGCTCAGCCGCGCCGCGACCTCCCACAGGGCATCGTTGCCCACGCTCGCCGCCAGGGTCACGGGCCCGAGGGCCGGCGAGTCGTAGCGGATGGCGTCGTAGCGGCTGAAGGCATCGAACTTGTTGAAGGTGTTGCCCTGGGTGCACACGGCAGCGCCGCCGCAGGCGATGGTGCCACCGGCACTGGTGCGCCAGCGGATGCCGCCGGTATGGCTGGTGCGGCCGTGGTACAGCACGTGGCCGGTGCCCGAGAGGTCCTTCTCGGTGGCGCCGTTGCCGGCGCCGTCGCCCTGGCCGATGGTCAGCCTGCCCCAGCTGCTCGAGAACCAGACGTTGGCATAGCGCACGGCGGCGCCGCTGGTGATTCCGTTGGTGCCGTCGCCGTCCTGGTCGGGGGTCTGGGCGGTGCTGGCGGCCGAGGAGGTCTGCAGCTCCCAGTGGAAGCCCACCATCATGCCGTTGCCCAGGTCCTCGCTGCCGCGCAGGCGAAAGCGGGTCCCGGAGGTTTCGGAGTCCACGTTGCGCACGTCGGACTGGGCGCCGTCGTCCATGAAGACGATGGCGCGGTTGACCTGGCCCGACAACTTGTACTTGATGGCCTGGGCGGTCAGCGGCGTCGCCAGGGCGCTGACGATGGCGGTGGTCAGGAGCGTCTGGTTCATGCGCGTCGCGTCCTCGCTCGCTTTCGGATGGAACCATCCTTGAACTGGAAGCTCGCCCGAGGACGAGGAGCGTTGACCGCCCGGCGGCACGATTGTCCGTCTTGTGGCGCGCGGTCACGCAGTATCGATCCAACAGCGGCGTGGATGCAAAGCGATTGCGCGAACATGCGACGCTTCGTCGCGGGACCCGGGCGAAATCGCCGGGTTCAGTCCGGATCCGTGCTCTCAGCCGGCAGGTCCTCCAGCCAGGCGTTGAACGCCACCACCACGCGCTCGCGCCGCCCCAGGTAGGGCAGCACCTCGTGCGTGAGCCAGGACGGGAAGACCACGAGCTGGCCCGGCTCGTGGCTCAGGTACACCGGCGTGGTGCTGAAGCGCGGATCCAGCTGGCGGTTGCCCGGGTCGAAGTGCATGTGGGCGGCGGGCCCGCGCGGGTCGTAGAACTTCACCTGCCCGCTCTCGGGGCGGCCCTCCACCGCATCGCCCGGGTCCACGCAGTAGATCCCGGACCAGGACGCGTTGGGATGGAAGTGGTTGGACTGGTAACCGCCGGTGCGGGTGACGTGGAACCAGGAATCGTAGAAGAACTCGAAGCGCTCCATCTCCTCGTCGCCGTAGGCGTTCACTGCGGCCACCAGCCCCGAGAGGGTGCGGTGCACGAAGTCCGCCAGCGCCTGCACCGGCGCATCGGGCCAGTCGAAGAGATCGAAGCGGCTCTCGAACACCGCGCCCACCTGCGTGGGGATACGGATGTGGTGGCGCCAGGGATCGGCCTCGCGCGCGAGGAACAGCGCTCGCAGCTCCGGGTTCAGCGTCCCGGCGTGTGGGTTGCGCGCGGTGGCGATGGGCGTGGCGAACCAGCCCTTGAGGTCGGCCCCGGTGGTCATCGCGGCGTTCAACGCCGCATGATCGGCCCCACGTTCAGGCCGCGGCCTTGATGGCGGCGTCCACTGCCGCCGAGAGCTTGTCCGCGATCTCCTCCACGTGGTCGTCGCCGATGATGAACGGGGGCGCCAGCAGCACGTGGTCGCCGCGCTCCCCGTCCACCGTGCCGCCCATGGGGTAGCACATGAGACCGCGCGTCATGGCCTCGCGCTTGATGTGGGCGTTGACCTTCCTGGAAGGCGCGAAGGGCTCCTTGCTCGCGCGGTCCGCCACCAGCTCGAGGCCGCGGAACAGGCCCCGTCCTCGGATGTCTCCCACGTGGGGGTGATTGCCGAACCGCTCGAGCAGCGCGCCCTCCAGGCGATTTCCCATGGTCCGCACGTTCTCGAGCAGGTTCTCCTCGACGATGGTGCGCTGCACCGCCACGCCGCAGGCGCAGGCGGTGGGATGACCCATGTAGGTATGGCCGTGCTGGAAGAAGCCCGAGCCGTCGCGGATGGCGTCGTAGATGGTCGAGCTGAGCAGCATGGCCCCGATGGGCTGGTAGCCCGCGCCCAGGCCCTTGGCGATGGCCACGATGTCCGGCACCACGTTCTCCTGCTCGTACGCGAACAGGGTGCCCGTGCGACCCATGCCGCACATGACCTCGTCCAGGATCAGCAGCATGCCGTGGCGGTCGCAGACCTCGCGGATGCGCTCGAAGTAGCCGGGCACCGGCGCCAGCGCGCCGGCGGTGGCGCCTACCACCGGCTCGGCCACGAAGGCGATGACGTTCTCCGGGCCCGCCTCGCGCACCGCCGCGTCCAGCTCGTCGGCGAGGCGCCGCGCGTAGGCGTCGTCGCTCTCGCCCTCGTGCTGCTCGCGGTAGGGATAGCAGGGCGACACGTGTCGCGCCTCGGCGAGCAGCGGGTCGAAGGGCGCGCGGCGCCAGAAGTTGCCGCCCACCGACAGCGCGCCCAGGGTGTTGCCGTGGTAGCTCTGGCGCCTGGCAATGAACAGGCGGCGGCTCTTCTCGCCGCGCTCCAGGAAGTACTGGCGCGCGAGCTTGAGCGCGGCCTCCATGGCCTCGGAGCCGCCGGAGACGAAATAGACGTAGTCGATGGGTCCGGGCGCCGACTCGGTGAGCATGTCCGCCAGCTGCTCCGCGGGCTCGCTGGTGAAGAAGCCGGTGTGTGCGTAGGCGAGATGGTCCACCTGGTCCTTGATGGCCTGGATGACGCGGGGGTGGCTGTGCCCCAGGCACGACACCGCAGCGCCGCCGGACGCATCCAGGTAGCGCTTGCCCTCGCTGTCGATCACGTAGGGCCCGTCGCCGCCCGTGGCGACGGGGAGCGTGCCCCGGGTGTGACGGTGCAGGATGTGGGTCATGGTCTCCCCCGCCTTGGCGCCGGCGCGCAGTTACTGTCTCGGGCCAGTGTAGCGCGAGCAGCGCGCGGCGTCGGCGCAAGCGATTTGCGCTGTTCAGGATATCGAAACACGACACTGGCGGCGCCGCCGTCAAATTGTAATGGTCGGGCAGATGCACCAGAATCCGGGGGGTCAGGCTCTGGTGCCGCACAGGCCATCGTGAGCGTGTGCGCGATCGCAGCCGCGTCGCTGCGGTGCATGCCGGTGCTGCACCGCAGC
>JBFHNV010000126.1:0-17749 GCA_041593595.1 Gammaproteobacteria bacterium
CCTCGGTATCATCGGCAGCGATCGGCGCAGCTCCGCGTTGAGCAGCAGCCCGCTGTCCGAGGCGGCCTCGCCTTCCGCGTAGGCGCGCACGGCGTTGGGCCCGCCGAGGCTCATCTTCTCGCTGCTGTCCAGGTTCTTCGACGCCCACTGGCCGCTCAGCGCGAGGTAGCCCAGGTAGGGGCCGGCGAGCTGCTGCAGGCGGGAGAAGCCGAGATTCATCCGGGTGTAGCGGCCCTCGGTCTGGCGGCCCACCGCCGAGGCGTCGATGGTCCGCTGCAACGGCGAGCGGATCTCGACGCGGCCGGAGGTGAAGCTCGCCGAGAAGGTGTTGATGCCGCCGCCCAGCCACAGGTCGCGGCTGTCGCCCACCAGGGTGAAGGTGCTCACCTCCAGCACCCGCAGGTTCACCAGCTGCAGCGTGACGAACTCGTCGCGCAGGTTGCGGTAGTCGAAGCCGAAGCTCCCGAACAGGTTCAGGTTGCGGCCGCGGATGAAGGGGTGCAGCGCGAACAGCGACTTCACCGTCGCCGTACCGTCCGCGTCCAGGGCCTTGAACTCGGAGGTCCCGAGCTCGTAGTCCAGCGTCGAGTAGGCGGCGCCCACCTTGGAGCCGAACGGCCCGAGGGGAGAGAGGTAGGACAGGCGGCCGAAGCGCAGTCGCCCGCCGCTGCTGCGCAGCACCCGCGCCGCCAGCAGGTCGCCGCGCTCGAACGGGCTGTTCCACTCGAAGGCCGCGCCGACGCGATGCTGGCCCGTGAACCGCGAGCCGAGATTGTCCACGTCCAGGGTGGCCCCGAAGCGCGGCGTCGGGGACACGGTCAGCACCAGGTCGGCGGTGCCCGGCGTCGCGCCCGGCTGCAGCGTGGACCGGATCGCCAGGCCGCGCAGATCGCCGATGAGGAACAGGGATCGCTCGATGGTGTCGTCGCGGATGACGGTGCCCGGGGGGAGCGCCGTGAGGATCGCATCGATGATCGATGGCGAGACCGGGACATCTTCCGTCTGCTCCACGGTGACGCGGCCGATGCGCCCCTCGAGGACGGCGATCTCCACCACGCCGTCCTCCACCCGCTGGGCGGGCAGGTAGGCCTGGGCGAGGAAGTAGCCGTCGTCGCGCAGCCGGTCGCTCACCGCCCGGGCCGCGTCCTCCAGGTCCTCGAAGCTGCGGTCCGGGCCCAGGTAGGGGTCCAGCAGGGGCAGCAGCTCGCCTTCGCTGAAGACGCTGAGGCCGGTGATGCGGAACGCCGTGACGTCGAGCAGGAGCCCCGGCGCCTCGCGAATTGCCGGTCTGGGCTCGGGGACCACGTCGATGGTGGCGGAGGGACCGCGGGGAACCGGCGGGGGCTCGCGAAGCTCCCTTAGCACGCTGCCGGCGGTGGGGGGCCCGGCCTGGGCCAGGGCGACGGTGGCGAGCAGCGAACCGGTTCCCGCGATGACCAGCACGGTCAAGAGATCACGCGCTGTCATGCTGGGATTCCGGGCGGTGATCCACGTTCAGGCTACGTTGCGTGGGCCCCTGCCCGCGCTCTCAACTTCATGCTGGAGCTGCCGATAAATGCTACGCTACGGCCGATTTCGAGACAACGCGATGGGTGCAGATCCGGGTCGCAGCCCGCGCCCCGTCCATGGGCAGGATGGCAAGCACGTGCCGCGGGTGACGCCTCAGTTCCACGGGCCGCGAGCCGGTCAGGTCCGGTGAGCCGGCGCTCGTTCTCCCACGGCTTCCTCGCCGGCGCGCTCCTCGGCCTCGTGCCCCTGCTCGCCCTGCTGCTCGCCCTTGTGACCGCTCGGGCGGTGGGCGCACAGGGCGGCCCGGCCAGCGGCGACGGGCCGCGCCTGGCCCTGGTGATCGGCAACTCCCAGTACCGCAACCTGTCCTCGCTGGACACGTCGGTGAACGACGCGGGCGCGGTCGCGAAGGCCCTCGAGGCGCTGGGCTTCCAGGTCAGCACCGAGACCGAGGCGCCGCTGCAGGCCATGCGCGACGCCATGGGGCGCTTCCTGGAGCAGCTCGGCGCGGCCCACAATCGCGCCGCGCTGGCGGTGTTCTACTTCGCCGGCCACGGCCTGCAGTACGACGGCCACAACTTCATGCTGCCGGTGGATTTCGACCTGGACGCCGGCCAGGACGATCTCGACAAGCGCTCCCTGTGGCTCGACGGGCAGATCGCCCGGGCGATGGCCGGGACCCGGGACGCCGGTGCCAACGTGATCCTGCTCGAGGCCTGCCGCGACGACCCGTTCGGGGACGATCCGGGTCTCGCGCAGATCGACATCGAGACGAACCTGCCCGAGCGGACGCTGATCGTGTTCGCGGCATCGCCCGGGAAGCCCAGCGCCGACAAGGTCGATCGCAAGGCGCCCGAGCGCAACAGCATCTTCACCAAGGAGCTGGTGGATCAGCTCGGGAAGGCCGGGCCGAGCGCCGACCTGGAAGGCTTCTTCGAGGTGGTGCGCAACCAGGTGGATCGGGCGACGAACCGGGCGCAGAAGCCCCGGGTCATGGCCAGGCTGGGCTTCGAGCCCGTCATGCTGACGAAGGCAGGCCACGGCGGCGCCGCACCCGAGGATCTGAAGCTGTGGCAACGGGTCGAGGCGAGCCCGGATCTGTGCGACTTCGACCACTATCTCGCGAGCCATCCCACCGGCCAGTTCGCCGACCGGGCGCGGGCGAAGATCCGGGCCATCAAGGACAAGCACGATGCCATGGCCAAGGTGCTGCGGGATCTTCCCGCGTCCGTGGCGGCCAAGCTGAAGGCCGCGCAGGCCGAGTCCGAGGCGCGCTGCGCCGAGAAGTACGGCGCCAAGAGCGCCACGCTGTTCCGGGCGCCCGCCGTGCGATACGCAGTCAGCTCGCTCCCGTCGAGCCGGTGGGATCGCGGCCGCTTCCTGCTGCCCGCGCGCCTGTCCCATGGCGCCGCAGACGCGGCACGCCTGGACCACGACGAGGTGCGGCCGGTCCAGGCCAGGCCCCCCGGGGCCGCATCGGACGCGCCGGTAGGAGACGAGGAGTTCCGCGCGACGCTGCTGAAGGCGGAGCAGGGCAACGTGGACGCCATGTATCGCGTCGCGCTGATCTACGAGGAGGGCAGCAACTCGGTGCCCCGGGACATGGACGAAATGCTGCGCTGGCTGTCGGTGTCCTCGGCCCTGGGCAACGGGCTGGCCAGCTACAAGCTGTACCGGTACTACAACGCCGAGCGGCGCACCCTCGCCGACGCCATCCGGTACAAGAGCCTGGCCAAGAAGCAGGGATACTCCGGCCCGCCCGGACTGAGCGTGCGCAGGTAGAGACGCGCCAGAAGCCGGGCTAGTCGCAGCCCGCCGGGGCCGGCGCGGCGTCGCAGGTCTTGCGGTAGGGGGTGCTGCCCATGTACTGGCGCCACTCGCTGCAGCCCAGGTTGCGGTTCGCCACCCGGCACGCCTCGCCGGCCAGGGTGTCGAGGCCCCAGTCCCAGAGCATCAGCGTCTCGTCCTGGCTGGCCGAGGCGATGGTCGCGCCGTCGGGGCTGACGGCCACGCCGTTCACGGCCTTGGCATGGCCCGCCAGGGTGACCAGGGGCTTGCCCACGGCCACGTCCCACAGGATGACCGTCGCGTCGCGGCTCGCGGACGCGAGCGTCTTGCCGTCCGGGCCGAACGCCACGCCGAGCACCGCGTTACGATGGCCGGTGAGGACGGCCTGCCGCTCGCGTGCGTCCACCCGCCACAGCACGATCGTGTTGTCCTCGCTCGCCGAGGCGAGGGTCTTGCCGTCCGGGCTGAACGCCACGTCGCGCACCGCATCCTGGTGGTTGATGTGGGCCGTGACGAGCCTGCGCGTGCCCACGTCCCACAGGCTCACCGTCCTGTCCTTCTGTGCCGTGGCCAGCAGCTTGCCGTCCGGGCTGAAGCCGACCGCCCAGACCCAGTCCGTCGCCTCCAGCCTGCCGATCCGCTCTGCGCTCCGGGTGTCCCACAGGGTCACGGCCTTGTCCCGGCCACCGGAGGCGAGCAGCTTGCCGTCGGGGCTGTAGGCGAGGGCCAGGATCGCGCCGTCGGTCTCGAGCCGGGCCACGGGCACGCGCTCGTCCAGGTCCCACACGATCACCGCCTTGTCGTCGCCCGCCGAGATCAGTCGCCGGCCGTCGGCGCTGAAGGCCACGGCCCGCACCCGCCGCGTGTGGCCGTCGAGCGCGGCGGCCGGCTCGCCGCTGGCCCGGTCCCACAGGATCACCGTCCCGTCGTCGCCCGCCGAGGCGATGCGGGTACCGTCGCGGGAGAAGGCCACGTCCTGGACCTGATCGCCGTGCCCCTTCAACGTGCGGGCGGCGACGCGCTTCGCCGCGTCCCACAGGATGAGGTTGCCGTCGTCACCGACGGAGGCCAGCAGCCTGCCGTCGGGACTGAAGGCGACGCTCTTCACCGAGTCGCGATGTCCCGCGAAGGTGAGCGGCGCATCGGGCGCGGCGAGATCCCACAGCTTCACCGTGCGGTCGTCGCTGGCGGTGGCGAGACGCTGGCCGTCGCGGCTGAAGGCGACGCTGCGCACCGCGCCCTCGTGCCCCTGCAGCGTGGCGACGGGCTCCCCGCTCCCGGTGTCCCACAGCTTCACCTGCCGCTCGCCGTCCGCGGAGGCCAGCATCGCGCCGTCGCCGCTGAAGGCGACGGCCAGCACCCGGTCCTCGTGGCCCTGGAGGACCGTGAGCGGCTCGCGGGTCGCCGCATCCCACAGCACCACCGTGTGGTCGTCGCCGGCGGAGGCGATCAGCTCGCCCCGGGGGTCGTAGGCGACGGCGAGCACCGGACCCGTGTGGGCCTCGAGGACGGCGAGCGAGGAGTGCTTCGCCACGTCCCACAGGCGCACCGTGCCGTCGTAGCTGGCCGACGCGAGGGTGCCTCCGTCCGGGCTGAAGGCGACGCCGAGGACCCGCTCGCCGTGACCTTCCAGCGTGGCGATGCGCCGCTCCTGCGCCACGTCCCACAAGGTCACCGTGGCGTCCTCGCCGGCGGCGGCGAGGGTCTCGCCGTCCGGGCTCACGGCGACACCCAGCACCACCCGCTGGTTGCCGGCCAGCGCCCCGATCGCGGCTCGCGTCGAGGCGTTCCACAGCTGCACCGTGCCCGCGTCGCTCGCCGACGCGATGAACCGGCCCCCGGGATCGAAGGCGACGGCGAGCAGGGCGGCGCTGCCCGCCAGGAACGCCTCCAGGTGGGGATGGCTGAGGAACCGCGACAGGAATCCCGCGCGCACGTCCAGGGTGGGCGCGCGCCTCGCCGCCTCCACGTTCAGCAGCAGCGACAGGTCGTAGCGCTGGTCCTGGAAGCGCTCCGCCTGGGTCACGAGCTGCGTCGCCTCGGCCCGGCGCAGGAGCTCGTCGGCGCTCTTCCGGAGCTCGTACACGTACCAGGCGCCGGCGAGCACGGCCACGGCACCGATGGCCAGGAGCGCCGAGTAGACGACGTTTCGCCGCTGCCGCCGCGCGGCCGCCAGCTCCCGCGCGTGGGCCGCCGCCTCGCGCTCGCGGGCCTTGCGCGAGTCGCGGCTGTCGCGCACCACCTTGGTGAGCACGTCATGGGTGAGCTCGAGTCGTTGCACGCCGAAGCGGTCGTCCACGCGCAGCAGCCGGCCGGCCACCAGCGCATCCACGTCGGCCTCGGAGATGCCCGGCAGATCCAGGGCGTCGTCGCGGGCGTAGCTGTCCCGGTAACCCTTGTCCGTGAGCAGCTCGTCCTCGACGAAGATGCGCAGGCGCGGGTCGCGCCCCTGCATGCTGCGTTCGTAGAAATCCGACAGGATCTCGTGCTCGGCGCCGGAGATGAGCTGCTTCGTGATGCGCGGCTCGCCGGCCCGCTGCCGGCGGCCGTTGAGCTCGCTGCAGATCACGCTGAGCAGCGCCGGATCGATCTCGAGCTCCGGGTACTCGGCGGGGTCCGGCGGGTGCGCCACGGTGCCGCTGCCCGCGGCCATGCCGATGATGATGGCCGCGACCCCCTCGTCCACCAGGTGCCCGCCGCTCTCCACCACCACCGCGTGGGCCTCGGTGCCGCTCATGGGCGTCAGGCGAAAGCGGTTGTAGGTCAGCGACGGGATCTGGTGCCTGAGCCCCTCGATGTGTGCCAGGTAGTCCTCGCGGAAGCTCAGGGTGAGCTTGAAGTCCGACTTGCGGAAGTCGAACTTCTGGGCGAGCTCGGGATCCTCGTCCAGCGCCGCCTTGAGATGGCGCGGCGCACGGTTCTCCACGAGATCGCCCAGCTCCACCAGGAACTCCCGGGCCCGGGCGCGGGAGCCCTCGTTGGTCTGCCCCAGGGTGAACACCTCCTCCAGCTGATCCAGCGCGATCACCGGCGTCACCGGGCGATTGCGTTCGTTCCAGAACTCCGTGTCCAGCTTGTGGAAGTACTCCCACAGGGTCTCGGAGTCCGCCGGCCGCGGGGCATCGATGCGGCGTGCGGCGCACTCGGTGAGCAGCGCCCCCAGCACCTGGGCGACCGGCGTCGGTCCGTCGTCGGAGAAGTCGACGCGCACGTAGACCGGCACGAAGCCCTGGTCCCGCAGGGCGGGAAACAGACCCGCGTTGAGCAGCGACGTCTTGCCCAGTCCCGAGCCGCCGAACAGCACCGTCACCGACTCGCGCCGCACCAGGCGCAACAGCTCGGCGGTCTCGGCGTCGCGGCCGTGGAAGTACGCCTCGTCCTGCTCCGAGAAGGATTCCAGGCCGGGCCAGGGGTTTTCCGGATCGAGGCGGGAGGCCTTTGCGGGCGCCATGCTCAGCTCGCCCGCTGACGCCTGTGATAGTCCCGCACCAGGCTCTTGAGGCGATCGGCGAGCTCCGCGGAGACCTCACCCTCGGGCACCTGCGTCCACTGGGTGCGCTTGAAGCGCTCGGGCACCTTGGCGGTGGGAGCGGGCGTGTCGTCGACGGCGAGCGGGATGATGAACGGCACCTCGTCGGCGATGCCCACCGCCCGATCCGCCGCCCACGCCCATTCCCGCCTGAAGTAGCCTTCCGCCCGCTCCTCGGTGGCGCCGGACACCACCGGCACGAACAGCGAGCAGGCGGCGATGTTGCGCCGGATCTTCTGGTCCCAGTCGTCCCCCGTCTGCAGCTGGCCCTTGTCGAACCACACGTCCAGGCCCGCCGCCTCCAGCGCGGTCTTGATACGCTCCGCCGCCTTCACGTCGTCGCTGGCGTAGCTGAGGAAGATCGCACCGTCTTCCATCTGCGGGCCCTCGACCCGCGGGGCGGCAGCCGCCGCCGGCGCCTCGCCCTCGGGATGGCGCTCGCGCCAGCGGCGCGCGAGCTCGGCCACGAACTCCGCCGACGTGCCGGGGATCACCTTGGTGTTGTAGCTGAAGTGCTCGAGGAACATGGCGAGGCTGGTGTCCTGCCCCGCGTTGCTTTCCACCAGCACCTCCATCTGGTCGCGGCGCAGCGACAGCGGCTGGTTCTTCATCATGCGAATGAAGAACCGCGCCAGCCAGTCGGGGAAGCGGCAGCCGAGGATCAGCAGGTGGTTGTCCTTCAGCTCGTCGAACAGCAGGTGCGGGCGCCGGGACTCCGACTGCATGGCGTGCAGGAACTCGAGCGCGTCCTCGTCGCAGACCACGTAGTCGGGCGACGAGGACAGCTTTCCCAGCAGGTGATAGACCACCGGCCGATCCAGCAGCTTCTTCTCCCGGGTCAGGTCCTGGACGTCGTTGGGCGAGTAGGCGATGACCTCGGTCTTGTCGTTGCCTCCGAAGCGCACCGTGTTGACGGCGTCGGCGAGCAGCGAGTCGAAGCTCAGGCTCACGAACAGGTCGAAGCACGTGATCCCGGCCAGATCCAGCAGCAGGGGCGGTGGCTCGAAGGTCTCGTTCTTCAACAGCGAACGGATGCGCGGGTAGATCTCTTCCTTGCGGCCCCGGTCGTCGAGGAAGCTGCAGACCACGTCGTTCAGGGAGTGACCGTCCCGATCGTCCTTCAGGCGTACGCGCAGGCGCTCGGCAAGCAGCCCGGCGACACGGCGGTCCAGGGGGATGGTTACGTCGTTGACGACGACGGTCGCGAGGCTCGGGCCGACCACGGGGATCACGCGCCCCTCTTCCATGTATTCGAGCAGATCGTCCCAGAAGTATTCTTCGAGGTCGGTCATCGCGAGTTCAACGGGTAGCCCTCCCCCTCGAGGCGGCCAGGATACCCCACCCGTCCACTCGACTTCATTGCCCGGGCCGCCACGTTCGATGCCTGTTCCTGGACCGAGGACAGGCGAACGGATCGGGTGACGGTCGACACGGCATCGCGCGTCGGACCGGACCGGATGCTCTATTGAGTCCGCTGCCGGCGAAGTCCAAGATCGGCGCCCGGGAACGAGAGCGGAACACCCGGAGAGTCGAAGGCGTGAGCCGATGCACGCCGACACGTTTCCAAGGGGCGGAGTCCGATCGCGGGGTAGCACCATGGCAGGTACGTTCAGCAGCGACGACTGGAAGAAGATCAACGCCGAGCTCGACCGCGACCCGGACGGGTACGGGTTGCCGCGACGTGCCTACGGATCGCTGGTGCTCGGCTCCTTCAACATCCGCAAGTGCGGTTCCTCGCGCCGGCGCAGCGCCGAGACGTGGGACTTCCTGGGGCGCATGTGCCGGCGCTTCGACCTGCTGGCCGTCCAGGAGGTGATGGACGACCTGAGCGGGCTGGAACGCCTGATCGAGGCGATGGGCGCCGAGGAGTACGGCTGGATCGTCTCCGACAAGACCGGTGCGTTCCCGGGCGACGCCGGGCTCAACGAGCGGCTCGCGTTCGTCTACCGGCGCGACGTGCTGCGGCGCGGCCCCATCGTGTCGGACGTGACCTACGATCGCACGAAGATCCACGAGCTGCTCGCCGAGAACTGGGACGAGGTGCGCCCGGCCGTGGAGGAGTATCGCGCGCAGCTGGCGGAGTGGCAGCAGGGGCAGCGCAAGAGGGAGCCCAAGCTGGACCTGCCGGTGTTCCTGTCGTTCATCCGCCAGCCGTTCACCGTGAGCTTCCAGGTCAAGGGCCATCCGGAGGCCAACCCGTTCGAGTTCATGGCGGTCAACGCCCACCTCATCTACGGCGAGCGGATCGCGGACCGCAAGCGCGAGTTCCAGGCGCTCATGGAATGGATCGTGAAGCGCGAGGAGAACGTGGACGACGATCGTTTTCCGGGGCTGATCCTGCTCGGCGACCTGAATCTCGACTTCGACAACCCTGCCTCCGACATCGAGGACATCCAGCAGTACCTGAAGGATCTGAAGACCAGGGGCGGTATCGACATCAAGGTCAACTTCCCGTTCCTGGGCGTCCACCCCGGGCAGACCCAGGTGTTCCGGACCAATGCGCGGTTGCGCGAGACTTTCGACCACATCGGGTTCTTCTACCGGGCGACCGCCCTGCCGCCGGACGTGCTGCAGCGACCGGTCGGCTCCCACGAGCGGGGGCCCGACTACGCGGTGGTGAACTTCGTGGCGCTGTTCGCGAAGGCGCTGACCGGCAAGGAGCTCGGCCAGCTGTCGAAGGCGAAGCAGAAAGAGTTCTTCGCCAAGTTCGAGCACTCGGTCAGCGACCACATGCCGATCTGGGTGCGGGTGCCGTTGCCGGACTGAGGGTCACCGGGGGTGCCCGGATAGCCGTTGCGAATGCTGCCATGAGCATCTCGCGATGCGGAGGACGGCATGGGTCGATGCGCCCCGCCGTGAACCCGTCCCTGGGGACTCGGAGGCGGCGTCCCTGCCGCCTACGGGCGCATCGACCCATGCCGCCCTCCTCCTTGACCGGTGATCCGGGATTCGTCGCAGGTCCTCAGGACACGTACCCCAGCGCCCGGTCGCGCCCGCGTGCCTGCGGATCCCGCTGCCGCGGATCGCCGAAGCCGCCGCCGCCGGGGGTGCGCAGCAGCACCCGGTCGCCCTTGCTGAGCACGTGCTGGCGGTGGGTGTCCACCGCGCGGCCGTTGATCGCCACCGATCCGATGCCCCCCGCGCCGCCACCGGCGAAGCCCGGCGCGGCGAAGCGCGTGCGCTCGGTCATGAACAGCGCCACCACGGGCCGCTCCGAGGTGCACTCGAAGCACACGTCCTGGCCGAGCCCCCCCCGGTGGCGGCCGTCGCCGCCGGAGTCCGGACGCAGGCGCTTGAAGTGGCACAGCAGCGGGCCGTTGCGCTCGGCCACCTCCACCGGCGTGGACGAGATGTTGCTGGGCCACGACAGGCAGGACTCGCCGTCGCCGCCGGCGGTGGCCCCGAGGCCGCCGTTGTAGAACAGCACGTTCGCGTAGGAGCGCCCGTCATCGTGGGTGCCTGTGACGGTGAAGACCCACAGCGGTGAGCCCGCCGGCGCCATGACGCGATCCGGGATCACCTGCTGCAGGGCGCCGAACACGCACACGGGCACGTAGTGGCCGGTGTTCGAACGGGCCACCACCGAGGCCGGGTAGCGGGGGTTCACCAGGCAGTCCTGCGGCGCCGTCACCCGCACCGGGCGGAACATGCCGTCGTTGTTGGGCAGCTCCGGCAGCAGCGCGCACTTGATGGCGTAGGCGGTCATGGCATAGGTGTAGGCCATGACGCAGTTGATGGCCCGGGGCTGGGCGGGCGAGGTGCCGGTGAAGTCGGCGTGGATGTCGTCGCCGGCCACCGTGAGCGCCACCTGGAAGCGGTAGGGTGCATCGGCGCCGTCCGTCTCGAAGGCGTAGCTCCAGGTGCCGTCGGGGAGCGCGGCGATGGCCGCGCGCATGGCCCGCTCCGCGCGCGCCAGGATCTCGCCGGTGAACCCGTCCAGCTCCCGGAGCCCGTGATCCGCCATCAGCTCGTGCACCCGCCGCTCCATCAGCTCGTTGGCGCTGAGCTGCGCCCAGATGTCGCCGAGCGTCTGCTCCGGCGTGCGCACGTTCCGGCGCAGCAGGCGCACCAGGGTCTCGTCCACGCGCCCGGCGTCCACCAGCTTCATCAGCGGGATCTGGAAACCTTCCTCGAAGATCTGCCGCGCCTCGATGGCGCGCAGGCGCCCGCCGATGTCCGGCACGTGGGCGGCGGTGGAGGAGAAGGCCACGATGCGCCCGTCGTGGAACACCGGCTTGACCAGGCACACGTCGCTCAGGTGGCCGGTGCCCTGCCAGGGATCGTTGGTGATGAGCACGTCGCCCTCGCGCAGGCCGCCCTCGCCGTACTCCGCGATGAAGTGGCGCACGGTGGCGGGGAGGGTGGCGATGAACGAGGGGATGGCGCCGGTGTTCTGGGCCACCGAGCGCCCGCGGGAGTCCGTGAGCACGCAGGCGAAGTCGTTGGCCTCGTTGGAGAGCGTGGAGAACGAGGTGCGCACGATGGCCTTGGCCGCCTCGTCCACGATGGACACCAGGCGCGACCAGATGACCTCCAGGCGCACCGCATCGAACCCGTGGTGGGCTTCATTCATGGAGGTCACCCTCTGGCGCGTGTCCTGCCTGCGCATCGGCCCCGTCCGTCCCGTCCACCTGCACCAGGATGTTGCCGGAGTCGAGCACCCGGAACGTCCCCTCCGGCCCCACCACCAGGGTCGAGCCCGCCTCGCGGATCACCGCGGGCCCCGGTTGCGCGTCGCCGGGCTGCAGTGCGGCCCGGTCCCACACCGGCGTGTCCTGGAACGCACCCGCCTCCTGCCACCAGACCGCCCGGGTGCCGGCGGCCGTGCGGTCCGACCTGTCCGGCGTCGCGGCCGCGATCCCGCTGCCGGGGACGTGCACCCGCGCCGCGATGCGCACGTTCATGAACTCCACCGGCACGTCCCGCGGAGCGCGGGCGTACTTCTCCCGGTAGGCCGCCTCGAAGGCGGCGTGCAGCCGCTCGCGCGTGGCGGCGGCGTCCCCGGCGTCGTAGGGGCCGCCGGGAAGCCGCACCGTGAGATCGTAGCCCTGGCCCACGAAGCGACCGTCGGCGAGCCGGGTGAACCGCGCGCCGGTGGCGTCCAGCCCGCCTGCGCTGAACACGCCTCGCGCCTGCTCCTCCAGGTCCGCGAAGGCACGCTCCAGCGCGCACAGGTCGCCACGGTCCAGGCGCAGGCCGACGCTGGCCACCCGGTCCACCCGCGCCGGCGCCACCAGCAGCCCCAGCGCCGACGCCACGCCGGCGGACGGCGGGCACAGGATGCGACGGATGCGCAGCTTCTTCGCCAGGTACCAGGCGTGCACCGGGCCGGCGCCGCCGGTGCACAGCAGGGTGTAGTCCCCCGGATCCCGGCCGCGCTCGGCGAAGTGCACCCGCGCGGCGCTGGCCATGTTCTCGTTGACGATGTCGTGGATCCCCCAGGCCAGCGCCTGCGGCGTCAGGTCCGCCTGGGCCGCGGTACGTTCCAGGGCCGCGCGGCAGGCGGCCATGTCCACCGCGAGGGTGCCGCCCGCGAAGCCCTCCGGGTCCAGGTAGCCCAGCGCGAAGTCCGCGTCGGTGACGGTGGCGTGCGTGCCGCCGCGGCCGTAGGCGGCGGGCCCGGGCTCCGAGCCGGCGCTCAGGGGCCCCACCTTGACGAGGCCCAGCCGGTCCGGCGCGGCGATGGAGCCGCCGCCGGCGCCGATCTCGATGAGCTCGATGGTGGAGATGCGGATGGGCAGCCCGCTGTGCTCGATGAATCGTTTCTGGCGCGCCGCCTCGAAGCCGTAGGCCGTGAGGGGCTCGCCGCCGTCCACCAGGCTCAGCTTCGCGGTGGTGCCGCCCATGTCGAACGCCAGCAGGCGGCCGTCCGCGTCGCCGCTGCCGAAGTGCGCCGCCGCCAGCGCGCCGGCGGCGGGGCCCGACTCCAGCATCTGCACCGGCACCCGCTTCGCCTCCTCCAGGTGGGTGAGGCCGCCGCTCGAGATCATCAGCTTGAGCTCGCAGTCCATGCCGAGCCCACGCAGCCGTGCCGCGAGGCCGTCCAGATAGCGCCCTGCCAGGGGCTTCACGTAGGCGTTGGCCAGGGCCGTGGAGGCACGCTCGTACTCGCGGATCTCCGGCGCCACCTCGTGGGACGCGGTGAGGGCCACGTCCGGCAGCGCCTGCCCGAGGATCGCGAGGGCACGCCGCTCGTGCACCGGGTTCAGGTACGCGTGCAGGAACACGATGGCCAGGGATTGCGCGCCCGCCGCCGCCAGCGCCCGCCCCGCCGTCACCAGGCCCGCCTCGTCCAGCGGTCGCAGCACGCGGCCGTCGGCCAGCACGCGCTCGTCCACCTCGGCGCGCAGATCCCGCGGCGCCAGGGGCTCGGGCTTGCGGATGGCGAGGTCGTAGAGCTCGTACTTGCGCTCGCGTCCGATCTCCACGACGTCGCGGAATCCCTCGGTGGTGACGAGCCCGGTGCGCGCGCCGCGACGCTCGATGAGCGCGTTGGTGAAGAGCGTGGTGGCGTGCACCATGCGCTGGAACTCGCGGGGCTCCAGCGCGAAGTCCTCGACGATGGCCTGCACCCCCTCGATCACCGCGCGCGCCGGATCCGCGTGGGTGGTGAGCACCTTGCGGCTGTAGGCCCGCCCGTCGGCGCGGTCGTACACCGCCACGTCGGTGAAGGTGCCGCCGATGTCGATGCCCAGGGCGTAGCGCTTCACGTGCGGCGGTCTCGCGCTGGCCCGGACCTGGCGCCCGGGTCGGTCCGGTGGCGTTGCATGGTGCGCTAATCTAGGAGAGCTTCCGACGAGCTTCCAGGGCGCTGGCTCCTGCAGGGCGAACGGCCGGGTGCCATGACGTTGCTAGACCGGGTTCGCCCGCGAGTGGGCTCCCGCACGCGATCGGCGACGTTCCCCGCCGTCGCCGCAGCCGGGCAGCTGGTGAGCCCGCGCCTGCAGCGCCGACGGCCGCGGTCGCGATGGCCGGCGTGCGCAGCCGCCGCGCTTGCGCCCGCGGGCGGGGCGCCAGAACATGGGCAGCCGCCCTCACTGCGGGTCCATCCATGGCCACCGGATCGGATGCACTCGTCGCCGCCGCCGCGCGCTCCACCGTGGCGGGCCTGTTCGTCGAGCGCGCGCGCCTGCACCCACGGCGCGTCGCCGTGGACGACGGCAGCCGCCGCTTCGACTACGGCGAGCTGGACACGCGCAGCGCGCGCCTCGCGGGGGCGCTCGCGGCGCGCGGGATCGAGGCGGGCGATCGCGTGGCCATCCTGAGCGAGAACCGCATCGAGTACCTGGAGACCTTCCTGGCGGCGGCGCGCATCGGGGCCGTCGTGGCGTGCCAGAACTGGCGCCTCGCGCGCCCGGAGCTGGCCCACTGCCTGGCCCTGGTGGAGCCGAAGGCGCTGCTGGTCTCGCCACGCCACGCCGGCGCCCTGGAGGGGATCGGCGTGGCCGTGCCGCAGCCGGTGGTGTTCGGCGACGGCTACGAGGCGCTGCTGGCGTCGGCCGAGCCGCGGCACGGCGTGGCGACCCTGGACCCGGAATCGCCGCTGCTGATCCTCTACACCAGCGGCACCACCGGCCTGCCCAAGGGCGCGGTGCTCAGCCATCGCGCCGAGATCGTGCGCAACCTCGTCACCCGGGCCGAGTTCGGCGTGCAGGCCGGCGACACCTTCGCCGCCTGGTCACCCCTGTACCACATGGGCGGCGCGGAGAACTCGCTGGGCACCCTGATGTGCGGCGGCAAGGTGATCGTGGTGGACGGCTTCGACCCGGCGCGCCTGTGCCGGGTGGTGGCGGCGGAGCCCCTGGGGTGGCTGCTGCTCATGCCCGGCATGGTGGGGCCGTTCGCGGATGCGCTCGAGCGCGGCGCCATCGAGCCGGTGAGCGTGCGGGTGTGCGGGGTGATGGCGGACCTGGTGCCGCCCGCGGACATCGCCCGGATCACGCGGGCGCTGGGGGCGCCCTACGCCAACACCTTCGGCGCCACCGAGACCGGCTGCCCGCCGTGCTCGTCGAGCCTGATCCCGGTGGGGGTGGCACCCGATCGCCTGAGCAAGGAGCAGAGCCCGTTCTGCGAGGTGCGCCTGGTGGACGCGGACGACAACGTGGTGGGGGACGGCACGCCCGGCGAGCTGGCCATGCGCGGGCCCACCCTGTTCAGCGGCTACTGGCGCGCCGGCGAGGTCAACGCGAAGGACTTCCGCGGCGGCTGGTTCCACATGGGCGACGTGTTCGTGCGCAACCCGGACGGCAGCCTGGACTTCGTGGACCGGGTGAAGTACCTGATCAAGACCGGCGGCGAGAACGTGTACCCGGCGGAGATCGAGCGCGTCATGTTCAAGGAGCCGCGGGTGCGCGACGTGGCCGTGGTGCGCCGGCCCGACGCGCGCTGGGGCGAGGTGCCGGTGGCCTTCGTCGCGCGTCACGACGAGAGCCTGGACGCCGCCGCCCTGCGGGATCTCTGTCGCCGGGAGCTGGCGGGCTACAAGCAGCCCAAGGGCATCGTCTTCATCGACCACGCGGAGTTCCCGCGCAGCGCCTCGGGCAAGATCCAGCGCCACGAGCTGGAGAAGCGCCTGCCGGGCACGCGCTTCGACTGAGCCCGGTGGACCGACCTCAACCCGGGCGGATCCGTTTCGGGCACTGCTGCAACAGCCAGTCCCCGAAGCCGCAGTACATGGAGGTGGCGTCGTAGATCACCATGATGAACAGGAAGACGACGCTGAGGATCACGAGGGCCATGAGCAGCCAGTTCTTGACCCTGGTCCACAGGGCCGTCTCCTCGCCGTCCTCGGGCCGTCGACCGGGAGCCGCCGGATTCATGACGCAGCCACTCGCGTGTGGAACGGGGCCCGCGCCGGACGCCACTCGCGCCCCTGGGCGCAGGCATTCATCCTACGCCTCGCGCCGCCCTTGACCAAGTCGACGACGGGAGAACCCGCATGAGCTTCATGCCCGACACCCAGACCACCAGTATCGCCACCCACACCAACGAGGACATCTACATCCGGGATCGCAGCCTGTGCCGCGATCTCATCGGCAAGCTGACCTTCACCGAGATGATGGTGTTCCAGATGCTCGGCCGGGCCCCCTCGGGGGGCGAGGCCGCCATGGTGGACGCCTGCCTGGTGACGCTCATGGAGCACGGCATGACGCCCAGCGCCATCGCCGCGCGGCTGGCCTACTCGAGCGCCCGGGAGTCCATGCAGGGGGCGGTGGCCGCGGGCCTCGCCTGCGTGGGCAGCACCTTCGTGGGCACCATGGAGGGCTGCGCCGCCCTCATCACGCGCATGCTGGAGGCGGACGATCCGGACGCCGAGGCGAAGCGTATCGCCGGGGAGCACCGCGCGGCCCGCACCCCCGTGCCCGGCTTCGGCCACCACATGCACAAGCCCGACGACCCCCGCTCCATCCGCCTGTTCGATCTGGCCCGCGAGCACCGCGTGGCCGGCCCCCACGTGGACGCGGTGCACACGCTGTCCGCGGCCATCGACGAGACTTATGGCAAGCACATCACCATCAACGCCACCGGCGCCGTGGCGGCGGTGCTGGGGGACTGCGGCGTGCCCGCGGCCATCATGCGCGGCTTCGCCCTGGTGTCGCGCTGCGCGGGCCTGGTGGGACACCTGCGCGAGGAGCAGGTCAAGCCCGCCATGCGCGTCATCTGGGAGAGCGCCGAGCACGCGGTGAGGTACGACGGGCAGGTGAAGGGACGCACGTCATGAAGATCACCGCCGTCACCGCCACCTGGCTCCGCGTGCCCATCCCCGAGGAGCGCCAGCACACGTCGGACTTCGGCCGCGTGGCGTCGTTCGACTCGACGCTGGTGCGCATCGAGACCGACGCCGGCATCGTCGGGCACGGCGAGGCGCGGGGCTCGGTGTTCAGCTCGAGCGTCAACACGGCGCTCAACGCCATCGTGGAGACCGAGCTCGCGCCGCTCCTTGTGGGCGAGGACCCGCGCAACATCACCCGGCTGTGGGACGTCATGTACAACGGCACGCGCGCCGGCTACGCGCTGGACCGGGGCCACGTGTTCCCCGCGATGGGACGGCGCGGCCTCAACGTGGCCGCCATCAGCGCCGTCGACATCGCCCTGTGGGACATCCTGGGCAAGTCCCTGGACGCGCCCGTGTGGCGCCTGCTGGGCGGGCGGCGCCACGAGCGCATGCCGGCCTACGCCTCCGGTGGCTGGAAGCCCGCCGACCAGGTGGCGGACGAGCTGCGCGCGTTCCTGGACACGGGCGGCTTCCGGGCGGTGAAGATGCGGGTGGGCTCCGGCGACGGCACCCTGGCCCACTCGGTGGCGCGGGTGCACGCGGCGCGCGAGGGCCTCGGGCCCGACGTGGACATCATGTGCGACGCCCACGGCACCTACACGGTGGCGGAGGCGAAGCGATTCTGCCGGCTGGTGGAGCCGTGCAACATCGCCTGGTTCGAGGAGCCGGTCACCGCCGACGACAAGCCCGGGCTCGCCGAGGTGCGCGCGTCCACCGACATCCCCATCGCCACCGGCGAGAGCGAGTTCACCCGCTTCGCCTTCCGCGACATCCTGAGCTTGCGCGCCGCGGACATCCTGCAGCCGGATCTGTCCATCGCCGGCGGCATCACCGAGACCATGCGCATCGAGGCCCTGTGCGCGGCGCACCAGGTGCGCTTCGCCGCCCACATCTGGGGCGGCGCCACCACCTTCGCCGCGGGCCTGCACTGCTCCGCGGCGGCCACCTCGTCGTTCATCCTGGAATACTCGGTGGGCGCGAACCCCATGCTGCACGGCCTCGCCGTGGAGGACTTCCAGGTGGCGGATGGCCACATCGAGATCCCCGACCGCCCTGGCCTGGGCGTCACCATCGACGAGGACTTCGTCGCCCGCTACAAGATGAACTGATCATGGAAATCAAGAGGGACGCAGTCGCTTGTATTCCAA
>JBFHNV010000127.1:0-17725 GCA_041593595.1 Gammaproteobacteria bacterium
CCCCGGGACCGGGTCGGCCGCCGGGAGCGGGCCGGAGCACGAGTCCGGGCCGGCGCCGGCGGCCCAGGTCGAGATGGCGGCGTCGGTGGACTGGCCACAGGTGCGCCGGGTGCTGGCCTCGCTGCTTCAGCGGGTGGAGCTGCCGGCGCAGTTCCGGGACCAGGGCGAGCGGCTCGCGGCGAGCCTCGCCGAGGAGCTGGACGAGGGCCGCCTGCTGGCAGTGCTGGAGGGTCTCAGGGACCTGATCGACGCGGCCCTGGCCGCCATGCGCAGCGAGTTCCGGGGCTTCCTGGACAGCGTGGACCGGCGCCTGGACGGGCTGCTAGGGGCGCTGGGTCAGGTGCAGGCGGACGGCGCGGCGGCAAGCGGCCTGGAGCGGGGCCTCGCGAGCTCCATGGAGGCCAGCCTCGCCGCCATGCGCAGCGAGGCCGCCGCGGCCCAGGACCTGGACGATCTGAAGACGTCCATCGACTCGCACCTGGAGTGCCTGGTGCGCTCGGTGCAGGAGTTCCGCACCGAAGGCGAATCCCTGGGCTCGGCGCGCGACGCGCGACTCGCCGCCATGTCGCGTCGCCTGCGGGAGCTGGAGAGCGAGTCGCGGGAGGCACGGGGTCAGCTGGAGGCGCAGCGCCGGCTGGCACTCACCGACGCGCTCACCGGCCTGCCCAACCGCAAGGCCCTGGACGAGCGGCTGGCCACGGAGATCGGGACCGCCACCCGCCTGGGCGCGCCGCTGGCCCTGGCCATGGCCGACATCGACCACTTCAAGCGGATCAACGACGGCTACGGCCATCGCGCCGGAGACCGGGCGCTGGCCCTGTTCGCCGGGATCATCCGCAAGCGCATCCGCCACTCCGACTTCTGTGCCCGCTACGGTGGCGAGGAGTTCCTGCTGCTGTTCCCGGGCACCGAAGCCGAGGCGGCGGCCAGGGTGGTGGACCAGGTACGGGCCTTCGTCGAGGGCTGCGACTTCAGCTACAAGGGCGAGCCGGTGCCCCTGACCGCCTCGTTCGGCGTCACTCAGGCGATCCCCGGCGAATCCCCCGCCGAGGTGCTGGAGCGGGCCGACCGCGCCCTCTACGCGGCCAAGTCGGCGGGGCGCAACAGGGTGCGCCGGGCCTGATTCCCTGCCCGGGCGCTCAGGCGGCGCCGCCGATGAGCGCCTCCGCCGCCGCGGCCAGGTCGTCGTACACCGGCACGCCGTCGAGCTCCGGTCCGCCAGCGGCCTCCGTGGCGGCGCCCTTGCCGGTGCGGACCAGCCAGGGCCGCGCGCCCGCCGCACGGGCCGCTTGCACGTCCTCGATTCCGTCGCCGATGCACGGCACCGCGCCCAGTGGCATGCGCAGCCGCTCGCCGATCTCGCGCAGCATGCCCGGCGCCGGCTTGCGGCACTGGCAGTGATCTCGCGGCAGGCAGGGGCACACCAGGATGGCGTTGATGCGCCCGCCCACCTCGGCGAGCTGCCGGTGCATCCGGTCGTGGACCCGGTTGAGCGCGTCCAGGCCCAGGTCCTTGTGCCGCAGCCCCGGCTGGTTGGTGGCCACCACGACCCGCCAGCCGGCCCGGTTGAGGCGGCCGATGGCGTCCAGGCTGCCGGGCAGGGGCTCCCAGTCTTCCGGCTTCGAGATGATCGCGCCGCCGGGATCCGCGTTGATGACGCCGTCGCGGCCGAGGATGACGAGCTTCATGGGCGCCCGGGTGGTGATCTGCCGTGGCCGCCGGCAGCGGTGGCCTGCCCGGGCGAGCATACGGGGCGGGCGGCGCGCCGGCCAGGGCAGAGCCCCGGCGTGGCCGCGCTCCCGGCGCCGGACCGCGCCGGCATGCTGATACAATCCGGGGTCGTCCCGGGGCCCGGCCCGCAGCAGCGACACCCAGCAGAGGTACACCCATGAGCGCCCCCGCACCCGGCTTCGCCGAGCGCGTCACCGTCGAGCAGGTCGAGGAAGGCGACGAGCTCGCGCCGAAGTTCGACGCCGACGGGCTGCTGCCCGTGGTCACCACCGATGCCGCCAGCGGCGAACTGCTGATGCACGGCTACATGAACGCGGAGGCTCTGCGCCGCACCATCGAGACCGGCGAGGCGCACTACTGGAGCCGCAGCCGCCAGTGCCTGTGGCACAAGGGCGCCACGAGCGGCTTCGTGCAGCACGTGGAGGAGATGTTCATCGACGACGACCAGGACGCGGTCTGGCTGCGGGTGCGGGTGGACGGCGGGGCGAGCTGCCACGTGGGCTACCGGTCCTGCTTCTACCGCCGGGTGCCCGTGGGCACGCGCCTGGGCGACGCGCCCGTGAAGCTGGACTTTGCCGAGACCGAGCGGGTGTTCGACCCGCAGGCGGTGTACGGCGACGCGCCGAATCCGACCCGGCTCTGAGCCTGCCATCGCCGCGCACGATGCAGCTGTACAACTCGCTCGCGCGCCGCAAGCAGACGTTCCGGCCCGCCGATCCACGGCGGGTCACCGTGTACGTGTGCGGTCCCACGGTGTACAGCTACCCGCACATCGGCAACGCCCGTCCGGCGGTCGTTTTCGACGTCCTGAGCCGTGTCCTGCGAGAGCGCTACGCGGGCGTGATCTACGCCCGCAACATCACCGACCTGGATGACAAGATCAACGCGGCGGCCGCGGAGCAGGGCGTCGGTATCGACGTCATCACCGCACGCTTCACCGACGTGTATCACGAGGACATGGAAGCGCTGGGCGTCCTGCCGCCGGACATCGAGCCCCGTGCCACGGCCCACATTCCCGAGATGGTGGCCATGATCGAGGCGCTGATCGCGAGCGGTCACGCCTACGAGGCCGAGGGCCACGTGCTGTTCCACGTGCCCTCGTTCCCCGACTACGGGCGGCTCAGCCGGCGCGACCGGCGCGAGATGATCGCGGGCGCGCGGGTGGAGGTGGCGCCCTACAAGCGGGACGACGCCGATTTCGTGCTCTGGAAACCATCGCGCGGGGATCAGCCCGGCTGGGACAGCCCCTGGGGCCGCGGCCGGCCCGGCTGGCACACCGAGTGCGTGTGCATGATCGAGCGGCACCTGGGCGTGACCATCGACATCCACGGCGGCGGTCACGATCTCCAGTTCCCGCATCACGAGAACGAGGTGGCACAGGCGTGCTGCGCCCACGGGGGCGCGCCGCTCGCGCGCTTCTGGATGCACAACGGCTTCGTCAACGTGAACGCCGAGAAGATGTCCAAGTCCGTGGGCAACGTGCTGCTGGTGCGTGACCTGCTGAAGGAGGCACCGGGAGAGGCGATCCGCTTCGCGCTCCTCTCCGCCCACTACCGCAAGCCCCTGGAGTGGAACGCCGACACCCTGCCGCGGGCGTGCCGGGTCCTGGACCGGCTGTACTCGGCCCTCGAGGACGCGGCGCCCGGTGGCGGCGACACCCCCGTGCCCGCCGGGGTCGCGGCCGCCCTGGATGACGACCTGAACACGCCCCGGGCCATTGCCCTGCTGCACGAGCTGGCGCAGGCCGTGGCGGCTGGGGAAGGTGCCGCACGGCGCGAGGCCCAGGCAGGGCTGCGCGCGGCGGGCCGGCCCCTCGGCCTGCTGCAGGCGGACGCCGCCCGGTGGGCCGCCGCCCGGCGCGGCTCCGTGGAGGGGATCGACGAGATCGAGCGACTGGTGCGCGAGCGTCAGGCGGCGCGCGGGCGGCGGGATTTCGCCGAGGCCGACCGTATCCGCGACCTGCTGGCCGGGCGCGGCATCGTCCTGGAGGATGGCCCCGATGGCACCCAGTGGCGCAAGGCCGGCTGACCGCGTGCCCACGGTCCGCGCGCCCGCGGCGCTGCTGATGATCGCGGTGCGCGGGTACCGGCTACTCGTCTCCCCGCTCCTCGCACCGCGCTGCCGGCACCTGCCTACCTGCTCGGAGTACGCGCTGGAGGCCCTCGGGGCCCACGGCGCGGCACGCGGCGCGTGGCTCACGCTGCGGCGCCTGGCGCGCTGTCATCCCTGGGGCACGAGCGGCTACGATCCGGTGCCGGAGGTGCGCGATGCCGAGCGCCAGCAGCGCTGAGCGATGCCGTCGAAGCCTGCGCGCTGCGTGCGCCGCGGCCGCGCTGGCGTGGCCCTGGGCCGCGCCAGCCGCGGGGTCGCTGGAGTTCTCCCTGCACCGCATCCAGGGCGAGCGGGACGGCCCCACCGCGCTGGTCATCGGTGGCATCCAGGGCGACGAGCCCGGAGGCTTCAACGCCGCTTCGCTGCTGGCCACCCACTACCGCCTGGAGCGAGGCGCCGTGTGGGTGGTGCCGAACCTCAACTTCGAGAGCATCGTGCGCCGCTCCCGCGGGGTGCACGGCGACATGAACCGCAAGTTCCCGGCGGTGTCCTCGGCCGATCCGGACCACGCGCGGGTGGAGCGCATCAAGCGGATCATTACCGACCCCCAGGTGGGCTATGTGCTCAACCTGCACGACGGCAGCGGCTTCTTCCGCCTGCACCACCACGATGCCCTGCGCAACCCGGCCCGGTGGGGACAGAGCATCATCATCGACCAGGAATCCATGGACCGCGCTCCCCACGCGCCGCTGGGCGGCCTCGCGCGGCGGGTGAGCGACCGCGTCAACGGCACGCTCATCGACGACGAGCACCGGGTGCACGTGAAGAACACCCGTACGCGGGACGGCAACGCCGAGATGGCGAAGACCCTGACCTACTTCGCCATCAACCAGGGCAAGCCGGCAGTGGGCCTGGAAGCCAGCAAGTCGCTCCCGACGCACCTGCGCGTGTACTACCACCTGCGCCTCATCGAGGCCTATCTGAGCGAGCTGGGCATCGAGTCCGAGCGCCGCTTCTCGCTCACGCCCATCGCCGTGCAGCGCACCGTGGACGAGAACGTGAAGGTGGCCTTCTACGACCGGCGGCTGTTCCTGGAGCTTGCCGGCGCCCGCGGCATCCTGCGTTACGTGCCGATGAAGAAGAACGAGGAACTGCGCTACGAGGCGAGCAGCCCGCTGGTGGCCGTCGTGAACGCCGGCGGCACCTTCCGGGTCAGCTATGGCAACCGGCGGGTGACGCGGCTGCACCCGCAGTTCTTCGATTACGACGCGTCCGTCGACGGCGTCACCATCCGCGTCGACGGAGTCGCGCGGCGCGCCGCGGTTGGCTCGGTGGTGGAGGTGAGCGAGCGCTTCTCCGTCGAGGCGCCCGCTGACATGCGCGTGAACGTGATCGGCTGGCGCCGCGCGGACATCGGCAACGAGTCGGGCGTGGAGATCCGCCGCGGCGAGATCGCGGAGCGCTTCTCCGTCGATCGCGACGCCACCGTGTTCCGCGTGGAGCTCTACCGCGGCGAGCGCTTCGCCGGCATGGTGCTGGTGCGCTTCGTCGACGCCGAGACCACCGCGTCCGCCAGCGGCGGCGCGAAGCCGCTGTCGTGAGCGCGGCACCACGACCGGGCGGCGGTGACTGGGTGCCCGCGAGCTGGCGCGCGCGCGAGGCGCGCCAGCTTCCCGTGTACCCGGACCCGGTGGCGCTGTCCGCGGTGGAGTCGCGGCTGCGCGAATGCCCGCCGCTGGTATTCGCCGGCGAGGCCCGCAACCTGTCCCGGGCGCTCGCCGATGTGGCGCGGGGGCGTGGTTTCCTGATGCAGGGTGGCGACTGCGCGGAGAGCTTCGCGGAGTTCCGCGCCGACAACATCCGCGACACCTTTCGCGTGCTGCTCCAGATGGCCGCCGTGCTCACATTCGGTGCCGCCTGCCCCGTGGTGAAGGTGGGCCGGCTGGCCGGCCAGTTCGCGAAGCCGCGCTCGCAGCCCGCGGAGCGCGTGGGCGACGAGGAGCTCCCGGTGTACCGGGGCGACATCGTCAACGGCATCGAGTTCGAGGCCGGCGCCCGTGCCCCCGACCCGGAACGCATGCTGCGCGCCTACAGCCAGGCCGCGTCCACGCTCAACCTGCTGCGGGCGTTTGCCCAGGGTGGCTACGCGGATCTGCACCGGGTGCACGGCTGGAACCTGGAGTTTCTCGAGGGCAGCCCGCAGGCGGCCCGCTACCGGGCGTTCGCGGATCGCATCGGAGAGTGCCTGGATTTCATGGAGGCGTGCGGCATCACCTCCGAGACGTCCCCGGTGCTGCGGCAGACGGATTTCTACACCAGCCACGAGGCGCTGTTGCTGCCCTACGAGGAAGCGCTGACCCGCGTCGACAGCACCACCGGGCGCTAGTACGACACTTCCGCCCACATGCTCTGGATCGGCGAGCGCACCCGGCAGGTGGATGGCGCGCACGTGACGTTCCTGAGCGGCGTGGCGAACCCCGTGGGAGTGAAGATCGGCCCCGGGGCCTCGGGCGACGAGGTGCTGCGGCTCGTCGACCGGCTGAACCCGGACAACGTCCCAGGCCGGCTCACCCTCATCGCGCGTATGGGCTCGGACCGGGTGCGCGAGGCGCTCGCACCGCTGGTGCGGCAGGTGAAATCCGAGGGCAGGATCGTGGTGTGGTCCTGCGACCCGATGCACGGCAACACCGTGAAGTCCGCCAGCGGCTACAAGACCCGCGACTTCGAGCGCATCCTGGACGAGGTGCGAGGTTTCTTCCAGGTGCACGCCGCGGAGGGCACCCACGCGGGCGGGGTGCACGTGGAGATGACGGGGCGCAACGTGACCGAGTGCGTGGGCGGCGCGCAGGCCATCACCGAGGAGCACCTGGGCGACCGCTACCACACCCACTGCGATCCGCGACTCAACGCGAGCCAGAGCCTCGAGCTCGCGTTCCAGGTGGCGGAGATGCTGCGTGCCGAGCGCGCCGCCGCGGCGCGTCCAGCCGATTGAACCATCGCGGCCCGTCCGGGCCACGTCGAGGAGGAGTCTCCCGTTGAGCGTGGACAAGAAGCTGCTCGAGATCCTCGTCTGCCCCAGCACCAAGGTGCCGGTGCGTCAGCTGTCGGGCGACAAGCTCGCCATCCTCAACCGCTGCATCGAGGCGGGCGACGTGCGCCACGCCGACGGCACCGCCGTGGCGGCGCCGCTCGCCGAGGCCCTCATCACCGAGGACGGACGCACCATCTACCCGGTGGACGACGACATCCCCATCATGCTCGAGGACCAGGCCATCGCCGCCAATCAGGTGCCGGGCTGGTAGGCGCGCCGGCGCACGCTGGTCGGCGGCTTCGGATCGTGCGACCTGCAGGTCGTGGTGCGGAGGAAGGCACGGGTCGATGCGCCCCTCGGCGGCAGGTATGCCGCCGTCGAGCGCCCAGCGACGGGTTCACGGCGAGGCGCCGCGACCCGCGCCTTGCTACCTGTCGACCGGTGATCCGCGACCTGGGGTGGCCGCTCAGCCCGCCGCGGCGACCAGCATTCGCTTGCGCCGTGCGGTGACGGCACCGGCGAGGCGCTCGAGCAGGGTCTCGGTGTCGCCGAAGCCCACGCAGGCGTCGGTAATGCTCTTGCCGTACTCGAGGGCGACGCCCGGCTTCGCGTCCTGCCGGCCGGCCTTCAGGTGGCTCTCGATCATCACGCCCACGATGCGCCGCTCGCCGCCGGCGATCTGGCCCGCCACGTTTTCGCACACCTCCATCTGGAGCTCGGGCTTCTTGCGGCTGTTGGCGTGGCTGAAGTCGATCATCACCGCCTCCTCGAGCCCCGCCCGGGCGAGCGCGGCGCAGGTGGCGGCCACGCTGCGGGCGTCGTAGTTGGGCTCGTGCCCGCCACGCAGGATGATGTGGGTGTCCTGGTTGCCGGTGGTCTTGAAGATGGCGCAGTGGGCGTCCTGGGTCAGCGCCAGGAACACGTGCGGGTGGCGCGCCGCCCGGATGGCGTCCACGGCGATCTGCACCGTGCCGTCGGTGCCGTTCTTGAATCCCACCGGGCACGACAGCCCGGACGCCAGTTCCCGGTGCACCTGGCTCTCGGTGGTGCGCGCGCCGATGGCACCCCAGCTCACGAGGTCGGTCACGTACTGCGGCGTCACGACGTCCAGGAACTCGGTGCCGGCCGGAACGCCTTCCTCGTTGAGCTCGAGCAGCAGCGAGCGCGCGAGACGCAGGCCCTTGTTGATGTTGAAGCGCCCGTCCAGATCCGGGTCGTTGATGAGCCCCTTCCAGCCCACCGTCGTGCGCGGCTTCTCGAAGTACACCCGCATCACCACCAGCAGGCGCTCCGCGAGCCGCTCCCGCAGCGCGCGCAGTCGGCCGGCGTATTCCCTGGCGGCAGCCGGATCGTGGATCGAGCACGGCCCCACCACGACCAGCAGGCGGTCGTCGTCGCCGGTGAGGATGCGCCCGATCTCGGCCCGCGTCTCGTGCACCACGGTCGCCGCGGCGTCGCTGATGGGGAACTCCGCGTGCAGGGCCGCCGGCGTGATCACGTCGCCGATGGACTCGATTCGCAGATCTTCGGTCTTGTGGATGGTCATGGGCTACGGCCTCGGGGAATCGCCCCTCACCTCGGGGCCTGCAACGTGGGAAAGCCCGCAAGGATAGCGTCTCGCCCGGCCCCGCGACAGGGTACCGGGAGGCTCAGTCGAAGCAGGCCGCGAGAGCGCGTGCCCGCGCGGCACAGTCGCCGTCGCCCCAGAGATCGTGGATCACCGCCAGCAGATTGGCGCCCGCGGCCACCAGCGCGGCGCCGTTGCCCGCCGTAATGCCGCCGATGGCCACCACCGGGACCGCGAGCTCCGCGCGCGCCGCGCGCAGCAGCTCCGGCCCCGCCAGGGCGCGCCCGGGCTTGGTGCGCGAGGCATGGAAGCGTCCGAAGGCCACATAGCTGGCGCCCGCGGCCACCGCCTGCCGGGCGCGATCCAGCTCGTGGTAGCACGAGGCGCCCACGATGGCGCCTGCCCCCAGCGTGGCACGGGCCGTCTCCACCGCGTCGTCGTCGCGGCCCACATGCACGCCGTCGGCGCCCACCTCCAGCGCCAGATCCAGGTCGTCGTTGACGATGAACGGCACGCCGTGCCGTCGGCAGAGATCCCGGATGGCCGCCGCCTCCCGGCTCCGGCGCGGTCGATCGGTGCCTTTGTCCCGGTACTGCACCATGCGCGCGCCGCCCTCCAGGGCGCCGCGCACGCAGGCCACGACGCCCCGTTCCCGGGTCAGCCCGGTGTCGGTCACCGCGTACAGCCCGAATCCGGGCACCGCGGTCATGGGTCCGTCGCGCTCCAGTGCAGCCGGTCCGGGATGCGCTGGCCGCGGCCGACCGCGAAACCGGCGCGCAGGCAGCCGTGGGTGAACGCGAGCGCCCGCGCGCAGGCGGTGATCAGGTCCAGCCGGTGCCCCAGGAGCCCCGCCAGGGCTGCCGAAAGGGTGCACCCGGAGCCGTGGTACTCGCCGGGCAGGCGCTCGTAGGACCACTGCTCCTGCAGCCGCATGCCGGCGTACAGGCGGTGGATGACGTCCGGCGTGTCGTCGTGGGTCCCCGTGATCAGCACCGCCCCGCAGCCGTAGGAGAGCAGTTCCTGCGCGCTCGCGCCCAGGGAGTCCGCCTCCGGGGTGAGCAGCCGCGCCTCGAGGGTGTTCGGCGTGACCACGGTGGTGCGCGGCAGGAGCAGGGTGACCATGGCGTCCATCAGCTCCTCCGAGGCCAGCGGGGTACCGGCGCCGGAGGTGCAGATCGGGTCCACCACCACCGGCACGCCCGGGCACGCGTTGATGAGGCTGACCACCGCGTTGGCCACTCCCGCGTTACCCAGCAAGCCGACCTTGATGGCGTCCGGCGGCGCGTCGGCAATGACCGCGCGGCCCTGGGCCAGCAGGTCCGCTGGCGCCACCGGTGTGACGCTGGAGACGTCGCGGGTGTCCTGCACCGTGTTGGCGGTGAGCACCGGCAGCGCGTGCCCCCCCATGCTGGCCACGGCCTCGATGTCTGCCTGCAGGCCCGCACCGCCGGTGGCATCGAGGCCGGCGAGGCACAGCACCTTCGGCGGATTGACACGGGGCATGGAGGTAGCGGAGGTGCGCGGACCGCGGATCGGTCGGTGGAGTCTAGCATCGGGCGCGTGCGACAATCCCGCGCCGGTCCGCGAGGATGTGCGAGTCTTGAAGTCCTGGATGTGCGTGATTTGCGGCTTCGTCTACCACGAGGCCGAAGGCCTGCCCGAGGAGGGCATCGCCCCTGGAACCCGCTGGGAGGACGTGCCGCCGAACTGGGCGTGCCCGGAGTGCGGCGCGCGCAAGGAGGACTTCGAGATGGTGGAGGTCTGAGCGGCCCCGGGCGCCCGCGTGTCGCACCGGACCCGTCCCCGCCGCATGCTACGCAGGCTCAGAACGGCTTCACCACGACCAGCACCACGATGGCCAGCAGTGCCACGGCGGGGATCTCGTTGAACAGACGGTAGAAGCGATCTCCGTGACGATTGCGCCCGGCGCGGAAGTCGCGCATCAGCTTGAAGCACCAGGCGTGGAACGCCACGAGGCCGAGCACCAGCACGAGCTTCGCGTGCAGCCAGCCGCTGCCGGCGAGCGCATCACCGAACCAGCGCAGCAGCCACAGCCCGAACAGGAGCGCACCGGCGGCGCCGACGGTCATGATGGCAAACAGCCGTCGTTCCATCGTCCGGAATCGTTCCTCGCCCTGCCGGTCGTCGGCGGCGCACAGGGCGTGGTAGACGAACAGCCGCGGCAGGTAGAGCAGGCCCGCGTACCAGAAGACCACGAACACGATGTGAAGGGATTTCACCCAGAGCATGCGATGACGGCCGTCCCGGGGCACTTGCGGCGACGCAGAATGCTAACCCAGCGCCTGCGCCGGAGGGACGCGCCCGAATCCGCATTCGTGATCGATTGACGGAATCCCCAGAGGCGGCCGGCCCGATACGGGCCGCGAGGACACGTGGTGAGTACGTCCCCCTACGCTCGACGGCCGCGCCGTGTGTGCGCGACGCGGTCCTGCTTCGCTGGCGGGAGCGGGGCCCGCCATCCGTGGCGGACCCGCCCGGCGGACGAAAGGTCCACCGGATCCTTCGCTGTTTCCGCCTCGCCGCGGCGGCCGACGGTCCCCGCGAACCGCACCGGCCCGGCCTCATCCGAACACGGACGCCCGAATCCGGACCCGCGCCCAAGGGGTCGCACGCGTGCGGCGCGGGGTGTCTGCTACGATCGGCCCCATGACATCGCGTGTTCCTTCACCGCCCGGCGGACGCCGGCCCGCCGCGTGAGAATCATCATCCGCAGGCGCCGGCCGGTGCTGCTGGCGGCCACGGTGGTGCTGGGCGCATGTGCCTCCGGCGCGGCCCTGTGGTGGGTGGTGGAGCAGGAACGTGCGCGCATCGGCGAGACCGCGCTGACGGCGCAGGCGGAGCGCGATGCCCTGCGGCGCGCCAAGCTCGCCCTGGAGGAGGAGCGACTGGCGCTGGCTCGCCGCGTGGCGATCCTCGAGCGAGCGCGGCAGGTGGAGGCGGAGGCCTACGCACGGGTTGACCAGCAGATGACCGATCTGCAGGACCAGATCCTCGCGTTGAAGGAGGAGGTCACGTTCTACCGCGGTATCGTCAGCGAAGAGGCCGGCAATGGCGACGTGCGAATCCAGCGTTTCGTGGTGGAACGTGAAGGCACCCCACAGGACTACCGCTTCCGGCTGGTGTTAACCCGCGGCATGCGCAGTGATAAGGTGGTCACCGGCGCGGTGTCGCTCTCGGTGGACGGCGACCGGGACGGGGAGCGGGTGCGCCTGGGTCTCGAGGAGCTGAGACCGTTCCCCATGGCTCCGCTGGAGTACCGCTTCAAGCACTTTCAGCGGCTGGAGGGACGACTCCGGCTGCCGGAGCGCTTCGTGCCCAAGCGGGTTGTCGTCCAGGTGGACGGATCGAGCGAAGGCACGAAGCCCGTGCGCGAGACGTTCCAGTGGCCTTCCATGAAGAGTTGAGGCGGTCGACCGATGTTCCGTTCCAGGAAGAAGCTCCGGACCACGAAGATCGATTCGCTCATCGGGCGTCACACCGAGACGCTCGGCGACCTGAGGTTCTCCGGGGGGCTGCACGTGGACGGCACGGTGAAGGGCAACGTGTACGCGGACGACGACTCGGGTGCGGTGCTGACCCTGAGCGAGTTCGGCACCATCGAGGGTGAAGTGCGCGTGCCGAACGTGGTGCTCAACGGTACCGTCATCGGCGACGTGCACGCGCGGCACCAGATCGAGCTCGCGTCGAATGCGCGCATTACCGGAAACGTGTATTACACGCTCATCGAGATGGCCATGGGGGCCGAGGTAAACGGCAGCCTGGTGCATCGCGGGGTGGAGGAGTCGGGTCCGAAGCTGCAGCTCGAGCACGGCGGCACGCTGGACGTGGCCGAGGAGGGTTGAGCCGCGTGGCGGCGACCGCGGACCGGAACTCCGCGGCTGGAGTAGAATGGAGCCCGGTTCCATTACAGCGCGCCCGGTGAACACCGATGCATGACCTCGCCAACGCTCCCGGCGCCCTCTCCCTCACCGAGAGCGCCGCCCTCAAGGTCCGCGAGCTCCTGCAGGAGCAGGGCCGGGAAGGCCTGGTGCTGCGCGTCTACATCCAGGGCGGCGGCTGCTCGGGTTTCCAGTACGGCTTCAACTTCGAGGAGCAGGCCGCCAGCGACGACGCGGTCCTCGAGCGCGATGGGGTGAAGGTGGCGGTGGACCCCATGAGCTTCCAGTACCTGGTGGGCGCCGAGGTGGACTACCGGGAGGACCTGCAGGGTGCCCGCTTCGTCATCAACAACCCCAATGCCACCACCACCTGCGGCTGCGGATCCTCGTTCTCCATCTGAGCTGCCGGGGTCAGTCGCGGCGGTACACGCCGCCCAGCAGCACCGGGCGCGTCGCGCCCGTCACTGACGGCAGGGCCGCGGAACGGCCCGCCAGGCGCTCGTGGGCCATCCACGCGAAGGCGGTCCCCTCCACCGCCTTGGGCGCCACGCCCAGCGACGCCGTGGTTTGCACGATGCGTCCGGGAAGGGCGCCGGAGAGCGCGTCCATCAGCACCGGGTTGAGCGCGCCTCCGCCGCACACGTAGACCTCCTTGGCCCCGTCGCCGTGACGGTCCAGCGCGGCCGCCACGGTGATCGCGGTCAGCTCGCACAGGGTGCGCTGCACGTCTTCCGGGGGCACGGCGGCGACGCCGCGCAGGCGCGCGTCCAGCCAGCTGCCGTTGAACAGCTCGCGGCCCGTGCTCTTCGGCGGCTTGCGCGAGAAGTAGGGCTCGTCGAGCAGGACCTCCAGCAGCGGTGCGTCCACCCGGCCGGTGGCGGCCCAGGCGCCGCCTGCGTCGAAGGGATCGCCCCGTGTGCGCGCGCACCACAGGTCCATCAGGGTGTTGGCAGGGCCGGTGTCGAAGCCCCGCACCGCGCCGCGGCCGCGCGGCGGGAGCACGGTGACGTTGGCGATGCCGCCCAGGTTGACCACCGCGCGCGGTCGATCCGCGGCGGCGAACGCGTGGGCATGGAAGCCCGGGGCCAGCGGTGCGCCCTGTCCGCCCGCAGCCAGGTCCATGCGCCGGAAGTCGCTAACGGTCGTGATCCCGGTACGCCAGGCGATGACGTTGGGGTCGCCCAGCTGCACGGTGAGGGGCGGATCCGCATCCGGTGCGTGATACAGGGTCTGGCCGTGACTGCCCACAGCGGACACGCGCGCAGGTGGCGTGTCCGCCGCCGCCAGCAGCTCCAGCACGGCGGTGGCGAACAGCGCGCCCACCTCCGCGTCCAGTCGCCACGCCTCCAGGGCGGCGAGCGCCTCGCTTCGAAGCGCCGCCTCGAGCCGGGTGCGCAACGGCTGTGCGATCGCCGTCGCGTGCTGGTGCACCACCGTCGCGCCGGCGTCGTTCACCTCCGCCAGCACCGCGTCCACCGCGTCCATGCTGGTGCCGGACATCACGCCGACGTACAGCCCCACGTTCAGGCACCCCGCGTGATTGCCGGATCTCTCGGCGGTGGCGGCGATGCCATCAGTCGCTGGATGCGACGCTGGTGCGCGAGAGGGCGTCCAGCCGCGCCACCAGCGGGCGGCTCTTGCTGAGGAAATCGCTCTTGTAGCGCGCCTCGATGGGCAGCGCCTTGGGCAGCTTCACGCGCAGCGGATCCTGGTGCACGCCGCGCACGCGGAACTCGTAGTGCAGGTGTGGCCCGGAGGCAAGTCCGGTCTGGCCCACGTAGCCGATGATGTCGCCCTGCTCGAGGCGCGCGCCGCCACGGACCCGGGGATGGATGCGCGAAAGGTGTCCGTACAGCGTCGTGTACGTGGCACCGTGCTGCAGGATCACCGCCTTGCCGTAGCCGCCCTTCCAGCCGGCGAATGCCACGCGGCCGTCGCCGGCGGCACGCACGGGAGTGCCCGTGGGCGCGGCGTAGTCCACGCCTCGGTGCGCGCGCATGCGCTGCAGTACCGGGTGCATGCGGCCGCTCGTGAAGCGCGAGGAAATGCGGCTGAAGTTCACGGGCGTTCGCAGGAACGCCTTGCGCATGCTGAGGCCCTCGGGCGAGAAGTACGCCGCGCGGCCCGTGGCGTCGACGTAGCGCAGCGCGCGTACGGCGCGCCCGCGATTGACGAACTCCGCAGCGAGGATGTGCCCGTCTCGGACCTTGCGCCCGTCCTTGAACAGCTCCTCGTAGATCACCGAGAAGTGGTCGCCGGCACGCACGTCCAGCGCGAAGTCCACGTCCCAGCCGAAGATCTCGACGAGCTCCATGATCACTCGGTCCGAGAGGCCCTCGCGCTGACCCGCGAGGAACAGGGCATCCTCGATGACGGCACTGGCAGTGGCCACGCGCCGCTCCAGGGGCTCGTGGTCCACCTCGATGGTAAAGGCGTTGCCGGCACGCCGGGCGCGGAAGGTGCGTGTCTCGTCGAGCTCCAGCGTGAGGCTGTCCAGCACGCCCTCCGCAGAAAGGCCCACGCTGAGGTCCTGTCCCGGCCGCAGGCGGCGCAGCACCCGCGCCTTCTTGTCCGCCTCGAGCAGGTTGGCCAGGTCCGTGGCCGGCACGCCCAGGCGCCGGAAGATCAGGTACAGGGAGTCACCCGGGGCGACGGTCAGCCGGTGCTCGCTCGCGGGTACGGCCTCCTCCGCCGGCTGGGAGTCGTCCGGCGTGGCCGGCGTCTCTTCCCGGTGGGGCGCCTCGGCCCCGATCGGGGGCGTGTGCGGGACCTGCTCCTGTGCGGCCTCGGATGCCGGTTCCGGCGACCACGCATGCGCCGTGGTGAGCGTCTCCAGCGGCGCGTCGGGCACGCGCCGCCAGCCGAAGCGGGCGTCGTGGCCGCGCTCCACCAGCAGATCGTCGGGACCCGGGAGCACGACACGCAGGCGGTGGACGGTGCCGTCCGCTGCTGCCTCGATGGCAATACGCTGCCCGGCCTGCAGGCGACGGAGGTGCCACTTGATGCGTCGATGCGAGCGCACCATGGTCACCAGGTCCGCCTGGCTGAGGCCGTGGCGCGAGAACAGGTTGTAGAGGGACTGTCCCGGCGGGATCTCCAGCACCACATGCCGACGGTCGGGTTCGCTGGCTCCCGTAACGCCGGGTGCCGCTGGCGGCAGCGTGTCCCCGGGGGCGTTCAGCGCGACGCTCGCAGCCATCAGACCGGTAGGTGGCGGGAGCGCACCCGCCGGACGGGTGGTGCCGGGCGGCGGCAGCGGCAGGTCCACCACCACGCGCTCGCCGCCCTGTGCGGGCACGGCGATGACGCCACCCAGCAGCGCGAGAGCCGCCAGCCGTCGGCACGTGCGTGTCAGGCACCGGCGGGCCGGCGCGCGCATTGTCCTCGGAATGAGCCTTACCCCCAGCCGCGTCGGATTCACCGACTTTCTTACTTGAAGGCCCTAGACGTTTGAAATGGTTATAGTTGTAAATTTGAACCATAGCGGAGGCCACGGGCCCCGGTCAATCCTCGCGGCGCCGCGGGCCGGGATCTGGCCTGTGCTACCCTCTCGCGCCCCCTGAGTCGCCCGACGGAGCCATGCAGGATCTGGACATCATCCGACGCGGCACCGAGGAGATCCTCGTGGAAAGCGAGCTGGCCGAGCGGCTGGCCCGTGGCGACCGGCTGCGCGTCAAGGCGGGCTTCGACCCCACCGCTCCGGACCTGCACCTGGGGCACACGGTGCTCATCAACAAGCTACGCCAGTTCCAGGACCTGGGTCACCACGTGATGTTCCTGATCGGGGACTTCACCGGGATGATCGGCGACCCCAGCGGCAAGAACGCCACGCGCCAGCCCCTCTCGCGCGAGGACATCGAGCGCAATGCGCGCACCTACGAGGAGCAGATCTTCAAGATCCTCGACCCGGAGCGCACCGAGGTGGTTTTCAATTCCGCCTGGTGGGGGAAGATGGACGCCGCGGGGCTAATCGGTCTCGCGGCGCAGCACACGGTGGCTCGAATGCTCGAGCGCGAGGACTTCTCGAACCGCTACCGCAGCGGCCAGCCCATCGCGATCCACGAGTTCCTGTATCCGCTGGTGCAGGGTTACGACTCGGTGGCCATGCGCGCCGACGTGGAGCTCGGCGGCACCGACCAGAAGTTCAACCTGCTGGTGGGGCGCCAGCTTCAGCAGCACTTCGGCCAGCGTCCCCAGGCCGTGATCACCGTGCCCATCCTGGAGGGACTGGACGGTGTGCAGAAGATGTCCAAGTCGCTGGGCAACTACATCGGCATCCACGAGCCGCCGGAGGAGATGTTCGGCAAGATCATGTCCATCTCCGACGACCTCATGTGGCGGTACTACGAGCTGCTGTCCCTGGACACCGGTCTCGAGGAGCTTGCGCGCCTGCGCGCGGACGCCGCGGCCGGACGTCTCAACCCCCGCGACGCGAAGGAGCGGCTGGGGTGCGAGATCGTGACTCGTTTCCACGATGCGGCAGCCGCCGCGGCCGCGGCCGAGGCGTTCCGCAGCCGCTTCCAGCGCGACGAGCTGCCGGCGGACCTGCAGGCGGTGGCCGTGGGCTGCCCGCGCGAGGGCCTGCCCATAGGCCACGTGCTCAAGGAATCAGGGCTCACGGAGAGCACTTCGGAGGCGCTGCGGATGGTGCGCCAGGGCGCAGTGCGCCTGGACGGCGAGCGGGTCGGTGACCCCCGCCTGGTCCTCTCGCCGGGCACGGAGGCGGTGGTGCAGGTGGGCAAGCGGCGGGTGGCCCGGGTGAAGCTGGTCCCGGGGTCCCGGGACAGCGCTGCCTGAGGTCCCAGCGGGGGTCGGCGGATCAACGGCTTACGGCGCGCCTGCGGGGCGCCGCCGCAGGCCGGTGACACTGGCGCGGGATGCTTGACCGGCAAAGGTCGAGGCGTATAATGCGCGGCTCTCTGGGGTGACGGTCCCGCCGCCTCCGCTCTCTAACAACACGGTCAGGCAATATGTGTGGGCGCTCGCGTCAAGGGTGTCTCTGAGGGAGACATTCGGCGTGAGCACTAGACACTTCATGTCATAGTACTTTCGTCGAGCCAAGTTCGAGGCCGGTTCATTCCGGCCGCAAAACTTAAAACTGAAGAGTTTGATCCTGGCTCAGATTGAACGCTGGCGGCATGCTTAACACATGCAAGTCGAACGGCAGCGCGGGGAGCTTGCTCCCTGGCGGCGAGTGGCGGACGGGTGAGTAATACGTAGGAATCTGCCCAGTAGTGGGGGACAACCCGGGGAAACCCGGGCTAATACCGCATACGCCCTACGGGGGAAAGCGGGGGATCTTCGGACCTCGCGCTATTGGATGAGCCTACGTCCGATTAGCTTGTTGGTGAGGTAAAAGCTCACCAAGGCGACGATCGGTAGCTGGTCTGAGAGGACGATCAGCCACACTGGGACTGAGACACGGCCCAGACTCCTACGGGAGGC
>JBFHNV010000128.1:0-17414 GCA_041593595.1 Gammaproteobacteria bacterium
CTCTCGGTCGGTCTGTGCCCCAATCGGGCCAGAGGCCCCCAGGCGTCCCTCCCACCCCGGCTGTCTTGATCACACACGACCAGGACGCAGGCAACATACAAGCCCCCAGGGACGGGTTCACGGCGTGGCGCGTAGGCCCCGACCGTCCTCCGACCGCCATGGCGCATCACAACGACCTGCGTTGGCAACCCCGGGGTAATCGCGAGGCGAAGCGGGTGCCCCGGTTCCGTGTCGCGACCGAAGGAACGGTTCACGGCATTGCGCTCGGGCCGCGACCTCCCGGCAGGCGAGACACTCCCCGGCGCACTGCGGTCACGAGTTCTCCCGCCGCCCTTCGCCGCCGCGCCGTTCGCCGCCCTGCCTTCGATCCCCTTGCCGGCGCTCGCCCGGGCGGCGGCGGTCGGCGTCTCCGAGGCGCCGGTCCAGGGGCCGGCCCAGCAGCCGGCGGCGGCGCCACGCCACGCCCATGACCGTCGCATAGCACACGAACAGCATGATGAAGGTCCAGAACAGGTAGCGCTCCGCCACGCCCGCGGCGCTGGCGGCGAGCGCTGCCACGGCCGCCAGGGCCGCCAGCGCCCACAGCAGCGCCATGGTCGCGCCCGCCCCGAGCCCGGCCATCTGCAGCACGTGGTGCAGGTGATCGTGGCTCGCCGCGGTGGGCCAGTGGCCGGTGAGCGGGCGCCGCAGCAGCAGGAACACGGTATCGAACAGGGGCACGAGGAGCAGCCACAGGGCGACCACGGGCGCCATGGGCGCTGCCGGACCCTGGCTCAGGTCGATGACGAACCAGGTGATGGCGAACCCCAGGAACATGCTCCCGGCGTCGCCCATGAACACCAGCGCCCGGGGCCGCCAGGGCATGCGCGCGTTCAGCCACAGGAAGGCCAGCACCACCACCGAGAGCAGCAGCAGGACGCGCAGGTGCACCTGCAGGCCGGAGTCGTGGGCGATCCACGCCAGCCCCGCCAGCGCCACGAGCGCGAAGCCGCCGGCCAGCCCGTCCACCCCGTCGCTCATGTTGAGCGCGTTGATGACGCCCACGGTGCAGAACACGCTGAAGGGCACCGCGGCGACCCCCAGGGTGAAGATCGCGCCGCCGGGCGCGATGGCACCCAGGTCGCCCAGCAGCACGCCGCCCCACCCCACCATCATGGAGGCGGCCAGGATCTGGGCAGCGAAACGCGCCCGCGACGACAGCTCGTGCAGGTCGTCGAGCACCCCCACCATCACCAGCAGCGCGCAGGCCGCGAAGAAGGGGCGCAGCTCCGCCAGCGTCACGTCCAGCGTGAGGGCGCCCATGGCGAAGCCGAAGAACATGGCCAGCCCGCCCACCAGGGGCACGTCCCCCGCATGGGTCTTGCGCGTATCGGGACTGTCCAGCAGCCCGATGCGGTGCGCCAGCGGGCGCAATCCGTTGAGCAGCGCCAGGGCGGTGGCGCCCGCCACCAGCAGGCTCAGGACGTCGCGCACACCGCGTCCCGCAAGCGCCCAGACCCTCGCCGCGGAAGCGCGCCGCGGGCCCGCGGCGCAGCGCCGAGCGGTGACGCCCACCGCGTTCCCGGCGGCATCACGCGAGCACCTCGAGCCACCGGGCGAGGGCCAGTCGCCGGTCGAAGCGTTCCAGGAACAGCGCGCGTCCCCGCCGACCCATGGCCGCCCGCAGCCCCGGGTCGCCGTGCAGCCGGCGCACCGCCGCCTCCAGGGCAGCCGCGTCGCCGGGGCCCACCACCAGGCCGGCGCCGCTGGCGGTGAGGATCTGCCCCACCTCCCCCGCCGGATCTCCCAGGTGAATGCAGGGTCGCCCCGCCGCCAGCACGCCGTACAGCTTGCTGGGCACGACCAGGCCCTCCAGCTCCGGGCGGAGCGCGATCAGGTGCACGTCCGCGGCCGCGAGGCTCGCGCCCAGCCGCGCACGGGGCTGGTAGCCGGCGAAGCGGACGTTGCCGAGCCCGCGTGCCGCCACGGCGCGACGCAGCGCCGCGCTGCCGGCACCGCCGCCCACCCCCAGGAACAGGAGATCCTCCAGATCCGCCAGCCGCGCCGCCGCCTCCGGGAGCGCGCGCAGATCGTGGGCCCGGCCCAGGTTGCCCGAGTAGCCGATGACCACGCGCTCGCCCAGGTCCCACGCCCGGCGCAGGGGATTGTCCGCGTGGTCCAGCGGTGCCACGGTCTCGCCATCGCTCCAGTTGTGGATCACCTGGATGCGTTCCCGCGGCACGCCCCGCGCCGCCACGCGCTCGGCCATGAGTCGGCCCAGGGCCACGTTCGCCCGGGCGGCCCGCAGCGAGCGGTCGCGCAGCCACCGCAGGCCCGCCGCGAATGCGCCCCGGGCGAAGCGCAGGCCGAGCGCCTCGGCCACCTCCGGGAACACGTCGTGCAGCCAGTTCACCAGGTCCGCGCCGCGGGCGCGGGCCGCCCAGCCTGCGGTCACGCCCAGCAGTGGCGGATCCGTGGCCGCCACCACGGTGTCGCCGGCGCGGAGCAGGCGCAGCAGCGTCAGCAGCGTGGCGGCGTGGAAGCTCAGGTAGTCGACGGCCCGGCCCGGCAGGGAACCGCGGCCGAAGCGCGTGCTCCAGACCCGGCGCACGTCCACCCCGTGCAGCCGCTCCCGGGCCGGGAGGCGCGCCCGGGGATCGTCCAGTCGCTGGCGGCCCGTGATCACGGTCACCCGGCGCCCGGCGGCGGCCGCGTGGAACGCGAGGTCCGACAGCAGCTGTCCCGTGGCGGCGTGATCCGGGTGGAAGTAGCGATTGACGAGCACCAACCCCACGGCGAGGCGGCGAAGCGCTTAGAGCCTGTGAAAGGATCGCCCGCCGTCGCGAGACGCACCCTGGGGGTCCCTGGCTTTGGCAGCGAGGGTGCAGAAAATCGCGCGCGTAGCCATGGCTACGTAAGCGATTTTCGGGGCCCCCGCACGAATCCGCCGGGAGCGGATTCGGTCGCGCGCAGCGCGCCCGCAGGGCCCGGGCCAGGGACGGCCCGGGACAGCGCCGCCAGGGGCGTCCAGGGGGCGTTCGCCAGCCAAGCGTGGTGATCCTTTCACAGGCTCTCAGCGCGCGGCGCGCACGCGGCCGTCCACCGCGGCCGAGAGGTCCAGCTCCAGGCGCTGCGGCGACCAGCCGTGCACGCTGTCGTGGGCCTCAACGAACACGCGCCTCGCGTCGGGAGGGATGGCGATACCCGAGAGCCCGCGGGTGAAGGGCTGCTCCGTCTCGTGGGGATGCAGCAGCGTGCGGGTACCGAACACGCGACCGTCGGTGCCCACCACGCGCCAGGCATCGGCGTAGTGATCCCAGCCCGTGTCGCCGTGGGCCAGGGTGACGCTGGCGCTCCAGGTTCCGGCGGCGTCCCGGACGAGCTCGGCGGCACGCACCTCCACGTCACCGGCCGCCGCCGGGCCGGCGGCCAGCGCCAGCAGCGCGGCGGCCGCGCGCGCCGCGGCGCGTGCGCCGCCGCTCACGGGCGCGTCTCGAAGCGCCGCGGCATGAGGGTCCAGCCCCGGGGCCCCGCTTCCAGCACGAGCAGGCTGGGCCCGCCGAAGGTGCGCGCGCGCCCGGCGGCGCCGGGGTTGGCGACCCAGGGCTCGGCGTCGCGGTCGATGCACAGGCGGTGGGAGTGTCCGTAGACCACCAGCCGGGCGCCGGGAAATCGCTCGCGCAGCTTGCGGTGTCGATCCCGCGCGGGCAGCGCACGGTGCCCGTGGGTGACGGCGATGGTGCCGCCCGGGGCCGGCAGGTGCGCCTCCTCCGGCAGTGCTTCCAGGGCGGCGGTGTCCGCACCGGGCCACTTGCGGGCGACGTCGTTGTTGCCGCGCACGGCCAGCAGCGTTCCGGTGGCCTGTGCCAGCGCGTCCAGCACCCGTGCGCCGCCCACGTCCCCCGCGTGCAGCGCGGCGTCACAGCCGCGCACCGCGTCCAGCACGCGCTCGTCCACGGCGCCGTGGGTGTCCGAGACGATGGCGATGCGCACGCTGCCCCGCGGCCTCCCGCGCTCGGGCACTCAGGCGCTGGCGCCGTAGCGCTCGCGCAGCTCCCGGCGCAGGATCTTGCCCACGTTGCTCTTGGGCAGCTCGTTGGCAAAGATCACCTGCCGCGGACGCTTGTAGTTGGTGAGCTTGCCCGCGCAGTACTCGAGCAGCGCCTCCTCGGTGAGCCCCGGGTCCTTCTTCACCACCACCAGCTTCACCGCCTCGCCGGACTTCTCGTCGGGCACGCCGATGGCGCCCACCTCGAGCACGCCCGGGTGCGTCGCCGCCACGTCCTCGATCTCGTTCGGGTACACGTTGAAGCCGGACACCAGGATCATGTCCTTCTTGCGGTCGACGACGCGCACGAAGCCCTGCTCGGTGATCTCGGCGATGTCGCCGGTGCGCAGCCAGCCGTCCTCGCCGAGCACGTTGCGGGTCTCCTCGGGACGCTGCCAGTAGCCCTGCATCACCTGCGGCCCGCGCACGCACAGCTCACCGGGCTTGCCGATGCCCAGCGTGTTGCCGTCGTCGTCGCGCACGCACACGTCGGTGGACGGGATGGGCAGTCCGATGCAGCCGTTGAACTCGGTCATGTCCAGCGGGTTGATGCACACCGCCGGGCAGGTCTCCGTGAGCCCGTAGGCCTCGAGCAGTGCGTGGCCGGTGAGCTTCTTCCAGCGCTCCGCCACGCCGCGCTGCACCGCCATGCCGCCACCGAGCGCGACCTTCAGCCGCGAGAAGTCCACCTGGTCGAAGCCGGGGGTGTTGAGCAGACCGTTGAACAGCGTGTTGACGCCCGTGATGACCGTGAATTTCAGGTCCTTGATGGTCTTCACGAAGGTGGGCAGATCGCGGGGATTGGTGATCAGCACGTTGTGCCCGCCGTAGCGCATGAAGGTCATGCAATTCGCGGTGAGCGCGAAGATGTGATAGAGGGGCAGCGCCGTGATCACCACCTCGCCGCCGTCCTCGATGAAGGGCTCGAGCCAGGCGGCCGCCTGCTGCACGTTGGCCACCATGTTGGCGTGGCTGAGCATGGCGCCCTTGGCGACGCCGGTAGTGCCGCCGGTGTACTGCAGGAAAGCCAGGTCGTCACGGGTAATCGCGACGGGTGCGAAGCCCGCGGCCTGGCCGCGCACCAGCGCGTCGTTGAAGCTCGCCGTGGCACGCAGCGTGTGCGCCGGGACGAGCTTCTTCACGTGCTTGACCACGGCGTTCACGATCATCGACTTGGGGAAGCCGAGCTGGTCGCCCATGCGCGTGAGGATCACGTGCTCCACCGGGGTGCGCTCCAGGCAGCCCGCGAGCACGTGGGCGAAGTTCTCCACGATGACGATGGCGGTGGCGCCGGAATCGCTGAGCTGGTGCTCGAGCTCGCGCTCGGTGTAGAGCGGGTTGGTGTTCACCACCGTGAGGCCCGCGCGCAGGGCTCCGAACAGGGCGATGGGGTACTGGAGCAGGTTGGGCATCATGATCGCGATGCGGTCGCCCTTGCCCATGCCCAGCGCCGTCTGCAGGTAGCCGGCGAAGGCGCGGGCGCGCCGGTCCAGCTCCGCGTAGCTGATGGTGACGCCGAAGTTGGTGAAGGCGGGCAGCGCGGCGAAGCGCGTGCAGCTCGCGTCGAACATCTCGGCGAGGGACGCGTAAGCGTCCACGTCGGCCTCCGGCGACACGCCCTTCGGATAGTTCGCCAGCCACGGTTTGTCCATATGCGCCTCATCCTCTCCAGGTGCGGGCCGCCCGCAGTGGGCGACGATTTGATGACGCAGTGCAGCAACCACCGTTCGCTCTTGCGCGGCCTTCGTCTCGCGCGCACCATCCGGCCGCGTTCGAGGTCACGCGGCGCCGGGGACACAAAAATGCATCATCCGCCGACCCAGGACAACACGCGCTCGGCACCTCGCGGGCAGGCGACCCGCCGTGGCCTGCTCGCACTGCTCCTGGCCGTGTGCGTTCCGGCCCCGGCGCTGGAGGTGGCGGGGGTGCGGGTGCCCGAGAGCGTCGTGGTCGACGGCGCCACCCTGGCGCTGAATGGCGCGGGACTGCGCAGCAGGTTCTTCGTGAAGGTGTACGTCGGTGCCCTCTACCTGCCCGCAGCCGGGGTCGACAGCGCCGAAGGGGTGCTTGCTGCGCCCGGCCCCAAACGCGTCGCGATGCACATGATCTACGACGATCTGTCGCCGGAGAAGATCACCTCCGCCTGGATGGACGGCTTCCGCGACAACACGCCACCGGCGGCGCTGGCGGCGATGATGCCGCGCATCGAGCGCTTCAACGCCCTGTGGCCGTCGCTCAAGGGCGGCGACGTGGCCGACGTGGACCTCCCGGCGGGGGGCGGGGTGCGTGTGACCGTCAACGGCGCTCTGGTGGGAGAGGTGGAAGGCGAGGATCTGCAGGGCGCGGTGCTGCGGATCTGGCTGGGGGAGTCACCGGCGGACGGGGATCTGAAGCGCGGCATGCTCGGCGGTGGCTGACGCGCTGTCGGCAGATCGCGCAAAGGATGTGTTGACTTTCTGCCACGGTTGTTCTTATATCCGTGAAATCAACGCCATAGCTCATTCACCTGTGGCGAGTTCACAACAGTCGGTCGAGCCGGCGTGAGCCAGTGGGGAGGAGATGACATGGCTTCCAGGGTGCGTGGTGTGCTGGGGGCGGCGCTGCTCGGAGCGGTCGCGGGCTACGCCGGGCAGGCGGGCGCCGCGGGTTTCGCCATCATCGAGCACAGCGCTCAGGGCATGGGCAACGCCTTCGCCGGCGGCGGCGCGGTGGCGGAGGACGCCAGCACCGTGTGGTTCAACCCGGCCAGCATCACCCTGCGGCCGAACGAGCTGCAGGCTTCGGGCCACCTCATCCTCCCGTCGTTCGAGTACCAGCATCAGAGCGCGACCGCGGGCACCGGCGCCCCCATCCAGGGCAACACCGTGCAGGACGGCGGCACGAATGCCGTCGTGCCGAACCTCTACTACATCCGCAAGCTCACCGACACGGTGACGTTCGGGCTGGGCGTGAACGCGCCCTTTGGCCTTGCCACCGAGTACGACCGGGACTGGGTGGGCCGCTACCAGGCGGTGGAGTCGGAGATCATCACCATCCACGTGAACCCGACCATCGCGGTCAAGCTCACCGACAAGCTGTCGGTCGGTGCGGGCTTCAACGTGCAGTACTTCGACGCGAAGCTCTCGAGCGCGGTGGACTTCCGCACGATCTGCCTCGGGGTCGCGGCGTCACCCCTCACACCTCCGGCGACAGCGGCGGCCCTCGGCGCGGCCTGCACCGGCCCAGCGAACACGGCCCTGGACGGCTTCGCCGAGAACAAGGCCGACGACGTCAGCGTCGGGTTCAACGCCGGCCTGATGTACGAGTTCAGCGAGCGCACCCGGGTGGGCGTCGCCTACCGCGAGAAGATCGAGCACGACCTGGACGGCAAGGTGACCTTCAGCGTCCCCACGGCCCTCGCCGGGGCGCTCGGCCCGTCCTTTCCCAGCGGCGGCGTCTCGGCGAACGTCAGGCTGCCGGACAGCCTGTCGTTCAGCGGCTACCATCGTTTCCACGACAAGTTCGCGATGATGGCCGACGCCACCTGGACGGGCTGGTCGTCGGTGCCGCGCCTCGTCATCCGCTATGACACCGTCACACCGTTGCGGGGCCCGACCGCCATCGAGGAGCTGGGCTGGAGTGATGCGTGGCGACTCGGGGTCGGGTTCAACTACTACCACAACAAGAAGCTGACACTGCGCGCGGGATTCGCCTACGACGAGTCGCCCGCCGGCTCACCGTTGACCGCCACCGCGCGGCTGCCGGACGCCGACCGCAAGTGGCTCTCGGTGGGCGCCAGCTACGCCTTCACCGATCGCATGCAGGCGGATTTCGGCTACTCGCACCTGTTCGTGAGCGACTCGCGGATCCAGCGCACCGGGCCCGCGAACAACGTGCTGATCGGCGGCTACGAGGCCGACGCGGACATCATCAGCCTCCAGTTCAACTACAAGTTCGACTGACGCCCCGCCGCGCGACGACCCACGACAAGCCCCCGCCTGCCGGGGGCTTTCTTCGTCGCGTTCGCCGTCCCGTCGGACGGCGGCGCGCGACGACACGGGCGTGCTCACGGCGTGGCGAAGGGGGCCGCTCCGTGACGGCGCCGCCACGACGGCGCGGATCGCGACATCAGAACCGGATAGCTGCTCCGAATCCCGGTTCACCGTCCAAGGAGGAGGACGGCATGGGTCGATGCGCCCGTAGGCGGCATGGACGCCGCCTTCGAGGCGCCAGGGACGGGTTCACGGCGGGGCACATCGACCCATGCCGTCCTCCAAATCGCGAGATGTTTCTGGAAGGGTTCGGATCAGCCGACTAGAACTCGGGCCTGCGCTTCTCCACGAACGCCCGCACCCCCTCCTCGAACTCGCGCCCCGCCACCCCGTCCAGGAACGCCACCTCCTCCGCGTCGAGCTGCGCGTCCAGGTCGTTGCCCGGCGAGTCCTGGAGCAGGCGCTTGGTGCGCGCCAGGGTCTGCGCAGGGCCGGCGGCCAGCCGCGCGGCCAGCGCCGCGGTGGCCGCGTCCAGCTCCGCGTCCGGCACCACGCGGTTCGCGAGCCCCATGGCCAGCGCGTCGGCGGCGGTGAAGCGATCGCCCAGCAGCGCGAGCTCCATGGCGCGCTTCATGCCCACGATTCGCGGCAGCGCCCAGGTGCTGCCCCCGTCCGGGCTCGCGCCGATGCGGCAGTAGGCGAGGCTGAGCGTCGACCCATCCGCCACCAGGGCCAGGTCGCAGGCCATCATCAGGCTCAGCCCGAAGCCCGCGCAGGCGCCGCGCACGCTCGCGAGCACCGGCTTCGGTGCACGACGGATGTTGCGGATGGTGCCGTGCACCGGCCCCAGCACGCGCCGGATCGCCCGCTGCCGCTGCGCCGGCGGCTGCGCCAGCCACTCGTGGAAGCGCGTGACGTCACCCCCGGCCATGAAGTGCCCGCCGGCGCCCGTGACCACCATGCAGCGCACCGCCGGATCGGCAGCGAGGCGCGCGGTACCGGCCTCGAGGCCCTCCGCCATGGCCACGTCCAGGGCGTTGAGACTGGCGGGACGGTTGAGCGTCAACGTGGCCACGGCCCCGTCCACGCGCACCAGCACCGGTGCCGTCATCTCCCGCTCCTCGGGGCGCTCCATGCCGCCATCAGAAGTCATCGTCGTCGAAGGCCGTGATGGCACCGGCACCGGCCATGATGGCAGCGAACAGGGCGCCGCTCTGGGGCAGCACGCGGTCCACGTAGAAGCGCGCCGTGTTGCGCTTGGCGCGGTAGAACTCCGGCGAGTGCGCGCTGCCGCGCGCCGCCGACTCCGCCATGCGGCACCACAGGTACGCCAGCGCCACCAGGGCGAACAGGCGAAGGTACTCGCTGGCGGCGGCGCCCGCCTCGTCCGGATCCTTCAGCCCGCGCTGGGCGATCACCGCGGTGGCCTGCTGCAGTCGGGTGAAGGCCTTGGCCAGCGGACCCACCAGCGGCGCCAGCGCCGCGTCGTCGCGGTGCTGCGCGATGTAGTCCGCCACCGGATGGAAGAAGCGGCGCAGCAGCCGGCCCGCGCGCGCCGGCAGCTTTCGGCCCACCAGGTCCATCGCCTGCACGCCGTTGGTGCCTTCGTAGATCTGGCAGATGCGCGCATCGCGCACGAACTGCTCCATGCCGTGCTCGCGGATGTAGCCGTGGCCGCCGTAGATCTGCACGCCCAGGTTGGCGCACTCGCTGCCCATGTCGGTGAGATACGCCTTCACGACGGGCGTGAGCAGGGACACCAGCTCCTCGGCCGCCATGCGCTCGTCGGCATCCGGGTGACGCTCCGCCACGTCCAGCTCGTGGGCGACCCAGCCCACCAGCGCCCGGGCACCCTCCACGTTGGCGCGCATGGTGAGCAGCATGCGCCGCACGTCCGCGTGCACCAGGATGGGATCGGCGGGCTTGTCGGGCGCCACCGGCTCCTTCAGGGCACGGCCCTGGAGGCGCTCGCGGGCGTAGGCCACGGCGCCCTGGTATGAGGCCTCCGCCACCGCCAGGCCCTGCACCCCTACCGCCAGGCGGGCCGCGTTCATCATCGTGAACATGGCGCGCATGCCCTTGTGGGGGTCGCCCACCAGGAAGCCGGTGGCCTCGTCGAAGTTCATCACGCAGGTGGCCGAGGCCTTGATGCCCATCTTGTGCTCGATGGCGCCGCAGGCGACGCCGTTGCGCATGCCCGGAGCGCCGTCGTCCTTCGGCAGGAACTTGGGCACCAGGAACATGCTGATGCCCTTGATGCCCGCGGGGGCGTCCGGCAGTCGCGCGAGCACCAGGTGCACGATGTTCTCCGTGAGGTCGTGCTCGCCGGCGGAGATGAATATCTTGGTGCCGGTGATGGTGTGGCTGCCGTCGCCCCGCGGCTCCGCCCGGGTGCGGATCAGGCCGAGATCCGTGCCGCAGTGGGGCTCGGTGAGGCACATGGTGCCGCTCCAGCTTCCGTCCACCAGCCTCGGCAGGTAGGTACGCTTCTGCTCGTCGCTGCCCCAGGCGTGGATGGCGTGGTAGGCGCCGTGGCTGAGGCCCGGGTACATGGAGAAGGCCAGGTTGGCGCTGCACATCATCTCCTGGATGAGCATGCCGATGCTCTGGGGCAGCCCCTGGCCGCCGTACTCCGGGTCCGCGCCGAAGCCGGTCCAGCCGCCGCCGGCGAACTGCGCGTAGGCCTCCTTGAAGCCCTCCGGGGTGCGCACCACGCCGTTCTCGTACACGCAACCGGCCTCGTCGCCGCTGCGGTTGATGGGCGCGAGCACGCTCTGGCTGAGCTTCGCCGCCTCCTCCAGCACGGCGTCCACCACGTCGTCGCCGAAGTCCTCGGTGCCCGGCAGCGCGTCGGCGCGCTCCTGCGCGAACAGCTCGCGCAGCACGAACTTCATGTCATCCAGGGGGGCGGTGTATGCAGGCATGTCTCGATGTTCCGTTGTCTCGATGAATTCCGTTCGGGCCCGTATCGCCCGAGTGTCAGACCCGAATCCGGCGTGGAGCGCGGAGTCTGTAGCGCTGTCTCGATCGTCCGTCTCGCCAACGCTACCGAAGGCGTTGGGCAGGGGGAGCGGATGTCGGCTGCCGCGGCCGTGCGCCGCAGGGATGCGGCGCTCGAGCCTCCAGGGACGGATTCACGGCGTGCCGCGGCAGTCGATGTCCGCTCCCCCTGGCGACTCGTTCCCGACCGGCGACCCGTCGCTCAGTTCCTGAGCGGCTTGCCGGTCTCCAGCATGTGCTCCACCCGCGCCAGGGTGTCCGGGTGGCGCACCAGGGTCATGAACTCCCTGCGCTCCAGCGCCAGCAGGTCCTCCTCGCCGATCTCCTCGGTGATGTCGGTGTCGCCGCCGGTGAGCACCCGGGCGAGCCCCGCGGCCACCACCCGGTCGTGGCGGGTGGCCTTGCCGGCCTTGGCGAAGCCGTCCACCGCCATGTCCAGGGCCGCGTAGCCGGACGGCCCCGGCAGGTGCATCGGCGCCGGCTCCGGCGCCACGTAGCCCTCCACCAGCTCGAGCGCGCGCGCCTTGGCAGCGGCCAGGACCCGGTCGCGGTTCATCACGATGGTGTCGTGGGATCGCAGGAACAGGTGATCGCGCGCCTGGTCCGCGGACTTTGCCACGGTGGCCACGCTCACCGTCTCGAACACCTTGCTCACGGGCGGCATGGGGCCGCCGGGGCGCTTCGGGTGGTGGAACCAGCGCGCGAGCATCTCGGTGCACCCGCCCCAGCCCGGGATCAGCCCCACGCCCACCTCCACCAGGCCCATGTAGGTCTCCGCGTGGGCCACCACCGCGTCACAGTGCAGCAGCACCTCGCAGCCGCCGCCCAGGGCCATGCCCGCCGGTGCGCCCACCACCGGGAAGGGCGCCTGCTTGAGCGCCCGGTAGGCCTCCTGGCCACCGCGCACCATGGCCTCGATCTGGTCCCAGGCGGCGGTGTTGGCGGCGAACAGGGCGAGGCCCAGGTTGGCGCCCACGGAGAAGTTCGTGCCCTCGTTGTGGATCACCAGCGCGCGGTGCTCCGCGCGCACCCGCTCGACGGCGGTGCGCACCATCTCCAGCACCTGCGGGTCGATGGCGTTCATCTTGCCGTGGAACTCCAGGCAGGCCACGCCGTCGCCGATGTCCCACAGGCTGGCCGAGGCGTTGCGTGCCAGGGGCTTGCCGGCCCGCTTCACGTCCTCGAGCAGCAGCACGCCGTCGGCCCGCGGCACGGCGCGATACACGCCGTCCAGGCCCAGGAATTCGAGGCTGCCCTCGTGCACGCGGTAGAAGGTCCTGTCTCCGGCCCTGCGCAGCAGCGCCGGCACCGGAATACCGGACGCCTCCAGGCGCTGCGCGAGCCACGCGGCGCCCAGGTCGTCGATGAGCTCGAAGGGGCCCTTCTTCCACCCGTAGCCGAGCTTCATGGCGGCGTCCACCGCCACCACGTCGTCGGCGATCTCCGGCACCAGGCTGGCCGCATAGGCCAGGGTCTTCGCCAGCACCGTGAAGGCATAGCGGGCGTGGCGGTCGTCGCCGCTCACCAGCGCCCGCAGCCCGCCGGACTTCGCGGCCTCCACCGCCTCGAGGCGCGGGGTGCTCGCCTCGCGGTACTCGCCGGTGGCCAGATCCAGGGCCTCCTTCACGCGCTGCCCGCCGGACTTGTTCATCCGGTAGAAGCCGCCCTTGCCCTTGCGACCCGTGTAGCCCTCGTCGATCATCTTACGGATCACCGCGGGGGTCTCGAAGTACTCGCGGAAGGCGTCGCCCTCCGGCAGCGTGGCGTCCATGCTCGCGAGGATGTGGGGCATCAAGTCCAGGCCCACCAGATCCACCAGCCCGAACACGCCGGTCTTGGGGATCCCCGCCGGCCGGCCGATGAGGGCGTCCGCCTCCTCCACGCTGACGCCCGTGGCGATGGCCTCGGACACGGCGCACTGCAGCCAGTACACGCCGATGCGGTTGCCGATGAAGCCCGGGGTGTCCTTGCACTCCACCACGCCCTTGCCCAGCGCCCGATCGCAGAAATCACGCACCGTGGCGCTCGCCTCGCGCCGGGTGTCGGGGCCGTCCACCACCTCCAGCAGGCGCATGAAGCGCGGCGGGTTGATGAAGTGGGTGATCATGAAGTCGCGCCGGAACGTGTCCGGCATGTCCCCCACCAGGTCGTGGAGCGGGATGGTGGAGGTGTTGGACGACACCACGGCGCCGCGCTTGCGCACCGCGTCCAGCTTCCCGTAGAGATCGCGCTTCACGTCCAGGCGCTCGATCACCGCCTCGATGATCCAGTCGCAGTCGGCGACCTGCGAGAGATCGTCCTCCAGGTTTCCGGTGGTGACCAGCCGGGCGTTGCGGGGGTGCATGAAGGGCGACGGATCCGCCTTCTGCATGCGCGCCACCGCGCCCTCGGCGATGGCGCTGCGCGCGCCCTCCTTTGCCGGGATGTCCAGCAGCACCACCGGCACGCCGGCGTTGGCCACGTGGGCGGCGATGCCGGAGCCCATCACGCCGGCACCGATGACGGCGACCTTGCGGATCTCCATGGTCACAGGGCCTCCAGCACCGTGGCGATGCCCTGCCCGCCGCCGATGCACTGGCTCGCCAGCGCGTAGCGCCCGCCCTCGCGCTTGAGCACCGCGGCGGCCTTGCCGGTGATGCGCGCGCCGGTGGCGCCCAGCGGATGCCCCAGCGCGATGGCGCCGCCGTCCAGGTTCACCTTCGCCACGTCCAGCCCAAGATCGCGGATGCTGGCGATGGCCTGGGAGGCGAAGGCCTCGTTGAGCTCCACCACGTCCAGGTCGTCCGCGCCGATGCCGGCGCGCTCCAGCGCCTTGCGCGACGCGTGCACCGGACCGATCCCCATGATCTCCGGGCGGCACCCGGCCACCGCCACGCTGCGGATGCGGGCCAGCGGCGCGAGGCCGTTGCGCCCGGCGTAGTCCTCGCTGGTCACCAGCACCGCCGACGCGCCGTCGGTGAGGGGCGACGAGGTGCCGGCAGTGACGCTGCCGTTCTCGAGGAACGCGGGCTTGAGCCCGGCGAGCGCCTCGGCGGTGGTTTCCGGGCGCAGGCAGCCGTCCTCGGCCACGGGGGTCCCGCCCGCGTCCACCGCCACGATCTCGTCGCGCAGCCGCCCCGCGGACTGCGCCTCGCCTGCCTTGCGCTGGCTGCCCACCGCGAAGGCCTCCTGCTCCTCGCGAGTGATCTGGTACTTCTCCGCCACGTTCTCGGCGGTCTCGCCCATGCTCATGTACACGGCGGGAAAGGTCTCGTAGAGGCCCGGGTGAGGCAGCGGGTTGTAGCCGCCCATGGGCACCCGGCTCATGGACTCGACGCCGGCGCACACGAACACCTCGCCGGCATCCAGCTGGATGGCACCGGCAGCCATGTGGATGGCCTGCATGGACGAGCCGCAGAAGCGGTTCACGGTGGTGCCCGCCACGGACAGGGGCAGGTGGCTCAGGAAGCCGATGATGCGGGCCACGTTGAAGCCCTGCTCGCCCTCGGGAAAGGCGCAGCCCACGATGAGGTCCTCGATGTCCTCCGGCTTCACGCCGGTGCGCTCGATGAGGGCCGACACCGCAGCAGCGGCCAGGGTGTCCGGGCGCACCCGGGCCAGGGCGCCCTTGCGGGCGAAGTGGAAGGGCGTGCGGGCATAGCCCGCGATGACCACGTTCTTCATCGGGCGTCGTCTCCTTCGATGGGCGGGATGGTGCCGGCGTTCCTGCCGGCGGCAGGCGGCGTGGCGTCCAGGGGTGGGATGCCCCGCTCGCGCAGCGCCTCCCGGGCCTGGTCCCGGATGCGCTCGAGCTCCGTCAGGGCGCAATCCAGGGCCTCGCGCTGCTGCTCCAGGTCGTGAATGCGCCGCGCCACCGCCTGGTGCAGCCGCTGGATCTGCTCCGTCTGGGTGGGGTCGGCGTCGTAGAGGTCCAGGTACTCCCGGATCTCGGCGAGGCTGAAGCCCAGCCGCTTGCCCCGGAGGATCAGGTTCAGCCGCGCCCGGTCCCGGTAGTCGTAGACCCGGCGCGCACCGGCCCGGCGCGGCTCGATGAGGCCTTTGGTCTCGTAGAAGCGCAGGGCCCGGGGGGTGATTCCCACCTCCTCGGCCAGCTCCACGGCACCGTACAGGCGGCAGTTGCGTGCATTCATGGGGGGCGCACGTTACTGCGAGGTGACGTATACGTCAATAGACGAACGTAAGCGGCAGGAGGTGTCGCCGGCGCCACCGTGTGCGCCGTGTCGTGACGGCGACGCCCGGGGATGAATCGGTGACTGCGGCGGGCCGCGGCGGCAGCCTCAGCTCTCGGCGTCCGCCTCGTTCCGGTCGGAGGCGGTGTCGCGGACCTTCTCCAGGGGCTTGTGCCGCACGTCCCGGCCCTTCACCGCGTAGATCACGTACTCGCAGATGTTGCAGGCCCGGTCCCCCAGGCGCTCCAGCGCGCGGGCGGCGAACATGAGATCCAGGCTGCGGGGGATGCTGCGGGCATCCTCCATCATGAGCGTGATCATCTCGCGGCTGAGGCTCTCGTACTCCCGGTCCACCGCCCGGTCCATCTCCAGCACCCGGGCCGCGGCCTCGGGGTCGGTGCGGGCGAAGGCGTCCAGCGCCGCGCGCAGCATGGACTGCACCCGCGGCCCGATGTGGCGCAGCTCCTCGCAGCTGGACGGGCCGCTGCCGCGCGACGTCATGCGCAGCGCCATGCGTGCGATGCGCACCGCCTCGTCGCCCATGCGCTCCAGGTCGTTGACGGTCTTGATGACGGCGATCACCAGCCGCAGGTCGCTCGCCACCGGTGCCCGCCGGGCGATCAGCGAGCTGCACAGCTCGTCGATGGCGAGCTCCATGTCGTTGACCGTGGCGTCGTTGCTCACCACCGCGGCTGCCAGGTCGCCGTCCTGCCGCGCCAGCGACGCCAGCGCCTCCTCCACCTGGGACTCCACCAGCCCGCCGATGCGCAGCACCCGGCCACGGAGGTCCTCCAGCTCGTCGTCGAAGCGGTGGTGGATGTGGTCGCCGAGATCCCGTGGATCCATGGTGTGATGCTCGCGGTCTGCGAGATCACAGGGTAGCAGTCGCCTGTTGCGGATCCAGGATGGCCGCCACCTCGCCCCACAGCCGCTGGTAGGCCCGGGAGGCCGGATCGCGGGGCGCGTAGGCGGGCAGCGGCGCGCGCCGCGCGCTCATCTGCTCCACGTGGCTGGCGTAGGGGATCACGGTGCGCAGCAGGCCGCGGCGCCGTCCCAGGTGCTCCGCGACGGTGGCCTTGTGCAGGTTGCGCCGGGCGTCCGCCATGGAGAAGAAGCAGGCGACGGCGAGGCCCGCGGGTCCCTTGCGCGTCAGGTGCCGCTCCAGCTGGTCCAGGGTGCGCATGGACAGCGGGCTCGGCAGCAGCGGCACCAGCAGCAGGTCCGCGGCGCGGAACACGTTCTCCGAGGTCAGCGAGATGCCGGGCGCGCAGTCCAGCACCACCAGGTCGTACTCGGGCGCCACCTCGCCGAGGATCTCCCGCAGGCGCTTGCGAGGCCGGTCCAGGTCGTCCAGCAGGGTGTCCATGCGCCGGTAGGAGAAGTCCGCCGGCAGCAGGTCCACGCCTGGGTGGTCGCTGGCCTTGATCCGCCGCGCCAGCGCACTCGGGCTCTTGAGCACGGCCTTGACCCCGCCCTTCACCTTGGGCGCCACCCGCAGGCAGTAGCTGGCGGCGCCCTGGGGATCCAGGTCCCACAGCAGCACCCGGCGCCCGGCGCTGGCCGCCACCCAGGACAGGTTCACCGCCGTGGTGGTCTTCCCCACCCCGCCCTTGATGCTGTAGCTGGCGAGGACGCTCACGTGCCGCGGGCGGCCAGCGCGCGCTCCAGCCCCACGTCCAGGAAACGCGCGAACTGCTCGGGAAATCCGGCCCGGGCCCGTGCCGAGCGCTCGTCCAGGTATCGCACCAGCGCCTCCATGGCCACATGGGTCTCGCCGCCCAGCTCGCCGTCCGCGGCCATCTGCTGGTGCAGCACCTGGATCGCTCCCCGATGCACGTCCAGGTCCTGGTGCTCACCCAGCAGTTCCTGCAGGGACTTAAGCCTGCGGATTGCCTTCCCGAGACCGTCGAACTGGATCGCCTCTTCAAATGCATCAATGAGATAGCGAAGAGTTTTACAAGACTTTCTCACCTCATGGTACGCGGCGGGGGGACTGTCCCCGCGCAGCCGCCGGCCCTGGCGCCGCACCTTGCGCGCCGCCCGTCTCGCGGCCTGGGACCCGGTCACGGCCAGGGGCTCCCGGGCAGCGGGCTGACGGCTCCCGCGCGGCGGCGGCTCCTCCAGGAAACGCCGCCACGCCGCCCAGCGCCGTCGGAATCGCGACGTGTCCAGCACCCGGCGCAGCCGCGCATGGGCCGTGGCCTGCTCGCGCTGCACCCGGATCATGAGCGGCGCGAGGGCCCGGGC
>JBFHNV010000129.1:0-17361 GCA_041593595.1 Gammaproteobacteria bacterium
ACCATCCAGGTGCGCACGTCGTGGCCTGGCGCCACGCCCCAGGACATCGAGAAGGAGATCCTCATCGAGCAGGAGGAGTTCCTGCGCAGCCTGCCGAGCCTGAAGCGCATCATCGCCACCGCCTCCAGCGGCAGCGCCCGCATCGAGCTCGAGTTCCCGCCTGGCGTGGACATCAACGAGATGCTGATCCGGGTGAACAACGCCCTGTCCCAGGTGCCGTCGTACCCGGAGAACGTGGACCAGCCAAGGATCTTCGCCGAGTCCTTCTCGAGCAACTCGTTCATGTACTTCCGCGTGGCACCGCTGGACGGCAATCCGCGTGGGCTGGACATGGACATGATGCGCGACTTCGTCTCCGACAACGTGCGCACCCGCATGGAGACCGTGCCCGGCGTGTCAAGCGTGGAGGTGTGGGGCGGCGCCGACCGCCAGGTGCAGATCCGCGTCAACCCGGCGGCGCTGGCCGAGCGCGGGCTCACCGTGGCGGACGTGCGCGCGGCGCTCAGGGCGCGCAACCGCGACGTCACCGGGGGCGAGCTCGACTCGGGCAAGCGCAGCTACCTGCTGCGCACCGTCGGGCGCTTCGACGATCTCGAAGCGCTCTCGCGCATGATCCTCGCGCGCCGCGGCAGCGCCGTGATCCGCCTGGGCGACGTGGCCACGGTGGCGCTGGATCACTTCGAGATCCAGCGCGAGGCGTTCGTGAATGGCAAGCCGGTGCTGTTCCTGGCGGTGAACCGGGAGCTGGGCTCGAACGTCATCGACATCAAGAACGCCATGCTCGAGGAGGTGAAGCGCATCAACGACGAGCTCCTGAACCGGGCAGGCATGGAGCTCGCGCTCAACGCAACCGACACGGTGTACGTGGAGCAGTCCATCGCCACCGTGTGGCGCAACCTCCTGCTCGGTGCCGCGCTGGCGACGCTGGTGATGTTCGTGTTCCTGCGCTCCCCGCGGGCGACGCTGGTGGGCGTGCTGGGGATACCCATCTGCACCATCGCCGCGTTCCTCGGGCTGCTGCTGGCCGGACGCACCATCAACGTGATCTCGCTGGCCGGCGTCGCCTTCTCCATCGGCATGACGCTGGACAACACCATCGTGGTGCTGGAGAGCATCGAGTGGGAGCGGCGCAAGGGCCTGGATCGGCTCCGCGCCGCGATCACCGGCGTACGCAAGGTGTGGCCCGCGGTGCTGGCCTCCACCATGACCACGGTGCTGGTGTTCACGCCGGTGGTGTTCATCGCCGAGGAGGCCGGGCAGCTCTACTCCGACATCGCCATCGCGGTCACCGCCTCCATCCTGGCGTCCATGCTGGTGGCCATCACCGTGGTGCCCACCACCGCCGCCCATTTCCCGTTCCGCCCGGACGGCAAGGGCGACGCGGGCGCCCGCCACGGGCTCGCCCGGCGCGTGGTCAACGGTGTGGCGTGGCTCTGCGGCGGCTGGTTCCGCCGCCTCGCGGTGATCGCGGCCACGGCCGCCGCGAGCGCCGCCATCATCGTCGAGCTCACCCCGCCGGCCGAGTACCTGCCGCCGGGCGAGGAGCCCAAGATCTTCGCCAGCATGAACGCGCCACCCGACTACAACCTGCGCACCATGGGGGTCATCGGCCGCGAGGTGCAGGACCACTTCCTGCCGTATCTCGGGGACGACCCCGATCGCTACGCCCGCGGCGAGAGCGACGTTCCGGCCATCCAATATCTCATCGTGTCCATCCGCTCGGGCGGGATCCGCATCATCTGCGAGCCCAAGGATCCGGAGCAGGTGGACGAACTCATGCAGGCTATCGAGGACAAGTACCGCGAGTACGCCGGCATGCGGGTGTTCGCCACCCGCGGCTCCATCATCACCAGCAACGACGGCGGCACCCGCAGCGTGAGCCTGGATATCTCCGGGCCGCGGCTGGCCGAGATCTACGACGCCGCCAACACCATCTACCGCCGCGCGGAAGCGGTGTTCGGCAACCCGCGCATCCAGGCCAACCCCTCCACCCTGTCGCTCTCCCAGCCCATGGTGGAGGTGCGCCCCGACTGGGACCGCGCCGCGGAGCTGGGCCTCGACGCGGCCACCATCGGCTTCACCGTGGCCGCGCTCACCGACGGCGCCTACGTGGGCGAGTTCTTCCTCGCCGACGACAAGATCGACATCTACCTCTACAGCGAGGCCGGCCCCGACGCGTCGCTCGAGACCCTGGGCCAGCTCCCGGTGCACACCCCCGGGGGCGGCGTGGTGCCGCTGGCGAGCCTCGCGAGCGTGGTGGAGACCGTCGACACCAGCAACGTGCGCCGGGTGGACGGCCGGCGCACCGTGACGCTCAACGTCATCCCGCCGGAGACCGTGGCCCTGGAGACCGGCGTGCAGGTGGTGAAGGACCAGGTGCTCGAGCACCTGCGCGCCACCGGTGGCATCCCCGCCAGCGTGAGCGTCACCATCTCCGGTGCCAGCGACCAGCTCGACGCCACCCGCGAGGCGCTGAAGGGCAACTTCGCCGTGGCCCTGGTGCTGGTGTACCTGGTGATGGTGGCCATCTTCAGCCACTGGGGCTACCCGCTGCTCATCATGACCACCATCCCGCTCGGCGTCGCCGGCGGCATCGCGGGCCTCGCGCTCCTCAACGCCGTCGGCGCGGAGCTGCCCCGCATCGGCCTCGACGCCGTGCACCAGCCCTTCGACATGATCTCCATGCTGGGCTTCCTGATCCTGATGGGCACGGTGGTGAACAACCCCATCCTCATCGTCCACCAGGCCGCCACCAACGTGCGCGAGCAGGGCATGCGGGCCGCCGAGGCCGTGCGCGACGCGGTGGACTCGCGGCTGCGCCCCATCGCCATGTCCACCATCACCACCATCTTCGGCCTCGCGCCCCTGGTGTTCATGCCCGGCGAGGGCACCGAGCTCTACCGGGGCGTGGGCGCCATCGTGCTCTTCGGCATCGCCGGCGCCGCCATCGTGACCCTCACCTTCCTGCCCGCGCTGACCGTCTGGGTGGTGGGCTGGGGCGAGCAGCGCGGCACGCGTCCGCCGGCCGGCGAGCCGGCGGCGCAGCCGGGGGAGTAGCGGGGACCGGGGTCGCGACCTCGCGAGGCTTGCGCGTTTCCGCGGAGACGCGGCGTGAAGTCCGATGGAGCCATGGAGGCGGCTGGCGCGATGTCACGGACCGTGCCTGACACGATGCCATCAGGCTGAACTCCGGCGGTGGAGCAGCCACAAGGCCGAGCGCCACCTCGGCGCGCACGCGAGGTGCAGACGTGGAGCTGCTTGCGAGGAGTCCGGGGGCGCGGGAGCTGCGGCGGCGCGGGACACTGTCTCGTCCCGTAGCTTGATTGCGAGTTCCCGGCGAGCCAATCGTGCCGTGTGGCTAGGCGCGGCGAGGAGGAGCCGAGCCGGTGTGCATCGAGTCGATGGCCAGCGGCCTGAGTCCGGATGCGGCCCGTTGCGGGTGATTCCGGCTACCATGGTCGCCTCGCAAGCTACGGCGCACACCGCTGCGGAGTCCCGATCGGCATGGCCAGGTACTCGGGCAAAAAGCAGGTCTCCGAAGGCACTCGCGAGATGGCGATGCGGATTGCCCGCGGCATCCAGCGCCCCGGGCAGACCAAGGAGCAGACGGGGCTCATCGCCCGCGGGATCGCGCAGGGGATCGAGCTCTACAGGAAGGAGCAGAAAGCGAAGTCGCGCGAGCTCGACCGCAAGCTCCGCCGGGCCGAGCAGGTCCCCGAGGCGCCGGACGAGCGCACTGAGCCCCCACGGGAGGGGGCCGGCGCATCCCCGCCTCGCCGCAGCGCCTGGGTGCCGTGGGTCCTCCTCGCGCTCACCTGGATCGGGATCGGCGCGTATCTGGTGCTAACGGCCGGATAAGCGGGCGGTCCGACGGGCCGTGCCTCGACGGGAGTTTCGGCGGCACCGGTCGCAGGCATCGGTGGGGACTGACGTCGCGTGCGGACGGTCGCCGACAGCGCCGCCGCGCGGCCGGCTCCGGTGCGGATGCGAGATGGCGGGCGTGTGACGTAACCGCCCGAGTGCTCGCGCGTATTCCGATCATCAGAAGTACTGGCAGTGATCCGCGCGGGTCGCCTTTTCCGACAGGAACCAGCCCGGGTCGACGATGCCTTTCGCTTCCGGGATGAGGTTGGACTCATCGACCTCGAACGTCGAGGCCGCATAGCGGCAACCGTAGAGTCCGACCTTGCTGGTGCTCGCCAGCAGCTTGAGAAACTCCCCGATCTCCGTGGGCGCGCCCTCTTCTCTCAGCCGCCGCTTGAGCCAGTCGATCTGTGCGGCGTGGCGTCCTTCGATGGAAGCCTCTTTCGCGCCTTCTTCGGTCAGCACGCGCACCGCCCACAGCACGAAGAGAATGTCAACGTCCACGCCTTTGGCCGCCTGGGTATAGGCGAACGTCAGCGGCGTGAGCAGCTTGTCGTACGCATCTTCTCTGATGACGATAGCCAGATGTTTCATCCTGTTACTACCTCGGTTCACGGAGACTGCATGAATGCGGTCCCCTTCTTTCGAGTCAGGGAGCGGACCTGACGAGCAGCACCATGCAGTGAATGCGGTACACTGCCCATGGCCCGGTTACCGGCTCTCTTGCTCGAAACGCCGCCGACGTGACGGGATGGATGCTTTGTCCCATGTGCTTCGCGCTACCCGCCTCAAAGGCGGCGTCTTCCTGCACGCCGAGTTCACCGATCCCTGGTGCTTGAGCTCCCAGGTTGCACCGGAGAGCTGCGGCGGGTTGCTGGATGAGGCCTCGGACGTCATTCCCTATCACTACGTGCTCGAAGGCTGCCTGCGCGTCAAGGCCCAGGGCGAGCCGGCCATCGAGCTCGAACCCGGCGAGGTCGTGCTGCTGCCGCGCAACGACGTGCACCTTCTGGGCGGCGATCTGAGACTGCCGCCGGTCTCGGGCGACGATGTGGTCAAGCCTTCGCACGACGGCGGTCTGTCCACCATTCGACATGGCGGCGGCGGCGCGCGGACCCGCATCATCTGCGGGTTTCTGGGCGGCGAGAAGCTGGACCGCAATCCGGTGGTGAGCTCACTGCCGCGCGTGCTTCGGCTGGACGTGCGCGAGGGCAGCGGCGCGGAGTGGATCCGCACCACCTTCAGTTACGCCGCGGAAGAAATCGCCGCGGCCCGTGCGGGCTCCGAGACCATCCTGGCGAAGCTTTCCGAGCTTCTGTTCGTGCAAGCCGTGCGGCGATACGCGGAGACCATGCCCGAAGAGCAGACCGGGTGGCTCGCCGGACTCGGAGATCCTTACGTCTCGCGCGCGCTGGCGCTGCTGCACGCACGGCTGGACAATCCCTGGACCGTGGATGAGCTCGGACGAGAAGTCGGGCTGTCACGCTCGGCGCTCGCGGATCGGTTCAACCAGGTGATCGGCTTGCCGCCGATGCAGTACCTGACGAACTGGCGCATGCAGTTCGCGGCCCAGGAGCTCCGCCACAGCAACAAGTCCATCCTGCAGGTGGCGCTGGAGGTCGGCTACGACTCGGAAGCCGCGTTCGCCCGCGCGTTCAAGCGGGTCATGGACATTCCCCCGGCCACCTGGCGTCGCCAGACCACGGGATCGGCGACAGGCTGAGGATGCCTTTCGTTCGGAAAGCTCAGCACCGGCCGCTGCCAGCCGCCCAGGGCAAGCTCGACACGGCGCGCGACGGCGAAAGCGACGGATTCCTTCCACGGCTTTGCCACCACCTGGATGCCGATGGGCAGTCCGTGCCGGGAGGTGCCGGCGCGCACCACCACGCTCGGCCAGCCCGTGAGGTTATAAGCCTGCGAGAAGCTGAAGCCGGGGCTGTTCTCGGCACTTGTGAGCTCGCCGTGAGGCAGTGCGGCGTTGGCATGTACCGGCGCAAGGATGACGTCGTAGCGTCGCATGAAGGCAAGCATGTCTCGCCTGAACCGGCACCAGTCGTCGTGCAGCGATCGGAACGCGCTAGCAGCGGCTTCCCGACTTTCGTCACCGCGTGAAGCCCATTCGAGATAGGGGCTGACCTGGGTCGTGCCCAGCTCGTCGAGGATGTCCCGTGCCCAGGCGCCGCCATCGGTGTTGAAGAATCGCCTGAACAACGACCGGGCATGCTCCAATCCGTCGGGGCGGTCCTCGTCAACCTCGGCGCCGCACGCGGCAAGCACGCGGGCACACCGTCTCACTACCTCGGCCACATCAGACGACGCGGCCACTTCGCCGTTGTCAGTGTAGAAGGCGATCTTCAGTCTCTCGATGTTCACCGCACCGGGACCTGCCGGATCCATGGGCGTCCCACGGGGATCCCGGCCATCGATGCCGGAGATGATCGGCAGCACGAGGGCGAGGTCCTCCACATAACGGGCGATGGGACCGACCTGGGTCAGCGGCGCCACCGGTACGCCACCCGGGACGATGAGCCCGGTTCCCGGTACGCGCCCTGCGGTCGGCTTCAGTCCGGCCACGCCACAATAGTGCGCCGGTAGCCGGATGCTGCCGCCGGTGTCGCTGCCGAGATCCAACGCCGATCCGCCGGCGGCGACGATGGCCGCTGACCCACCGCTGCTGCCACCCGGTGAGCGTGAGCGGTCGTAGGGGTTGCAGGTCTTGCCGAACAGCAGATTGTCGGTGTCGTAGAAAAGCGTGAGCTCCGAGGTATTGGTTTTCCCCAGGAGAATCGCGCCGGCAGCCAGCAGGCGCTTGACCGCGGTCGCGGTTTTCGACGGCACGTGGTTCGCCCGGCCGACCGTGCCGCCTGTGGTTCTGACGCCCTCGGTATCGAACGCGTCCTTGATGGTGATCGGCACGCCATGGAGTGGGCCAAGGGTCTCACGCCTGGCCATCCTCCGGTCTGCTTCTCTGGCGTGCGCCAGAGCCATCTCGTCGCAGCGTGTCACGACGGCGTTCAAGACCGGGTTGACTTCATCGATCCGAGCAAGGTGCAATTCGGTGACTTCCACGGCAGAAACTTCCCGCCGCCTGATCCGCCGCGCGGTTTCCGATGCCGAGGCGGACAAGAGATCTTTCATCAAGGACGCTCCTGCGGGAAACGGAATACGCAGTGTTCGGCATCGGTGGACCGCAGGCGGATGATGAGCACCCCCCGCCTCCGGGCGCGCCGAACGCAGTTGCGAAGTGGGCGAACCATGGCCGGGATCCGGAGTGCTTCCCATGGCTCGAACACCGGCGTTCTTGCCCGAAACGCCGGCGTTGCCGGGCAGGACGGTCATGAGTGATGCGGCGCGATCGGAAGCGGTAAGCGGAGCGCGGGCCATCGTTCCGCTCGCCATTGGCGTCGCTGCCTGTGGGCTTGCCATCGGCCTGTCGGCCCACTCGCGCCGGTGCACCCGCGCGGCCGGATGGCGTCCCCGGGCTCGCACCCCGGTCCGGGTACGAGCAGGTCCGTCGCAAGCCACCGTGACCGCCGGTCGTCGAGCCCGGTCGACGCCCTTTCCCACATCCCCTAAGCTGCGGAGGAGGCTTGCCCGATTCGGGAGCGTCGCTTGGACTGGGTCCTGATCGGCTTCGGACTGATCCTCGGCATCACCATCGGGATCGTGCTCGCCCACACCCTGCCAGTGGGCGGCAAGCGCGCCGCCGCGAGCGCGCCTGACGACCGGGCGTCGGCGGTGGAAGGATTGTGGCCCGAACGCGTGCGCCGCGCCGCGAGGGAGCTGCGAGCGGTCTACGACGGGATCGATCACCCGGAGCTGCTCGCCGAGGATCCGCGATTCGACGCGGCCGCCGCGGACCTCGCGCGGGTCGCGCCTGACGCGGCGGCCGTCGGCGTGCTGCTCGCCGACCACGATCCGGTCGTCAGTTGCCTCGCAGGGGAATCGCTCGCGCGGCGCCACGATCGCGACGCCATCGCCACGCACTTCCTCGATCGCCTGGGCGAGGTGCGACCCTGGACCTTCCACTTCGCGCTCAGGCACCTGGCGGAGTCCGAGCGACCGTCCATCGCGGCCCTTCTCGCCCACGCCCCGCAGTGGTGGTCCGAGAATGGCGGCCTGCTGGACTCGATCCGCCGCTTCGTGGATCGGCGGCTCGCACGCCACGAGGTGCCGGTGTTCGGCGCCGAGCTGGATGGCCTCACGATGGAACGCGCCGAGAACATCGACGCGATCCTGCGCGCCCTCGCTCACGCACCGCTCGAGCCTCTCGCGCGCGAGCTCGAAGCGTGGCGCACGAAGGGTGCCGACGCCGAGTTCCTCGCGAGCGTCGGCAAGGTGTGGGGCGACAGCGAGGCCAACACGCTGGTGCTGCCTTCCCCCGAGCTCGATCGTCACCGGGATGCGATTCTCGAGCGGCTGCGCCGCTCGCCGCCGCGATCGGTACTGCTCGTAGGCGATCCCGGCGTCGGCAAGACGGTGCTCGCGCGCGCGGTCGGGCTCGCGTTGCGCGCCGAGGGCTGGACGGTGCTCGAAGCGAACGCGACGAGCCTGCTCGCCGAGCAGACCTTCATGGGCTCGCTCGAGGGGCGGATGCGCAGGCTGCTCGCGATCCTCGACCCGGAACGTCGCGTGCTGTGGTACGCGCCCGCCTTCCACGAGCTGCTCGCGGCCGGCCGCCACATGCAGAACCCGTCCACCGGCGTCATCGACATGATCCTCCCGGCCCTCGAGCAGGGCCGGCTCGTGCTGCTGGGCGAGGTGCGCGCACGGGCTTACGAGCCGCTCGCGGCGGCGCGCCCGCACCTGGCGTCCGCCATCGAGATCGTGCGCGTCGCGCGCAGCGACGAGGCGACCACGCTCGCGCTCGCCGAGTCGTGGGCGGCGACGGCGGCCGGCGGCGGCGTCGCACCCGAGGTGCTCCAGGAGGCCTGGGCGCTCGCGCGGCACTACCTGGGCGAGCTCGCTCCGCCCGGGAACCTGCTCGGCCTCCTCGAGCTGACGCGGCGCCACCGCGAAGCGCGCGAGATCGAAGCGCCCCTCGGCCTCGACGACATCCTCGACACCTTGTCGGCGCTCTCCGGACTCCCGCGCAGCATCCTCGACGATCGCGAGCGCCTGGATCTGGACGCGGTGCGCGAGCATCTCCGGCGCGCCGTCGTCGGCCAGGTGGAGGCGGTGGAGTGCATCGTCGAGCGAGTGGCGATGATCAAGGCGGGACTCACCGATCCGGACCGCCCGCTCGCAGTGTTCCTGCTGGTCGGTCCCACCGGAACCGGCAAGACGGAGCTCGCGAAGGCACTTGCGGCATTCCTGTTCGGATCGCCGCGGCGCATGGTGCGACTCGACATGAGCGAGTTCCAGGATCCGCAGTCGCTCGACCGGATCCTCGGCGAGTCCCGCGAGCTCGCGGGGCCGTCGAGCCTTGCGAGCGTGGTGCGACGCGAGCCCTTCTCGGTCGTCCTGCTCGACGAGTTCGAGAAGGCCCACGAGCGCGTCTGGGATCTGTTCCTCCAGGTCTTCGACGACGGGCGCCTGACCGACCGGCTCGGCAACACCGTCGACTTCCGCCACACGATCATCCTCCTCACCTCGAACCTCGGAGCAGCGCAGGGCGGCGCGGCGCCCATCGGCTTCGTCGAGGACGGGCGTGGCTTCTCACCCGCCGAGGTGCGCCGCGCGGTGCAGCAGACGTTCAGCCCCGAGTTCCTCAACCGACTCGACCGGGTCGTCGTGTTCGAGCCGCTCAATCGCTCGGTCATGCGCGAGATCCTGCACAAGGAGCTGCGCGCGAGCCTCGAGCGGCGCGGGCTGCGCTCGCGGGAGTGGGCGGTGGAATGGGAGGACTCCGCGATCGAGTTCCTGCTCGAGCGCGGGTTCACGTCGGAGCTGGGGGCCCGGCCGCTCAAGCGCGCGATCGATCGCCACGTGCTCGCGCCGCTGTCGGAGCTGATCGTCGAGCACCGCTTTCCCGCCGGCGATCAGTTCCTGTTCCTGCGCAGCGACGGCCACGCCATCCAGGCGGAGTTCGTCGACCCGGACGCTCCGGACCCGGAGGCGGCGCCCGAGCCGGTCGCGGAGGAAGCGGCACCGGCCGCGACGGCGCTCCGCCTCGCGGGCGTGGCGCTCGCGCCACGCGGCACCGCCGACGAGCTGCGCCTCCTCGAGTCGACCTACGAGCGGCTCGCGGCTCTGGTCGGCTCCGAGCGCTGGCACGCGCGCAAGCGCGACGCCCTGGAGGCCACGCGACGCGACGGCTTCTGGGAGTCCGATGCGCGCCACGCGGTGCTGGAGGACATCGAGCTGCTCGACCGGATCGAGGCCGCGCTACGCTCGGCCAGATCCATCGCGCAACGGCTCCGGGGTACGGCCCGTGCGCCACGCCCGCGCTATCCGCGCGGGATGCTCGGGCGGCTCGCGGAGCAGCTCTACCTGGTGGATGCCGCGAGCCGGGCGCGCGACGAGGCGCGCCCCCAGGACGCGCTGCTGGTGGTCGAGGCGTTCGCCGATCCGCAGCTACCCGCGGACACCAACGAGGCATTCGCGCGGCGCCTGGCCGGCATGTACCGCGCCTGGGCGCGGCGGCGCCGGATGCGACTGAGCGAGATCGACGCCGGCGGGCTCGGCCCGTCGACGGTCGCGGCGCTCGCGGTGAGCGGCCTCGGGGCGTTCGTGATCCTCGAGCCCGAGTCGGGGCTGCACGTGCTCGAGTGTCCCGGCGCCGATCGCGCCATCTCGCGCGCCCGCGCCCGGGTACGGGTGCTGCCGCAGCCGGAGCTGCGGTCGGTGTCGGGGCGCCCCGCGCTCGATGGGCTGCGGGCCGCGCTGGCCAGCGCCGACGACCCCTCGCCCACGGTAGTTCGCCACTACCGCGAGTCACCCTCGCCGCTGGTGCGCGACCACGTCCGCGGGTGGCGCACCGGACGGCTCGACCGCGTCCTCGAGGGCGACTTCGACCTGGTCGGCTGATCCGGGCGCGCGCCGCGGTGCCAGGCGCGCCGGGGCGGGCGGAGGCGGCGGCGAGCGCTGCGAGCCGTTGACGAGACCGAATCGGATCCGGCGTAGGATCCGTGTCCATCCGACTCGTCGCGTCGGCACCAGAAGTTGTCCCTCGAAGGAGATGCTCGATGTCGTTCCACAGGATCGCGGTGCTCGGACTCGGTCGGGTCGGCACCCTCGCGGCGCGACTGCTGCGGGATGCGGGCTTCCACGTGACCGGAATCGACGTGCGCGCGCCGGACCGGCCGGTCCCGCACCCGGTGGTGGTCGTGGACCTCGCGGATGAGGGCGCGCTGGGCGAGGCGCTCGGGTCCTTCGAGGCGGTGCTCTCCTGCCTGCCCTACGCCCTCAATCGGCAGGTCGCCACCGTGGCCCATGGGCGCGGCGCGCACTACTTCGATCTCACCGAGGACGTCCCGACGACCCGGGCGATCCGCGAGCTGAGCGAGACCGCGACCGCGGTGATGGCACCCCAGTGCGGCCTCGCCCCGGGGTTCGTCGGCATCGCGGGGGCGAGCCTCGCGGCCGGCTTCGAGCGCGTGCGTTCGATCCGCATGCGGGTCGGCGCCCTGCCCCAGCACCCCACCGGATTGCTCGGCTACGCGTTCAACTGGTCGCCGGAGGGGGTGGTCAACGAGTACCTCAACGACTGCGAGGTGATCGAGGAAGGCCAGCACAAGTGGGTCTCGCCCATGGAGTGGGTGGAGACGGTGTACGTGAACGGCGTGAAGCTCGAGGCGTTCACCACCTCGGGCGGGCTCGGCTCCATGTGCGAGACCTTTCTCGGCAGGGTCGACAACCTCGACTACAAGACCATGCGCTACCCCGGCCACGTGAAGCTCATGAACTTCTTCTTCCACGAGCTGCTCATGCGCGAGCAGCGCGGGCTCGCGGGTCGCATCCTCACTCACGCCAAGCCGCCGGTCGACGACGACGTGGTGCACGTGCACGTCTCGGTGGAGGGATACCTGGGCGAGAAGCTCCAGCGCCGGGAGCTGGTGCGTTCCTACTACCCGAGCGAGCTGTTCGGGGAGCGCTGGACCGCGATCGCGTGGACCACCTCGGCCTCGGCATGCGCGGTGATCGAGATGGTTCGCGACGGGGCCTTGCCGGCGAAGGGCTTCATCAAGCAGGAGAGCATCCCGCTCGATCGCTTCCTCGAGACCCCCACCGGGCGGATGTTCCACGGCTGACGTGTCCGAGCGCGGCCGCCGGGAGGGGCCGACCCCCCGGCTCCGGACGCTGTCAGCCCCCAGGTGGCCTGGGCAGCGGGATCGGGCACACGCCCGGCTCCGGATTCCCGGACTCCACCTCGGCGAGCGTGCTCTCGTCGACGTCGGTGCGGAAGGTCTCGTGAAACCGGTTGACCATGTTGCTCAGGCCGACGACCAGGCAGAGATCGATGATCTGCTGCCGGGTGAAATGCCGCTCCAGCTCGCCGTAGGTCGTGTCGTCAATCGACTCCAGGCGCGTCGCCTTTCGTGCGTAGCGCACGATCGCGGCTTCCTCGGGCGCATAGACGCCGTCCGGCAACGGATCGTCGAGGAGATGTCTCATCTGGGCTTCCGACAGTCCCAGCGCTCGACCGAGCGCCGTGTGCGTCGGAATTCAGTAGAAGCAGTTGTTGACCGTCGTCGCCGTCAGGTAGGCGAGCTCGCCATGGTGCCGCTGCAGGGTCGAGTCCTTGCGATACACCGTCTGCGTCAGGTCGGTGACCGCCCGCAGGGCTTCCGGACGATTCGCCAGGGCCCGCTGGAAGTTGACCAGTCGGCCGCGGGCCTGGCCGGCTTCCACCAGCACACGCCGGGTCTCGGCGTCGAGAGATGGGTCGTGCTCGTCGAGCAGGGGGATGCGTGCCATGGCAATGAACCTGTGATCGGGACGCACCGAGCATAATCGAAGACACACCGGCGAGACACCGTCTGCCGTGCCCGCGCGCCACGCCAGCTGCCTCGCCCCTCGTGACCCGGGTGGGTCCACGGGTGGTCCGCCCGATCGAGAGGGGCCGGGCGCGGGGGCGCGAGCACGCGCCGTGTTGTACCCTCCAGACGCCGCCGCGGACGCCGCTGGTGGTGTGCATCGAACGAGGAGCGGGGAGCGGTCTCGTGGATCATCCGAAGGTCGTGCTGTGGCGGCCGATGTACCACCTGCTCGGGCACGAGCTGCTCGCGCAGGGCGGGGCGGACGTGGTCGTCGTCGACAGTGCGCACGCTAACGAGCTGAAGCAGGCGCTCCACGGCGCGCGGGCGCTTTGGGTGCGCACGCCGGAGCGGGTGACGGCGGACGTTCTCGAGGCCGGCACCGATCTGGTCGTCGTGTCCACGTCGGGCTTCGGCACCGACAACGTGGACATCCCGGCGGCCACCGAGCGCGGGATCCTGGTGGTCAACCACCGGGGCTTCGGCCGGGTGCCGGTCGCCGAGCACACGATCCTGCTGATCCTCGCGGTGGCGCGGCGCCGGGTGTGGGGCGACCGCGCGACCCGCGACGGCGGCGCCTGGGCGGCGCGCTCCGGCCTCGATCTCACCGAGCTCGACGGCAAGACCGTCGGCATCGTCGGGATCGGGTTCATCGGCTCGGAGCTCGCCCGCAAGCTGCGCGACGGCTTCCGTTGCGAGGTGCTCGGCTACGATCCCTACGTGGATCCACGCCTTGCACGCCTCGCCGGCGTGGAGATGTGCACGGACCTGCATGCGATGCTCGCGCGCAGCCGGATCCTGGTGCTCGTGCCCGAGCTCACCGAGGAGACACACGGCCTGATCGGCGCGGCGGAGCTCGCCGCGCTGCCCGAGGGCGCGATGGTCGTCAACACCGGGCGCGGGAACGTCCTCGACCTCGACGCGCTGGCCGGCGCGCTCGAGCGCGGTCATCTCGCCGGCGCGGGCCTCGACGTGGTGTATCCGGAGCCGCTGCCCTGCGATCACCCCCTGCTCGCCCGACCCGACGTGACCTTCTCGCCGCACGTGGCGGGCGGCACGGTGGAGGCGACGGAGGCGCTGGCCCGTTCCGCCGCCGATCAGATCCTGGCGGCGCTGGCCGGCCGCGTGCCGGCCTTTCCCGTCAATCCCGGCGCATGGGAGGGCACCCGGTCTCGGCGCCCCACACCGCAGTGAAGCACGCGCGCCGCGCGTTGATCGAGGAGACGACCGACATGCACGCTCTCGAAGGTGGCTGTCACTGCGGCAACATTGCCGTCACCTACCGCACCACGGTCGCACCGGAGGACGCGCGGCCACGCGCCTGCCAGTGCACGTTCTGCCGCAAGCATGCCACGCGGGCGGTCTCCGACCCCGCGGGCAGCCTCGAGATCCGGGTGGTGGATCCGGCGGCGATGAGCCGCTACCGGTTCGGCACCGGCTCAGCAGATTTTCTCGTGTGCCGGACCTGCGGCGTCTACGTCGCCGCCTTCATGGCGGATCCGGACGACGCGCACGGCTACGCCACGCTGATGGCGAACGCGCTCGATGCCCATGCGCGCTATCCCGCCGCCGAGCCGACCAGCTACGCGGGCGAGCAGGTGCACGCCAAGCGCGAGCGGCGCCGACGGGTGTGGACGCCGGCGGTGCTGAGACAGGCGGGCTAGCCCGTCATGGATGCGCTGGCGAAGAACGACCGGCAGTGCTCCGCGAACGCGAGCGCGGCGGGCGAGGACACACGGCCCGGGCGGCGCGCGAGGGCAATGCGCCCCGGCGACACCGGCTCGGCGATGGGACGCGCCACCAGCGCCGCCCCGTCGTAGCTCATCGCGTTGGCGGGCTTGGTCACCAGCACGCTGTAGCCGAGCCCGTTGCCGACCAGGCCGCGCACCATCTCGAAGGACGGGGAACGGATCGCGACGGTCGGCTCCACGCCCGCTTCCGCAAACAGCGTGCGCAGGTACTCGCCACTCGGCGCCATGTCGAGCATCACCATCGGCTCGTGTGCGAGGCTCTTCAGCGACACCGCGGCCTCGTGGGCGAGCGGGTGCGCGGCCGGCAGGAGCACGTGGGGCGGGATCTTTGCAAGAAGCTCGGTCACGAAGCGCCCGCCGAGTGCGACGTCGTAGATCAGCGCGAGATCGATCTCGCCGCGGTCCAGCCCCGCGCACAGCCGGTCCTGGTCGCCCTCGCGCAGGCGCACGCGCGCCTCCGGGCGCCGCGCACGGAAGCCGCGCAGCAGGCGCGGCATCAGGAACGGCCCGAGCGGCGCGAAGCAGCCCACGCAAAGCGCCGGATCCGCTTCCCCCGCGGCCGGCGCGCCGTGGGGCAGCGGCACCGGGGTCCCGTAGGCGCGGTTGGCGTAGATGAGCGGACTGCCGCCGATGCGCTGCTCGATCTCGACCACGTCGGCCACGAAGATGTAATGCGAACCGGAGCGCAGGTGCTTCGCCACCCGGCAATCGAACGCGACCAGCGCACCCTCGAGCACCGGCGCGCCGGTGGCGCCGGTGGTCCAGCTCGCGCAGGTGAACCTGTCCTCGCCCGTCCCAGTCCGACCGGCGAAGACGTCGGAGATGTTCGCCTGGTCATCGCGCAGCACGTTAACGCACAGCACCCCGTTGTCACGGATGCTCTCGCCCGCGCGGCTCTTGTGGTGCACGCACACGAGCAGCGATGGCGGATCGGCCGACACCGAGCACATGGCGCTCACGGTCACCCCGGCCCGACCGTGGGCGCCGTCGGTGGTGACCACGTTCACCGTGGCGGCAGCGTGGCTCATGCCTTCCAGGAATCGATCTCGCATGGCGCGAATACCTCAGGCGAAGCAGTTGCGAGGTCCCCGGTCCGGCGGATCGCGAGGGAGGACTCCTCCTGCCCGATGCGCAGCAGGTGCGATGTCCGCGCAGGGGCCCGGCGCTCGCGGATCCTGCCCGGCTACCCGGTCCGCATGGTACATGCGTGGACTCCCGTGCCCCGGCTGCAGCCCGATCACCCTCCCGCGGCGCGACACGCCCGCGGGATCCCCGGCCTCAGGCGATGAGTCACATCGGCCTGCCGACCGTGCGGCAAATCGCCGGCGACCTCAGCACGGCACGCGCAGCAGCTCCAGCAGCAGCCGGATCACTGCCCCGGGCTGCTCCTGCTGCACCCAGTGCCCGGCGCCGTCGACCAGGTGAGCACCCGTCATGCGCGTGCAGGCCTCGCGCTGCATCTTCTCGAAGGCCCCGGGAGACTGGAACGCGGCCCAGTCGCTGCGGCCGGCGATGAAGCACGCGGGCACGTCGATGGTGCGCCCCGAGAACACCTGCAGCTCGGCCTCGAAGCGCCCGGCGGTGCGGCAGCGGTACCACTGTAGCCCGCCCTGGAAGCCGGTTCGGGCGAACTCGGCGCTGTACACGCCGAGCTCCCGCTCGCGCAGCCACGTGCACGCCGCCACCTGCTCGGGCGAGGGCATCTCGCGGGCCACGGCCTGCGCCATGGTCTCGTGCCGATCCATCACGTAGTAGGTCGGCAGCTTCTCGAGCTCGCGCGCGGTCCAGCCGGACAGGGGAAAGGGCCGGTTCCCTTCCCAGTCCGCGCTCTTGTGGTGGTAGTACGCGCGCAGGAACGCGTGCACCCCTTGCGGGCAGTGCAGCATGTCGGCGTTCGCGGCGCGGGTCGAGTAATACGCGTGGTAGTGCTTGCGCGGGCGCGGCAGGGCGGCGAGCGCGGCGTGGATGGGATCGTCGGGCGTGAGCGGCGTGACGCCCCGGGCCGGCGCCCCGGCTCCGGTCAGGGGCAGCTCCGGCGGACCGGCAAACGGCGCGGCCATCAGCGCCACGCGCTGGAACACGTCCGGCCGGATCAGCGCGCAGTACGCCGCCACCGGGGAGCCGAAGTCGTGGCCCACCACCGCCGCCACCTGACGCACCCCCAGAGCCGCCAGCAGGCCCATCACGTCGCGCACCAGGTTCAGGAAGCGGAACGAGGCCAGGTCGCCGTCGTAGTCGGCATCCCAGCCGGTGGTGCGCCCGTAGCCGCGCTGATCCGGTGCCACCGCATGGTAGCCGGCCGCGGCCAGGGCCGGCAGCACCTTGCGCCAGCTCCAGGCGAGCTCGGGAAAGCCGTGCAGCAGCAGCACGCACGGGCGGACCGGATCCTCGTGCCCGGCCTCGAGCACGTGCATCGCGAGGCCGTTGGAGTTGTCCACATGGCGCGCCCGCACCCCTGCGGGCAGCGTGGTCTCGTAACCGGCGGGCAAGCCCATGGCCCGCTCCTCCCTGCGTTCGCCGAAATGCAGAGCGTCGGGCCAACTCGACTCCGAGATCAAGCCGGTCGGATCGACTCGACCTCGGGGTCCGGACCGAGGTCCCGGATCAGGCCGGCGTCGTCATGCGGTCCGCGAGGGCGTCGCGGCCTTGCCCCCGGCACGTCGGCAATGCCCGCGACCGCGCCATCAAGCCGGATCGCTCACGGCCGACCACGCGGTGCTCCGGTGCTCGATGACGACCCCGCGCGGACCGCGGACGTGCGGGAGCGCACCGTCACCGGACGAGCACGGCGTGCGCCGGCCCATCTTTCCCCTGGACCGCGTCAACGA
>JBFHNV010000130.1:0-17354 GCA_041593595.1 Gammaproteobacteria bacterium
CCGGCTCGGCGGCGGCCGGGTTCGCGAGCCCACACGCCAGCAGCGCGGCCAGCGCCGCGCCCGCGACCACCGGCCCGCCCGCGCGCGCCGTGACAGGATTGATCGTCTCCATCGTCCTACCCCTTTTGTTAGTGTCCTCGCCCACCCGGTCCGCGTCCCACGCCGGGCACCCGGGTGGGGATTCCAGTTCTCGACGTCTCTGGTTTCGGCCCGTGGGCGCCGGACTTGACCGACGGGTTCACAGAACGGAGAGACCGCGTGTGGCGTGGTTCACGGAATCGACACGTGGCGGGGTGGGCGTGGGCCGGGACACGAGCGCGCCGGCGATCCGGCGGGGGGACACCGGCAGGGACGGAACGGGTTTTCTCGTGAGCCGGGCGGGTTCGACCGACGCGTCAGGTTCCTGCGGGGGCGGTCCCGGTGCCCGGCGGGCGGGCCGTCTGCGCCACCACGGCCGCCAGCAACGCGAGGCCCGCGAAGGTCCACATGGCGCCCAGGTAGCTGCCGCTGGCGTCGAACATCAGGCCGCCCAGCAGCGGCCCCATGGCCTGGCCCGCCACCTGCACCGGCAGCGCGAGCCCGCGGATGGCGCCGTAGCTGGCGCGACCGAAGTAGTCGGCGAAGGCCACCGGGGTGAGGGTGAGGATGCCGCCGATGCCCGCGCCGAAGACCGCCGCGGCGGCATAGCCGGCGGCGGCACCGTCCACCCGCGCCATGAGCACGGCGCCCGCCGCCATCACCAGCGCCGCCAGGCTCATGCCGTGACGCACCGGCCAGCGTCCGCCGACGATGCCGAAGGCGAGCCCGCTCGCTGCGGCCACGAAGGCGAAGGTGCTGACGATGGACGCGGCCACCACCGGCTCGATGCCACGCTCGATCATGTGCGGCGCCTGGTGCAGGCTGATCCCGGCCTGCACCATGTAGATGACGGCGGTGTAGGCCATGAGCAGCCACAGGGCCGGCGTGCCCATGGCCTCGCGCAGGGTGTAGCTCACCTCCGGTGCCGGCGCCGTCGCACCGGCTCGTGTCGACGGCGGCGGGCGGGGCGAGCCGCCGTCGGGCACGAGCCCCACGTCCTCGGGCCGGCGCACCATGAGCAGGCCGTTCGGGAGCGCGCCCACCACCAGCGCCGACAGCGCCACCGTCACCCACCCCACGCGCCAGCCGCTGGCGTCGATGGCCACCTGGGCGATGAAGGGCATGGCGGCGAGGCTCAGGCCCGTCGCCAGGGCCACTCCGGACATGGCCTGGGCGCGGCGGCGCAGGAACCAGTTGCTCACCGCCGCGGAGATGCCGATGTCGAAGGGGCTCGCGAAGATCATCCGCCCGACGCTGAAGAACACGTAGAACCACAGCAGCGAGTGAGTTGCCGCCAGCGCCACGGCGGTGCCGGCAATGGCCACGGCGCTCACGAACAGCACGGCGCGCGCGCCCGCGCGATCCACCAGCGCGCCGATCCAGGGCGACACCACCGCCGCGAGGATGCCGCCCAGGGACACCGCCCCGGAGATCTCGGCCCGCGACCAGTCGAACTCCCGGGTCATGGGCACGATGAACACGGACAGGGTGGCCACCGCGGTGGCCTGGCGCGCGAAGGACGCGCACATGGCGCAGGCCAGCACCACCCAGCCGTAGTAGAACGGGGTGCGGCGCGCCAGGGCGTGGATGCGGTGCAGCTGCACGGGGCTACGGTCGGGGCCGACCCGGGCTAGCCCATGTGCGGGCGCACTGCGTGCGTTCCCTTACGGGACGAGGTGGGGCCGCACGGCACGCTCCGGCCCCCCTGATTCGCAGGCAGCCAGGGCATCGGCAACGGGTGCAGTCATGGGCTGAGCTCAGGGACGGCCCAGGGCCCCGGGCGCGCGGGCGCGGCCCAGGTCTGGCGGGGACCGGATCATACGCGATGGGTCCCCTCTGGACCGGCGTCGAATCGGCGGCTCAGCGCCGTCCAGGTCGCCCGCAACCGTCGCCGCCGCTCACGGCGCCGGGGCAGCGCCGCACCGGATCCGTGTTCGAACAAGCCCGGTCCGGTGCGGGTCGCAGGGACCGTCGGCCGCAGGATGCGGCCGTCGAGCGTACAGGGATGTATTCACAGCGCGTCCCCGCGGCCCCGTACCGGACCGGGCCGCTCACCGGGCTCGGGGGCGGCGCCGAACGGCGCCCGGCACGGACTCAGCGCAGCGAGACGCGAGCCTCCGGCTCGTCGCCGTCCGGTACCCGGGCGGTGGTCTTCGACGCCGCGGCGACGGTCGCGGACGCTTTGCCGGTCGCCGGGCGCGGTGCCATGGAGACACGCGGGATCATCGACCCGGCAGCGATGGACGCGGACTTGGGCGTGACGACGACCTTCGACTCGACGGGCTTCTCTTCGGCGGCGAGCAGTGGCGACGACAGCCCGATGGAGACGGCGGCGCAGGCAACGAGGGTCGTGAATCGCTTGCGGTGAGGAGTCGTCATGTTCGGTGACCTCGGATGGCGGGACGGCAGGCCTGCGCCGTTCGCGGCGCGCCCTCGCAAACTGCCGTGTGAAGTGACCAGGGTCCGTGACTCGCGTCACACGTCCCGTATCCGGGAATGACCTGCCTCACGTCCCGGTGTTGGCCGCAGAGACGTTCCGCCGCGTCGACAGGCTGTTTGCCGCACGGCCACCTGATGCGGTTCTGGGGTGAGTTTTCGCACAGGCCTGCCCGCGAGGACGCGGCAGGCTCCACCGTACGACGGCTCCCGTTGCCGGCGTCCGGTGACAACCGGCTCGACGGACCGGGGGATGATGGCCTCACGTCGGAGTAGGGGAATGTCCGGCGCCTGGCGAGCTGCAAGGGGGGACGCACCATGAACGACGAGTGGCGTGAATGTCTCGAGGCCGCGATCGAGAAGCTGCGATCCGCGCAGCAGGCGTACGCAGCGGGGCAGCAGGCGGAACCGGATGCCACGGCGGGCGGGCTCGTCGAGCCATCGGGAGGCGATGCCAGGGAGGCGTCGTACCGGCGCCTGGCCTGTGACGTGCGCGAGGCGCGCCACGCGCTCGACACCGGAGCGCTGCTCGCCGCGCACGGCACGGATTGCGAGGAGCGAGTGGATCGGCTGCAGACGGGCCTCGCCCGTCTCCAGGAGGACCGGGCCGACATCGAGGCCTCCCTGGTGAGGCTCGGCAGGGAGCTCGACGCGGCGCTCGGGGCGGTGCGCCAGGAGCTCGCGGGCCTTCGGGACAGCCCTGCTGCGGATCCTCGGGCGACGTCCCGGCAAGCGGAGCTGGAGACGCTCGAGCGCGTGCTCGTGTTCGGCACGCGATCGCGGCTCGCCCGGGTGCGCAATCGACTCGAGCGCGACGCTCCGTTCGCCTGCCTCGACTCGATCCAGAAGACCGCGCGGACCTATGAGGCGTCGCTGAAGCTCGCCGCGCTCGAGAAGCCGTTGGAAGATGCCTCGACACGGCTCGGCGCACTCTCGACCCCGTCCCCCACGGACGAGGAGACCGACCCCTTCGCCAAGATCGAGACGCGCCTGAAGGCCGCGAAGCGCGAGCACCTGGGTTCCCACAAGCCTTTCGAGCAGGACGGGGAGATGGCCTGCGCCGAGATTGCGGCGGAGCTGGAGGAGGCCATTCGCGGCACGCTGCGCACGCTCTCGGAATCCGTCACGACGATCGAGGAGATCGAGAGCGCGTTCGCCGGGATCAAGGATGCACTCGTCGCAGTGGCGGACGTGGAAGATGCCGCGCTGCGCGTCCAGCGGCGACGGCTGCGGGGCCGCATCGACGGCCAGGAGGCCGCCGCCAGAGACGCCAGGAAGCGGCTCGCGGAGAGCCACGAGCGCTGCATGACGCGTATCTCGACGCTGCACAATTTCCTGCGCCGGGTCCACCAGGCCCGCGCGACGAGCTGGTTCCGCCACCTGAAGGCCGCGCTGTTCAAGGACCCGTTGCGAGCCAGCGGTTTCGTGTACGCGGTGCTGACGGTCGTCGGCATGCTGTACCTGATCGCTCTCAGCGTGTCGTTCGGATTCAGTCTCGATGAGTTCGGAAACCTGCAGATCGCCGAGCTTGCCGTGGTGGGCGCCCAGTACGGGATGGTGGGGCTGCTCGGACTGATTGCATCGGTCGCGCTGGCCGTGATCGCGCAGCGGCGCGTGCTGCGCACCGCGCCAGAGCGCGCTGACGAAGCCATCGGTCCCGCCTGCGGCGCACAACTGCGCACGTGCATCGAGGCCGGCCTGGCCGCCCTCGAGCGGGGACCGCGGATTCCCCGTGAATACAAGGGGCACTGGCTCCAGGTCTGCTCGGGCGTGGTGATCGCGGCCATGCTCACCGTGGTGATGGCAGCCTGGAAGCCGTCGCTGGACGAGTACTTCGGGGCCAGCGCACTCACCATTTATCGCGACAAGCAGCCACCGCTGAGCGACCTGGTCAGCCTGTTCAAGAGCAACAGCCACGAGTGGTTCTACGATCGCGATACGCGCGAGACGTACCGCTTCGCCCGGTCCGATCTGCGCTGCGTGCAGAGCAGCTCCGTGCGCGGCGCACCCACTGCACGCTGCCTTCAGGAACCCGCGAAGTCGGTCCCGGCCGCCGACCGTATCGCCACGTCCCTCGAGCAGTTCCTCGGCACAGGCCCGGTCAGGGGCACGTCAGATCCCGTGACGCTGCGGGAGCTGGCGAGTGCCTGGCAGGCGACCATGGCGCGCCAGTTCACGAGCCGTCTCGATGCTATCGAAGCGTCGATTGCCACGAGCTCGGCGACCGGTGACGAGCTCCTGAAGGCCTACTTCGCGGGCATCCTGTCGGCCAGGCAATCGCGTTCGGACCTGCCGCCCTTCATGGAGGAGTTCCGGGCATGCCATGAGCGGCGCGTGAACACCAGCCGCCCCATCGCGGTGCACTTCGGGATCAACAGCGCCGAGCCGGTGGACGAGTTCGACTCCCGCGAGTTCCTGGCAGCCGTGAACGGCCGCATACTCCGTGGCGCCGGCACCCGCGGCATGCGCATCTACCTGGCGGGCTTTGCCAGTCCGACCGGCACCATGGCGCACAACCTGTACCTCTCCAAGCAGCGGATCCGAACGGTGAAGCGGCTGCTGCTCGACAGCTTCCCCGGTCTGGACGTGCGCTACGTCCCCTTCGGCGAGCAGTGGTCCGCCGCGCTGGGCGGCACCGCGGCCGCGCACGACGTGAACGACCGCGAGTCCGACGAGGCCCGGGTCGTGCAGGTGTTCGGGTGCCGCCTCGTCGAGGACGGGCCCGCGGCGAGCGGCCTGCAGACCACGGCCCTCGCACCGGGCTGACGGAGCTGGCCAACGGCGCCTTCGGGATGCGCGGCGCGCACCCCGGGGCGCGGTGCCGCTCAGGCCGTGTCCGCTCCACGATGCGGCGATGGTGCCCGGGCCGGGACTCGAACCCGGACTCCTTTCGGAAGCGGATTTTAAGTCCGCAGCGTCTACCAGTTCCGCCACCCGGGCGGGCGCGGGGCGACCGGCGTCAGGATAACAACGCGGCAGGCGGGGAGATGGAGGCTGGGGTCGGAATCGAACCGGCGTACACGGCTTTGCAGGCCGCTGCATGACCACTCTGCCACCCAGCCCTTGGATGGTAGCGATCCCCAGAAACGCCAAGACCCCGGAGCGGGGTCTTGGCCAGGCATCGCGTGATTCTGGAGCGGGAAACGAGACTCGAACTCGCGACCCCAACCTTGGCAAGGTTGTGCTCTACCAACTGAGCTATTCCCGCCGTCAAGCCTCGCAATTCTAAGGACGGCCCCTACCCTGTCAAGGATTCCCCAGCCGGCGCCCGGGGAAGCCCGGCGGGGATGGCGTGTCAGCGCTCCAGCGGCGCCCCCGGGCGGATGGCCGGCCAGGCGGCCTTCAGGTACACCCCCATGGACCACAGGGTGAGCACCGCCGCGGCCATCAGCAACCAGTAGCCGAGCTCGTACACCGGCAAGCCCAGAAGGGGCTCCCGCAGCAGCATCAGCAGGATGGCCACCATCTGCAGCACCGTCTTGACCTTGCCCACGCTGGCCACCGCCACCCGCGCCCGCTGGCCGAGCTGGGCCATGAGCTCGCGCAGGGCGCTGACCGCGATCTCGCGCCCGATGATGATGGCCGCCGCCACCGCCAGGGCCGGGCGGGGATCCGCCTGCACCAGCACCACCAGGGCGCAGCTCACCATCAGCTTGTCCGCCACCGGGTCCAGGAAGGCGCCGAAGGCGGAGATCTGGCTGAGCCTGCGGGCCAGCCAGCCGTCCAGCAAATCGGTGAGCGCGGCGACGCCGAACACCCCGGCCGCGGCCACCGGAGACCACTTGTAGGGCAGGAAGAACAGCACCAGCAGGACCGGAATCAGGCCGATGCGCAGCAGGGTCAGGGTATTGGGGACGTTCACCCGCCCTCCCGGAAGGCGTCGTAGATGGCCTTGGCGAGGGTGCGGTTGATGCCGCCCACCCGGGCCAGGTCCTCGACTCCGGCGCGGGACAGTCCCTGCAGGCCCCCGAACTCCCGCAGCAGGCGCTGGCGCCGCTTCGGGCCCACGCCGGGGATGTGCTCGAGCACCGAGCCCTTGCGGGCCTTGCCGCGCCGCGTGCGGTGGCCGGTGATGGCGAAGCGGTGGGCCTCGTCGCGCACCTGCTGGATCAGCGCCAGCGCCTTCGAGCCGGAGTCCAGCGCGAGCGGCGCGCGCCCCGGCGCGTGCAGGATCTCCTGGCCGGGGCGCCGGGCGCTGCCCTTGGCCACCGCCACCACCGCCAGGTCCTCGAGCTGCAGCTCCTGCAGCACCGCCACCGCCTCGGCGAGCTGGCCCTTGCCGCCGTCCACCAGCAGCAGGTCCGGCAGCCGCCCCTCCTCGCGCTTGACCCGGGTGTAGCGTCGCGACAGGGCCTCGCGCATGGCGCCGTAGTCGTCGCCCGGCGCCACGGTCTTGATGTTGAAGCGGCGGTAGTCGGACTTCACCGGCCCCTCGCGCTCGAACACCACGCACGACGCCACCGTGGCCTCGCCCCCGGTGTGGCTCACGTCGAAGCACTCGATGCGCGCCGGGGGCTCGGGCAGGTCCAGGGCGTCGTGCAGGGCGTCGAAGCGCTCGCCCATGTCGCTGTGATCCGCGATGCGCCGTGCGAGGGCCAGCTCCGCGTTGCTGCGGGCCATCTCCACCCAGCGCGCGCGGTCGGTGCGCACCCGATCGCGCACGCTCACCTTGCGCCCGGCGGCCTCGCAGAAGGCACGCTCCAGCATGTCCATGTCGTCCACCGGCTCCGCCAGCAGGATCTCGTCGGGGATGGGTCGCTGGCCGCGCCGGGCCAGGTAGTACTGGGGCAGGAAGGCCTGCAGCAGCTCCCGCGCGCTGGCGCCGGCGGAGTGGGCCGGGAAGATGCTGCGCGAGCCCAGGCTCTGGCCGTTGCGGATGACGATCAGCTCCACCACCGCCGCCCCGTCGCGGGCCAGCGCCGCCACCACGTCCACGTCGCCGCGGGTACCGGACACGTACTGGCGCTCCTGCACCCGGCGCAGCGCCTGGATCTGGTCACGGTAGCGGGCCGCCAGCTCGTACTCCTGTGCACCGCTCGCCTTCTCCATGCGCGCCACCAGCTCGCTCACCATCTCCTCGCTCTTGCCTTCCAGGAACATCTCCGCGTGGCGCACGTCCTCCCCATAGCCGGCCTCGTCCACGTAGCCCACGCAGGGCGCCGTGCAGCGCTTGATCTGGTACTGCAGGCAGGGGCGCGAGCGGTTGCTGAAGAAGGAGTCCCGGCACTGGCGCACCCGGAACAGCTTCTGCAGCTGGGTGAGGGTCTCGCGGGTGGCGCCGGCGCTGGCGTAGGGCCCGAAGTAACGGCCCTTGCCGTCGCGGGCGCCGCGGTGGAAGGCGAGGCGCGGGAAGGTCTGATGGGTGCTCAGGTAGATGTACGGGAAGCTCTTGTCGTCGCGCAGCACGATGTTGTAGCGCGGCCGGTGCTCCTTGATGAGGTTGTTCTCGAGCAGCAGCGCCTCGGTCTCCGTGTGGGTGGCGGTGACCTCCACCCGGGCGGTGTTGTTCATGAGCGCCTGGGTCTTGGGCTGCAGGGTGGCGGCGGCGCGAAAGTAGCTCGTGACGCGCTTCTTGAGGTTGCGCGCCTTGCCCACGTAGAGCACGCGCCCACGGGCGTCCAGCATGCGGTACACCCCCGGGTTGCCGGTGAGCGTGCGCAGGAAGGCATCGGCGTCGAACGGTGGCGTCTCGCCGTCCACGGGGGGCAGGGCTCCGGGCGTTGCTGTGGCGCGAATGTACCGTGGCCATGCGGTCGCCGGAAGGCAACCGCCCGCGGCGTGGCCACTCCGGGGGAGGGGCCCGGCCCCGGCCCGCGGGCGGCGCGGCGTGGGGTGTCCGCCGTTATCTCGAAGTAACGTCAGGTTACTTCCATAAAATATTGTTTCAAGAGCAATATCGATACTCTATAAGGCCATGCTGGAGGCTCAGGTGGGTGAGCTGCACGTCGTTGGCCACCCCCAGCTTGCGGCACACGCGGCTGCGGTAGGTGCTCACGGTCTTCGGGCTGATGCACAGCTGGTCGGAGATCTCCTTCGGAGGGCGGCCCTCGCTCACCATCTTCATCACCGCCAGCTCCCGCGGGCTCAGATCCGACACCGGCTCCCGGCCGGGGGCCAGCCGGGACTGCACCAGGGCCCGGGCCAGCTCGGCGCTCACGAACACCTGCCCGCGGGCCACGCAGCGGATGGACTCCAGGAGCTCGTCGCGGGTGCAGCCCAGGGTCAGCACGCCGGCGGCACCCTGCTCCAGCAGCCGCGCCGGCCACGGCGCGTGACGCGTGAGCCCCATGCAGATCACCCGCACCCGCGGCTGCGCCCTGTGCACCCGGCGCAGCGCCTCCAGCCCGCCCGCTGGCGGCAGGTGCAGGTCCAGCAACACCACCCGGGGACGGCACTCGCGCAGGCCGGCGAGCAGCGCGTCGGTGTGGGCCGCGGGCCGGCACAGGACCATCGCGGGCTCGCCCTCCAGCAGGCGCGAGATCCCTTCGCGCACCAGGTGATGATGTTCGGCGATCAGGATGCGGTTCATTGTTCTCTCCTCGTGTCCGTCCGTCCGATCCGGCGCCGGGTCCCCGCTCCATGGGAATCCCGGGTGTCGCCGCCAGTCTAGGGGGGCACGCCGTGGCGTTGAACGCGCCACGCGGTGCTGTAAGGGATCTGTAAGGCGGGTGTAAGCCGCCCGCCCGCATCTCGCGACCCGGGCCGCCCCGGCGGGATCAGGCCAGCGCCCGCACCATGCGGTCCAGGATCTCGGCCAGAATGGCACGGTCGGTGGCGAAGTTGAGCCGCGCGCAGCCCACGCCCTCGGGGCCGAACATGGGGCCCTCGCTGAGGCCCACCCGGGCCTTCTCCAGGAAGTACTCGTGGGGATCGCGATTCAGCCCCAGGCCGCGGAAGTCCAGCCACGCCAGGTAGGTGCTGCGCGGCGGCGCGAAGCCCACGCCGGGCATGCGTTCGGCCACCGTGCGGGCGACCAGGTCGCGGTTGCCCTGGAGGTAGACCAGGGCCTCGTCCAGCCACGGCTGGCAGCGCTGCCAGGCTACTCGCGTGACCTCCGCCCCGTACGCCACCAGGCCGCCGCGCACCCGCGAGGGCAGGCTCTCGAAGCCGGCCTTCAGCGCCGGGTCGCCGAAGTGCGCCACCGCGCAGCGCAGCCCCGCGGTATTGAACGCCTTGCTGGCGGAGGTGAAGGTGACGGTGCGCCGGGCGATCTCCGGCGACAACGTCGCGAAGGGCACGTGGCGGGCACCCGGGTAGATCAGGTCCGCGTGGATCTCGTCGGCGATCACCACCAGATCGTGGCGCTCGGCCAGCGACGCCACGGTCTCCAGCTCCGCGCGGGAGAACACGTGGCCGCTGGGGTTGTGGGGATTGCACAGCACCAGGAAGCGGGTGGCGGCGTCCACCGCGGCGGCCAGCCCGTCGGCGTCCAGGGCCCAGCCGTCGCCGTCGCGCAGCAGCGGGCTGCGCACCAGTCGCCGGCCGGTCTGCTCGATGCCCTGCAGGATCGGGGGATACAGGGGCGTGTTGACCACCACCCCCGCGCCGGGGGCACTCAGCCAGTCGAGCACGATGTAGAAGCCCTGCACCACGTCGGTGACCAGCACGACGCCGGCCGGATCCGGGTTCCAGCCGAAGCGCTGGCGCATGCGCTCGGCAAACACCTCGGGCAGGGGGTCGTTGCGCGCGTACAGCGGGTAGCCGAAGTCGTGGCGCTCCACGGCCGAGGCCAGGCACTCGCGGATGGGCGGCGCCAGTGCGAAGTCCATGTCCGCCACCCAGGCGGGGATCACGTCGTCGTCGAAGCGCTGCCACTTGTTGCCGTGGCGCGACCGCAGCGCCGCCAGCGGCAGGGTCTCGAAGGTCATGCGCGCGGCACCCTCCATCGGCGGAACGGATTCAGCGCCGGCGCAGCAGGAACGTGAACACGCCCTGCTCTTCCCGGTGCTCCAGCAGCCCGTGACCGGTCTTCGCGCAGAAGGCCTCGAAGTCCATCACCGAGTGGGGATCCGTCGCCAGCACCCGCAGGTGCTGGCCCGGCTCCAGCTCCTGCAGCACGAGCTTGGCGCGCAACAACGGCATGGGGCAGCTCAGTCCCTTCACGTCCAGCACCCGGTCGGGATCCGGCAGCGTGTCGCGCGTGGCGTCGGCGGTACTCACCCGCGGCTCACCGCTGCGTGCTGCCCAGGGGATGGCACTGGGCGATGACCTCGCGCCCAAGGGTGCCGGACACTCCCACGACGCCCTGGCGGATGGCGGCCGCGGCCTGCTCGCAGGCCTCGCGATCCGCGAACTCCTTGAACGCCGTCTGGCTGTGCACGCCGCTGGCCGAGGTGAACACGGTGATCAGCACCAGCACGTGGGTCATGCTCATCGCGCCATCTCCGCGGCGGCCGGTGCGACCTGCTCCGCGAGGGCCAGCACCTCCCCGGCAATTGCGAGCGCGGACGTGAGCCCCGGCGACTCGATGCCGTACAGGTTCACGAGCCCCGCCACGCCGTGCACGGCCGGGCCCTGGATCACGAAGTCGGCGGCCGGCTCCCCCCTGGCGTAGAGCTTCGGCCGGATCCCCGTGTAGTCCGGCTGCAGCGCGCCGTCCGCCAGTCCCGGCCACCAGCGCCGGATGGAGTCGTAGAAGTCGGGCAGGGCCCGATCGTCCACGTCGTAGTCGAGCGCGTCCACCCAGTGCAGGTCCGGTCCGAAGCGGCAGCGGCCCGCCAGGTCCAGGGTGGAGTGCACCCCCAGCCAGGCGCCGTCCGGCATCGGGTAGATGAGCCGCGAGAAGGGCGTGCGGCCCATGAGCGAGAAGTAGTTGCCCTTGGCGTAGTGCAGCGGCGGGATGGTGCCCGGGTCCAGGCCGCGCAGGGAACGGGCCACGGCCTGGGCGCCCAGGGCGGCGCTGTTCACGAGCACGTCGCAGGAGACACGCTGGTCCTCGCCCTCCCCCGCCTCCACCACGATGCGCCGCCCGCCCACCTCGCCACCGGTGACCCGGGTCGCCAGCGCCAGCATGGCCCCGTGGCTCTCCGCGTCGCCCAGCAGCGCCAGCATCAGCTCGTGCACGTCAACGATGCCGGTGGAGGGCGACAGCATGGCGCCGGCGCACACCACCTCGGGCTCGAGCTCGCGGGCCTGCGCCTTGGAGAGGGGCTCGAGATCCGGCACGCCGTTGGCGGCGGCCTTGGCCTTCAGCGCCGTGAGCGCCGGCAGCTGGCTCTCGTCGGTGGCCACGATGAGCTTGCCGGTGCGCCGGTGGGAGACGCCGTGCGTGGCGCAGTACTCGTACAGGGCATGCTTGCCGGGCACGCACACCCGGGCCTTCACGCTGTCACGCTCGTAGTAGATGCCGGCATGGATGACGCAGGAGTTGCGCGAGCTGACGCCGGTGCCGATGGCCTCCTCGGCCTCCAGGATCAGCACCTCGCGCCCGGCCATGGCCAGGCGGCGGGCCACCGCGAGGCCCACCACGCCGGCGCCGACGACGATGCATTGAACGTGTTCCAAGCAGGCAATCCCGGGACGAGCCGCGAAGCCCGCCCAGTGTAACGCCCGGGCCATCCGGCGGCGCGGCGGGACCCTACCACGCGGGGCGCGGGACGCACTGTATTAGACTCTCCCGACGGGTCGCCGAAGCGCGTCCCGCCGAGGACCGTCTCCCGCCAGCATGCCGCGCCGTCGCGTACCCGCACCCGATCGCGGCCCGGTCTTCGCGGGGCCGTGACGCGCCGGTCCCGCGCCTGGCCGTGGCACGCGGCGGCGCTGCTCATCACCTTCCACACGCTGCTGGCTTTCGGGCTGCCGCCACTGGTCCCCGTCGCCGGCACCGTGCTGCTGGGCGTGTTCTACGCGTTCATCGGTGCACGCAACGGCCTGCTGGTGGCCGCGAGCCTCGCGGTCGCCACGCTGCTGTATGCCGGCATGTTGGCCCTCGTGGACTGGGAATCGGCGGTCTACTACCGCCCCCATGAGCGGCTCGCCACCCACGACACCCGCCGCGACCACGCGGCCTACGAGCCCGAGCGGCGCCTCCAGATGCGGATGCCCCACGGCGATCTCCAGTCCATGACGCGGGAGGACATCGCGGAGCCCCGCCCGGTCGAGTTCGTGACCGACGCGCGGGGCTTCCGCAACCGCGCCGACTACGCGGGGGAGCCGTACCTCCTGGTGGGCGACTCCTTCATCGCCGGCAACTCCAACACCCAGGAGGACCTCCTGGGCGAGCAGCTCGCCCGCGTGCACGGCGTGCGCGCCTACCACCTGGGTCACCCTGGCGATCTGGACGACTACCTGGCCTACGTGGAGGCGTTCCGTGCCGATCACGGCGACGCCGCCAAGGTGCTGCTGTTCCTCTTCGAAGGCAACGACTTCCCGGTCCACGGCCGCTACCGCCCCCCCACCACCCGACCCCTGGTGCACCGCCTCTACAAGCGCTGGTTCCGCATGTGGTCCCACACCGGCGTGTACCGCTTCACCGCGTCCGTGTACCGACGCTGGCGGCACGGCACGGACGTGGACGAGGGCGCGCAGGTGATCATGGGCCAGATGGCAGGCCGGCCTGCCGCGTTCTATCGCGAATACGTGGAGGTCAGCCGGGCCGCGGGCTACGCGCCGGACCCCGCCTACACGCAGCGCCTGCGGGCAGCCCTCGCGGGCAGCCACCGGGTGTTCTTCATCCCCACCAAGTTCCGCGTGTACCACGCCGGCGCGGCGCTGCCCCACGCCCGCTGGACCTTCCTCGCGCGCCTGTGCAACGCCACCGGCGCGCGGTGCACGGACCTGACGCCGGCGCTGGTGGAGGCCGCCGCCGCGGCGGCCCCCGCAGGCGAGACGGTGTACTGGCGCGACGACACCCACTGGAACCGGCGCGGCATGGCGGTGGCGGCGCGGGAGGTGGCGCGGGCGCTGGGTGCCGCCGTGCAGACGCCGCCACCGCCGGGCGGGTAGCCGGGCCGCATCACACCGCTCCGTAGGCCAGCGTCGCGTCCGCCACCTTGATGAAGGACGCGCGGTTCGCCCCGTGCACGTAGTCCACGCGGTCGCCGTTGCTGCCGTGCTCCACGCACTTCTCGTGCAGGTCCCGCATGATCTCCTGCAGCCGGGTGTCCACCTCGTCGCGGCTCCAGCTCACGCGGGTGGCGTTCTGGCTCTGCTCGAGCCCGCTCACCGTGACACCACCGGCGTTGGCGGCCTTGCCCGGCGCGTACAGCACCTCACGCTCGCGAACGCGGCCCGCGGCACCCGCGGTCAGCGGCATGTTGGCGCCCTCGCACACGGCCACCACGCCGTTGTCCAGCAGCGTCGCGGCATCCTCCTCGTCGAGCTCGTTCTGGGTGGCGCAGGGCAGCGCCACGTCGCAGTCGACGCCCCAGGGCTTCTTGCCGGCGTGGTATTCGAGGCCGTCGTCGTCCTCGGCCAGCTCGCCGATGCGCCCGCGCCGATCGAGCTTCAGGGCCCGGGCCGCCTCGAGCTGCTCGTCGCTGAAGCCGTCCGGGGCGTGCACGAAGCCGTCCGAGTCGCTGAGCGTGACCACCCGCGCGCCCTGGCCCAGCGCCTTGCCGGCCGCGTGCAGCGACACGTTCCCGGAGCCACTGACGGCGATGCGCTTGTCCTCCAGACCTTCGCCTGCGTGCTCCAGCATCTGGCGCAGGAAATAGACGCAGCCGTGGCCCGTCGCCTCCGACCGTCCGGCACTGCCGCCGAAGCTGCAGTGCTTGCCGGTGAGCACGCCGGCCCACACGTTGCGCAGCCTGAGATACTGGCCGAACAGCCAGCTGATCTCGCGCTCGCCGACGCCGATGTCGCCGGCCGGGACGTCCGTGTCCGGTCCGATGTGCCGGTGCAGCTCCGCCATCAGCGACTGGCAGAACCGCATCAGCTCCCGCTCCGAAAGCGTCTTGGGATCCACGTCCGCCCCGCCCTTGGCCCCGCCCATGGGCAGACCGGTGAGCGCGTTCTTGAGGGTCTGCTCGAAGCCCAGGAACTTGAGCACGTCCGTATCCACGTGCGGGCTGAAGCGCAGCCCACCCTTGTAGGGTCCGAGCGCGTGGCTGAACTGCACCCGCCAGGCGCGGTTCACGCGCAGGCAGCCATCATCCGCTTCCCAGGTCACCCGGAAGCCGAGGATCCGGTCCGGCTCCGTCATCCGCTCCAGCACCGCCGCGTCGCGCCACGCGCGGTTGTCCAGGTAGAGGGGCATCGTGGAGCAGACCACCTCGTGCACCGCCTGATGGAACTGCTGCTGATGCGGGTTGCGCGTCCTCAACGCCTTCATGAAGCGTTCGATGGACTTCTCCGTAGCGTTGCTCATGTCATGGTCCTCCTGGTTCCTCCGTCGTATGGGCCGGCTACCTGGACGTCGCCCCGGTGGCCGGCGCGATCTCCGCATGCGCATGGCGAGCGCCACGGGTAGCGTGCGACGCCCGAGCCCACAACCGCACGAGGTGCACCCATGGCCAGCGATTCCAATCCCACGTCCGTTCCGATCCTGCGCGCGACGCTCGACAACGATGCGTTTCGCCAGGTGCTCATGACCGGCAGCAAGGGTCAGGTGGTGCTCATGTCCATCCCGCCCGGCCAGGAGATTGGCGCGGAGGTGCACGAGGAGCATGACCAGGTGCTGGTCTTCGTGGCCGGCACGGGCGAGGCCATCCTGGACGGCAGCAGGATGCCCGTGCAGGCGAACGACCTGGTCTTCGTGCACGCCGGTGTGGAGCACAACTTCATCAACACGGGGGATCGGGCGCTCAAACTCTTCACCTTCTACGCGCCCCCGGAGCACGAGCACGGCGTTCGCCACGACAGCAAGGCCGAGGCCGACGCGGCCGAGGCGCACTGATCCGCATCAACCTCGGCACCGGGTTCACGCGTCGATGTCGATCCCGGGCGGATGCGGAATCCCAGGCGGCTCCTGATCCGGGCAGCCGCGACGCTCAGTGTCCGACGGCCTGGCGCACGCCGCCGTGGTCGATGGTCTCGGCGGCACGCGTGCCGGCCAGCGCGTCCTGCACCGCCAGGGCCTCGCTCTCGGACGAGACCTGGGCCAGCAGGATCCAGTGGCCGTGCCCTGCAGCCTCGCGCAGGAGCGCGACGAAGTCCGGGTCCCGCAGCGACAGGGATCCGGCGGCGGCCGCGGCGCTGCCCAGCAGGCCACCCACTCCCGCCAGGCCGAGAGCCAGCGGCGCGGTGATCAGCACGCCGGTGGCCGCCAGGGCACCGAGCCCCGCAGCCATCGCGCCCGCGCCGGCGGCGCCGCCCCGCACCGCGTCGTCCGACACGCCGTTGCCACCGCTGGGCGTGGGCTCGCCATGGCCGGCGGTGGCGATGATCACGTCCTGACCGGGCGCGACGAGGTCGATGGCCGCGTCAGCGCTCAGCCGTTCCTCGAGCGCGGCACGCGCCTGGCGGGCGTCCGCGCCGCTGCCGTAGATCCCGGCCACCTTTCGCGTGCCCGGCTCGAGCACGACCGGCTCGGCGTCCAGCGCCTCCCGGGCGGCGTACAGCAGGTCCTGCAGCGCCGCCGTGTCCGCGCCCTGGAGGCCCTCGTCCTCGGCCTGCTGGAGCAGCCGCGCCTCGTCGCGCCAGCTGGCCAGCACCCGGCGCTTGTCCCGGGCGCTGAGACGCGGATCCGCCACCAGGTCGACAGGGCTGGGGTAGTGGGTGGAAGGGCTCGCGATGATCCCGGCGATGTCCATGTCTGACTCCTGAATTCGACAATATCTCGACATACTACCTAATCGAGTGGAGCCCGCCAGGTTTTGCCTAGACAGATTTTCACCCAAGCCGGGCTGCGCCCGGGCCGAGAGCCCCTCCGTGACCGGTCGTCAGCGCGGCTCGAACCAGGGCGGGCAGGCGTAGCGTCGGGTGATCTCCTCGCCCGCGGCGATGTCCCGCGTCGCATCCACCAGGACGATCCAGCCCAGCGCCGGGTCGTGGTGGTAACGGGTGCCGGTGTTGGGCGCCTCGCTGTGGTTCATGAGGCTGGCGAGCCCGAGAGCCAGCAGGCCCCGCTCCTCGTCCCCGGGATGGAAGAAGTAGTAATCGTCGATGGGGGTCCCGCGAACCTGGTCGCAGGCAGCGACGTCCAGATCGATGCACGGGCACGCGTCCACCACCTCGCCGGCGGCGATGGGCTCCAGGGCGAACACCCCGTTGCCGCGGGCGCCGGCGGTTGCCGGCGCGATCTTGATCTGCCGGGTCTCGAACGGCTTGCGTTGCCTGTCCATGGTGGCAGATATGGTATACGAGGCCTCGCGGGTGGCCGTCCCGCACCACGATCCCGTGCATCTGGCAGACGCCATGAGCGACCTCCAGCACTGGGCCCGCTGTCCCGACGCCGAGATCGACCTCGCCCGCGCCGCGCTGGCCATCGCCCGTGACGAGTACCCGGACCTGGACGAGATCGCCTGCCTCGCCCGCCTGGACGCCATGGCGACTGCCGCGCAGCGCCGGGCGGGCCGCGGCGCGCACGGCGACACCCTCCTCGCCGCGCTGGACCACGAGCTGTTCCGGGTGCAGGGATTCACCGGCAACGCGCGGGCCTACTACGACCCCCGCAACAGCTACCTCAACCAGGTGCTGGAGCGGCGCACCGGGATCCCCATCACGCTGAGCCTGGTGTACCTGGAGGTGGGCTGGCGCCTGGGTCTTGCCCTGGACCCGCTGGGCTTCCCCGGCCACTTCCTGGTGGGCCAGCGGGGCGCCGGCCAGGTGCGGGTCATCGATCCCTTCAACCGGGGCCGGCGGCCGGACGAGGCTGAGCTCCTCGGCTGGCTCGCGGGGGCGGTGGGCCCCGGGGCGGCGCGGGCTGCCCTGCCCGCTGCCCTGGCGCCGGTGCCGCGCCG
>JBFHNV010000131.1:0-17263 GCA_041593595.1 Gammaproteobacteria bacterium
GCAGGGCCCCGGGGCGCCCCGCGCGGGCCGCCCCGATCCGGCGCGCCGGCGCGTCACCGGGCGAGCCCGGCCTCCTTGAAGTACCTGAGCGCACCCGGGTGGTGCGGCGCGATGCCGGGAGTGGCCAGCACCTGCGGCGTGGCGGTCTTGGCGATGAGCCTGTGGGCGGTCTTGAACTGCTCGATCTGCTCCACCACGGCCTTCGTCAGCCGGTAGGCCTCGTCGTCGGGCATGTTCTCGTTGACGAGGATGATCTGGCCCACGCAGATGGTGTGGAAGTCCCGGTCCAGGAACTCGTACTCGCGGGCCTCGATGGTGCACACCTCGCCGCCGAGCTTCTTTGCCACCTTCTCCACCACCTCGCGCGGCATCACCGGCACCATGGGCGTGATGCCGGCGGCGATCTCGCGCACCCGCGGGTGCTTGTACGCGATACCGAAGTTGCCGAAGTCGATGCGCCGGTCCAGCAGCAGGGAGGTGATCTCCCGCGACGCCGCGTGCACCAGCTGTCCGCCCCAGGACTCGATCGCCTTCTCGTCAACGCCCATCTCCTCCATGAGCAGGCGCGAGATGTCGCTGTCCATGTTGCCGCGACGGTTGATGGCGACACGCACCGGCGGCTTCTTCGCCACCAGGTCGGCAAAGGTCTCGATGCCGTGCTCGTCGGCGAACTCCTTGTTCATGAGCAGGTGGGTGGCCTGGAAGCGCGCCGCCGGCAGGTAGGTGCGGAACAGCACGCGCACGCTCTTGATGGGCGCCTTGAATGGCTCCTGGCCGGTCCAGGCCAGCGTCAGCTCGCCGTCGGTGGCCATGCCCATGGGCACGCGCCCGTTCGCCACCAGCGGCACGTTGGCGAGCCCGCCGCTGGAGGTCTGGTAGGTAATGGTGGAGCCGGGGTGGGCCGCAGCGATGGCGGCGTCGATGCCCTTGCCGATGCGCGACCACAGCCCGCCCGGGCTCGCACCGGAGATGGTGACGTTGAAGCTCTCGGCGTGTGCTGCGGTGCCGCAGGCGAGCAGCAGCGCGCCCAGCACCAGTCGTGTGATTGCCATGGTCTCCTCCCTCCTTCATTCCGCGGGCGGCCACTGGCGGGCCTTGGCCGGGACTATATTTCGATGTCTAAGGGATTGGAACGGCACGCCGCGAACGGTGGCGAGCCACCACTGAAGGTGCCCCGCGCCGCCCGTTTTCCACCCACGGCGCAGCGTAGAATGACGACGCGGCAGACTGGCAGCCGCAGGAGAGCGGCATGAACGACGCGAGCCTGGTGGCGCCCCTGACACCGCAAGCGACGGCGGCGCCGGGTCTCGCGGGGCGGCTGCGGCGGTACCTGCTCGTGCTGCGCTTCGCGCTGCTGAACGTGGTCGCCTTCGGGCTGCTGGCGGCGACCTGGGCCCAGGGCTGGCTGGACGGTGCCGCCAGCGGCGAGACCCTGTGGCTGAGCGGCGTGATCGGTGCGGTGTTCCTCTACGGCCTTGCCCTGTGCACGCTGCAGGTGGTGGCGGTGAACCGGGCGCTCGACCACGTGCGCGGGGGTCACCCGCGACCCGGGTCCACCTCCGCGGAGTACCTGCATGCCATCCACGGCCGCCCTGCGGACGCGCGCGTGGTGCAGGCGGGACTGCTGCGCCTGCGCATCGTCCACCCCACCGCCGTGGTGCGCCACGTGGCCAGCGCGCTCGTGTTCCTCGGCCTGGTGGGCACGGTGATCGGCTTCATCGTCGCCCTTTCCGGCGTGGACCCTGCGCTCACCGGCAACGTGGACAAGGTGGCGCCCATGGTGTCCACCCTCATCCACGGCATGTCCATCGCGCTCTACACCACGCTGTTCGGCGCGGTGCTGCACGTGTGGCTGATGGTCGGCTACCGCATGCTGGCCACCGGCTGCGTGCAGCTCTACGACGCCACCGTGGCCCTCGGTGAGGAACGTGTGGGAGGCTGACGAGTTCGATGACGAGAGCGGTGGCACCGTCTTCCGCGACGTGCTGCTGCTGGCGCTCATCGGATTCGTGGCCATGGTGGTGATGCTGCTGCCGCATCTCGCGCGCAAGGAGCAGAAAACCGAGGAGCAGAAGGCGCCGGGCAACGTGGTGGTGGAGATCCACTGGCCCGGCGAGCTGGACGCGGACGTGGATCTCTGGGTGCAGGCGCCCGGCGACGTCCCGGTGGGCTTCTTCAACCAGGGCAGTCGCTACTTCAACCTGCTGCGCGACGACCTGGGCCGGGAGGGCGACGTCACCGACAAGAACTACGAGATCAGCTACAGCCGCGGCATCCCCGAGGGCGAGTACATCGTCAACGTGCACATGTACGGCCCGCTGCCCACGGGCGCCGCGGTGCCGGTGAACGTGGTGGTGAGCGTGAAGCGGCGCTACGAGCTGCTGCTGCCCATCGTGAAGACCGAGGTGCTGCTCACCCGGCGCAACCAGGAGGAGACGGCCACGCGTTTCCGCCTCACCGCCGATGGCGACCTGGTGGAGGGCAGCGTGAACAGCATCCGGCGGGCGATGGTCACGGCGAGGTGGTGATGGACGCGGTCTACGTCTTCTTCTGCGTGCTCCTGGCGGTGGTGGCGGTGCTGGCGAGCATCGCCGTGTGGGCACCGCGCCCGGCGCGGCTGCGCGCCGTGGCGGTGGGCCTGGTGGCGGCCTTCGTGCCGCTCGGCTATGTCACGCTGACCGAGATCCTGAGCCAGCCCAAGCCAATGTCCCACGAGTGGTTCAAGGGCCACGTGGACGAGGCGACGGTGCTGGGCGTGTCCTTCGACGAGGGCAACGCCATCTACCTGTGGCTGATCCTCGACGGCGCGCCGGAGCCGCGCTTCTACCGCCTGCCCTGGAAACCGGTGCTGGCGCAGAAGCTGCAGGACTACATCGACGAGGGGCTGCGCAAGGGCGCGCGGGTAATCCTCAAGAACCCCTTCGTGAAGCGCGCCTTCGAGGACCTGGGGGATCTCAACGTGGAGATCGTGCCGCCGCCGCGGCTCCCCGGCAAGCTGCCGCCGGCCCCGCCGCGGGTATTCAACCCGCGCGAGCGCAGCGCCTGACGGCCAGCCCCTCGCGGGCTGATCGGCCTCGGATTCAACCACGGAGGCACAGTTCAGGCGTCGACCCCCGCGCTGCAGCCTGCGCGCCAGCCCGTATGGCAACGTCTGGCAGCGAACACCAGGCTCAGAGCAATCCCGCCAGCATCAGGTCCGCCCGCGGGATGAGCTGGCGGTAGTCGCGGCCCTCGACCCGGGCGCGGATCCACTCCCGGGCGATGGCGAGCACGCCGGGGGCGCGGGCCAGGGCGGGCAGCTCCAGTCGCAGCAACGTGCCCGAGGTGCGCACCAGCACCCGCCGGGCATCGCCCTGCGCGGGCGGCTCCACCGCGAGGCTCTCCCAGTCGACGGCACGGCCCGCGGCGCGATCCGCGGCGAGCACCGCCACCAGCCGCAGCAGCGCCTCGCGCACCTGCAGGCAGGCCTGCTCCTTGGCGACGCGCCGGCGCACGTCCGGGAACATGAAGCCGAGCCCGTCCACGGTCTCGTAGGTGGAGCCGAGGCCGTCGCGGAAGCTCCAGCCGCCGGTCTCGGCGGTCACCGCCGCCGGGTCGTCCTGGGTCGCTGGCGGCTCCAGCAGCGCCGGGTCGCACGGGAAGGCGGTGCAGTACAGCTCCACGATGGCGGAGTCCAGCGCGCCCGGGTCGTCGATGCGCGGCGCGGTGAGCGGCACCAGTCGCTGCCCCACCAGGAGCTGCACCGGCGCCGGCGGCGCCACCAGCACCTCCACCTCGGCGCCCGCGTCCAGCTCGTCCCGGACCGCGTACAGGTCCTCCAGGAACGCCTTCAACGCCGACGCCCAGCGCATCTGCTTGGCGAGCTCCCGCCGGCTCACCTGCCCCGGCAAGCTCAGACGCCCGAACTCGAGCTCGTGGGCCAGGATCACCTGCTCGAGGGCCACTGCGGCAAAGTCCGACTGCACCGCGGCGGGCTCGTCCTGGAGCGACGCGGCCAGGCGATCCAGGCGCCCCGTCGGCGGGCGCTCGGCGGCGGCCGGCGCACGGGACACGGCCGCCGCCAGCAGCACTGACAGCAACAGGGCAGCCCGGATCGGCAGCTTGGGGCGTATCCGGCGCATGGGCGTGACCGGCGTCTCGACGGGCCCTTCCTGTGGCCTTCCAGGTCCCCGATCCTCTCCGCGCTCCCGCCGCCTGTAAACGCCTGCGCCGGGAGCAGATGCCGGATGCGACCCGCGGCAAGCCCGGGAACGGCGCGCCGGCTCAGGGCCCGACACGCGTCGCCCGCTGCCGCGAGGCATTCACTGGCCGCCGGTGTCGTCGCCGCCCGCCAGCGCCATGCCGGCGCCGAGGCCCAGGTAGACGGAGCCCGAGAACCAGCGCCGGATGCGTGCGGCGCGCTCGCTGCCGCGCAGGCGGGCCGCCAGGGCACCCGCGGCCACGGCGTAGGCGCTGTCGCTGACGATGCCGATGACCACGAACAGCGCCCCCAGGGCCAGGAACTGCGCCGGCACGCTGCCCGCCGCCGGATCCACGAACTGGGGCAGGAAGGCCAGGAAGAACAGCGCCGTCTTCGGGTTGAGCAGGTTCACCACGGCGCCGTCCACGAACACCCGGGACAGGCGCCGCGGCCTCACCGCGCGCAGGGCCGTGGTCTCGTCGCGCTCCATGAACGCACGCACGCCCAGGTACACCAGGTACGCGGCGCCCGCGAACTTGAGCACGGTGAACGCGGTCGCCGATGCCATGACGACGGCGGACACCCCCAGCGCCGCCGCACCCACGTGCACCATGGCGCCGAGCCCCACGCCGAAAACCGACACCAGCCCCGCCACCGACCCCTGGGCAATGCTGCGGGCGAGGACGTAGAACACCGCGGGCCCAGGCACCACGATGAGCGCGGTGGCGGCGGCGAGGAACAGGACCAGCTGAGGGGTGTCTGGAAGTGGCACGTGGAATCTCCCGGATCAGGTCCAGACCAGGTTCTCCAGGTGGTAGCGAAGCTCGCCCGCGCTCCGGAACTTCTTGAGGATGAGCGAGCGCTTCATGCCGCACACGATTGTCTTCACCTCCGGCGGCTGGCGGGCGTAGTGCTTCGGCCCGCCCAGCGCCTCGTGGAACACCCGGATCGCCTCCACCACGTCGTGGCGCATGTTCTCCTTGGTGGGCGAGCCCCAGTTGAACATGTCCAGGAACTTGAGCTCGAAGCCGAGCCCGTAGCGCTGCACCATGATGTTCTCCGTGTGCAGATCGCCGTGGTACTCGTTCGTGCCGTGGATGGACTCGAGCCCCTTGGCCAGGGCGTGCAGCAGGTGCAGCGCCGGGAACGGGGGCAGCCGACCGCCGCGCTGGCGCTTGAGGAACCGATAGAGGATCTCGCCTTCCACGAACTCGGAGACCAGGAAGGTGATGTCCTCGCCCCGGAAGCGCACCGTGTCCTGGGCGTGGTACTGGATCACCATGGGGCAGTGGCGCAGCGCGTGCAGCTTGTTGGCGTGGAACAGCGCCGCCTTGTCCCGGCGGTTGCGGTGGGGGAAGAAGAACTTGGCGGTACGCTCGATGCCGGTGGCGAGCTCGCGGATCAGGTACACCTCGCCCTCCCAGCCGCGGCCCAGCCGGCTCGCCACCTCGTACCGGTTCGCCAGCACACGGCCCGGCAGGAAGTCGAAAGCCTTGATGGAGTTGCGGGCAGACACGCCGGGCGCCCCCTCGGCGGCGGAACCAGGCGCGATTCTACGGACAGTGCCGTCCGCGGGCGAAGGTCCGTGGCGTCCCGCGTGGCGCCGGATCTGCGACACTGGCCGTCCACCTCCACGCGGCGCGAGGCCGAGACGCGATGAGCGACGCTGCGGACGTCCACACCCGGCGCGAAGGCGACGTGGTGCGCATCACGCTGCACAACCCGGCGCGGCGCAACGCCGTGAGCTTTGCCATGTGGCGCGCCCTGGGCGACACCTTGGAGGCGCTGCACGAGGACCCGCACGTGCGCGTCGCGGTGCTCACCGGAGCCGGTGACAGGGCCTTCTCGGCGGGCAACGACATCCGCGAGTTCGACACCTGGCGCGACGACCCGGCCCGCCACGCCGAGTACGACACGGTCAGCGCCCGCGCCATGGCGCTGCTGCGCACCCTGCCGGTGCCGGCCATTGCCCGCATCCGCGGCGCGTGCGTGGGCGGCGGCCTCGAGATTGCGCTGGCCTGCGACCTGCGGGTGGCCGCCGACGACGCCCGCTTCGCCATCACGCCGGCACGCCTCGGGCTCGGCTACAAGCTCGACGACGTGTCGCTGGTGGTGGACACCGCCGGCGCGGCGGCGGCGCGGCGCCTGCTGTTCACCGGGCAGATGCACTGCGCCGCCGAGGCCGCGGCCATGGGCCTGGTGGACCGGGTAACGCCGCCGCACGCCCTGGACGCGGCGGTGGACGATCTCGCCGGCGCCATCGCCGCCAGCGCACCGCTCTCGGTGCGGGCGCTGAAGGCCGCCATCGTGGAAGCCGTGAAGCCGCCCGGGCAGCGGGACCGGGACCGGGTGCAGGCGCTGGTGGACGCCTGCCATGCCAGCGAGGACTACCAGGAGGGCAAGCGCGCCTTCGCGGAGAAGCGCCCGCCGGTGTTCCGCGGCCGCTGAGCGCTCCCTGTCTCCCTCTCCCCCTGGAGGGAGAGAGCATATCGGGTGCGCGAGAGCCCGGTAGACTGCCGCGCGCGGCCATCAGGCACCTCGAGGAGACCCCATGAAGTTCGGACTCGGACAGTCGGCCCCGCGGGTGGAGGATCAGCGCCTGCTCACCGGCCGCGGGCGCTACACCGACGACATGGGCCTGCCCGGCCAGGCCCGGGCCGTGGTGGCGCGCTCCCCCTATCCCCACGCGCGGGTCAACGGCGTCTCGAAGGACGCGGCGCTCGCGGCTCCGGGCGTCATCGCAGTGCTGGACCACGGGGATCTCGTTGCCGACGGCATCGGCGCGATCCCCTGCTACGGGCCGCGGCTGGTGCCGCTGAAGCGCCCGGACGGCCGGCCCATCCACGTGCCCGAGTACCCGGCGCTGGCCGCCGATGCGGTGCGCTACGCGGGCCAGCCGGTGGCACTGGTGGTGGCGGAGACCGCGGCCCAGGCGCGCGACGCCGCGGAGCAGGTGGAGGTGGACTACGAGCCGCTTCAGGCGTGCATCGACACCGCGACCGCCCACGAGGGCGACGTGCCCGCGGTGTGGCCCGAATGCCCGGACAACGTGTGCTTCCGCGTCCAGGTGGGCAACCGGGAGGACGTGGACGCGGCATTCGCCAAGGCGGCACACGTGACGCACGTCCGCCTGCCCATCTCCCGGGTGTGCACCAACGCCATGGAGCCGCGCGGCGCGCTCGGACACTACGATCCGAACGAGGACCGCTACACCCTGTACACCGGCCACCAGAATCCCCACCACCTGCGCCACTGGCTGGCGAAGTCGGTGCTGAAGGTCCCGGAGACGGCCCTGCGCGTGGTGAGTCCGGACATGGGCGGCGCCTTCGGGCTGCGCGCCGCCATCTTTCCGGAGCTGGTGCTGGTGCTGTGGGCCTCACGGCGCATGGGCCGGCCGGTGAAGTGGCTCGGGGAGCGCAGCGAGATGATCGTGGCCGAGGACCAGTCCCGGGACATGGTGTTCGACGTGGCGCTGGCGCTCGCCGCGGACGGCGAGTTCCTGGGCCTCGAGCTGAACAGCGTGGCTGCCTGCGGTGCCTACTTGAGCTACTTCAGCCCCCTGCCCGCCTTCGGCAACATGGGCGGCGTGGCCGGGGTGTACCGCACCCCCGCGATCCACGTGGACGTCACCGGGGTGTTCACCCACACCACGCCCATCGGCCCCTACCGCGGGGCGGGCCGTCCGGAAGCGGCCCTGGCCATCGAGCAGGTGATCGACGCCGCCGCGCGGGAGCTTCGCATGGACCGCATCGAGCTGCGCCGGCGCAACCTCATCCCGCCCGCTGCCATGCCGTTCCAGACCGGGCTCACCTTCAAGTACGACTGCGGCGAGTTCGAGGCCAACATGGACCGGGCGCTGGAGATGATCGACCACGCCGGCTTCGAGGCACGCCGCGAGGAATCTCGCGCGCGGGGCATGCTGCGCGGCATCGGCGTGGTCAACACCATCGAGCAGGCCGCGGGCATGGCGGACGAGGGCGCCGAGCTCCGCTTCGACGCCGCCGGCGGCTGCACCGTGTTCATGGGCGTGCACTCCCACGGCCAGGGGCACGAGACCGTGTTCCGCCAGCTCCTGGCGGATCGCCTCGGGCTCGAGTTCGAGCAGGTGCGCTACGTGCAGGGCGACACCGACCAGGTGCCCTACGGCCACGGCACCGGCGGCTCGCGCTCCGCGGCGCTGGGCGGCGCGGCCCTGGCGGCAGCGGCGGAGCGGGTGATCGAGAAGGGCCGGCGCGTCGCCGCGGCGCTGCTGGAGGCGGGCGCGGACGACGTGGAGTTCGCCGACGGGCGTTTCACCGTGGCGGGAACGGATCTGGGCATGAGCCTGGCGGAGGTGGCCGCGGCGAGCCACGACCCGAAGCGCCGGCCCGCGGGCGAGGACGCGGGCTTCGGCGCCTACGCGAGCTACAAGCCGCCGGGGCCCACCTTTCCCAACGCCTGCCACGCCTGCGAGGTGGAGATCGACCCGGACACGGGCGTCACGGAGATGATCCGCTACTGCGTGGTGGAGGACGTGGGCACGATGCTGAACCCGCGCCTGGTGACGGGCCAGCTGCAGGGCGGCATCGTGCAGGGCCTCGGCCAGATCATGATGGAGCGGGTGGTGTACAGCGACGATGGACAGCAGCTCAGCGGCTCGTTCATGGACTACTGCATGCCGCGGGCCGGCGACGTGCCGTTCTGCGAGATCGAGTACAACCCGGTGCCGACGCGGACCAATCCGCTGGGCATCAAGGGCGTGGGCGAGGCCGGCACCGTGGGCGGCATGCCGGCGGTGATGACCGCAGTGCTGGACGCGCTGGCGGGCGCGGGGGTCACCGACATCGCGATGCCTGCCTCCCCGCACCGGGTGTGGGAGGCGCTGCGCGACGCGGCGAAGGCGTGACGCAGGCGAGCCCGTGAGCGCCGGGACGACGCTTTCCCGAGACGCCATCGAGGCAGCCGGCGCGGCCCTGTGGCGGGCCTGGGAGGCTCACGTGCTGCTGGACGAGTTTCCCGGCGGCGCGCCGCCGTGCGAGGCCGACGGCTACGCCGTCCAGGACGCTCTGATCCGCGCCTCGGGCCTCGCCGCGGTGGGCTGGAAGATCGGCGCCACCAACCGCGCGGCCCAGGAGCTGCTGTCCCTGCCGGGACCGCTGTCCGGCCGCCTGCTGGCGCCGTTCTGCTTCGACAGCCCCGCCGAGCTGTCGTCGGGCGACTTCGCGGTGCGGGCGCTGGAGCCGGAGGCGGCGCGCGCGTGGCTCGCCAATCACCTGCCCGCACGCGGCGCGCACCTGTGTGCCGGGGACCTGGTCACCACCGGCACCTGCACCCCCATCCGCCGTGCCGCCCCGGGCGATCTCGTGGTGGCGGACTTCGGGGCCTTCGGCGAGGCCCGCGCGCGCTTCGTGTGATTGGCGCCCTCGCGCGAGCTGCCCGCCCCTGCGGCGGTGCGCTCGACTACCATGGCCGCACCGGCGCCTGCCCGTGCGCCAGCGGCGGGATGCGAGGAGCCCGATGACATCCGACTCCGAAAGCCAGCGCCGCGGTCGCGCCAGGCCGGCGCCGCCCCTGCGGGTCTGGCTCGAGGACGACGCCAAGGGCGCCGGGCGCATGTGCGTGCTGCGCGAGCCGTTCCGCCTCGGCTTCGGCGCCGAGTGCGACATCCGCCTGGAAGGCGACGAGGGGCCCGCGGTCCTGTTCGAGGTGGAGCAGGCCTCGGGCCCGCTGCTGGTGGCGCGGGCGCTGGCGCCCGCGGAGTTCGACCGCTACGTGGACCTGCGGGTGAACGGCGAGCCGCTGCACGGCCCCGCCCAGGACGTCTCCCCGGGCGCGCGCCTCGAGATCGTGGACAAGGGCAGCGGGCACCGCTACCACGTGGTGGTCGCTCCGCCCCATCGCGGCCTGCTCCGCCCGCGTAACCTGGCGCTCACGATGCTGGTGCTGGCGCTCGCCGGCGCCGGCTTCGGAGGCTACCTGTACTGGTCGCTGGAGAGCGCGCACACGGAGATCTCGCGCACCGGCACACGAGTGGAGCAGGCCGAGGCGGACCTCGTCCGCACCGAGCGCCGTGTGCTGGAGTCGCTGGAGCGTCTCGAGTACACGGAGGCCGAGATCGAGCAGGCGGTGCTCGAGCTGAGGCGTCTCGGCGAGGCATCGGCGCGCGCCATCCGCGCGGAGTTCGCCGAGCGCATCCAGGGCATCGATCAGGAGTCCCGGAACGCCCTCGCCCGCCTCGCGGAGCAGGACGTCCAGGGCCGGGAGCAGCTCCTGGAGCAGGCCCGCCGGCAGGCGGACGCGCTGCGCGACGAGTTCTCCGATCGCATGGTGGAGTCCTACCGCCAGCTCCAGGCCCTCGAGCAGCGCCTCCTCACCACGATGGCCCAGCGGATCGCGGCCAGCGAGCCCACGGGAGAGCGCTTCAAGCGCGTCTTCGCCCAGGGGCGCGACGCGGCACTGCTCATCCACACCCGCTACCAGGTGGAGTTCGTGCGCGAGCAGGCGGTAACGGACGCGACCAGCTTCGGCACCGGCTTCCTGGTATCGCCGTCGGGCCTCGCGGTGACGGCGCAGCACGTGCTCTTCCCCTGGCGCCACGACGAGGAGCTCCTCACGCTCGCGCGGCTCGGGCTCGTGCGGGTGGTGCCGGGCAGCGTGCGCTGGCAGGCGTGGCGGGTGGGCGCGCGGGCCCTGCGCGAACCCACGGACCCGGAGTCGGTGGATCCGGACACCGCGTACGGCACCCACGGTGGCATGCATCCCCTGCGCCTGCTGCACGCGCCGCAGCCGGAGCTGAGCGTGCGCGTGGTGTCCTCGCCCCTGGGAGTCATCGAGATCCCGGTGCCGGTGCCGGGCGCGAGCGACAGCGCGGTGCTCCAGCTCGAGGACTTCGCGTCGCCGATGCCGCACCTTCCGCCCGCGCCGGGCACCGTGCGTCCCGCGTCCCTGGACGAGGTGCTGCTGGTGGGCTACCCGTTCTCGCTGCTGCAGGACGGCGTGGCCGCGCCGCAGGCGGTGCGCGGCTTCGTGCGCCGCGAGAGCGAGGGGCTGCTGGAGCTGGACGCCGCGGTGCACCCGGGCCTGAGCGGCGGCCCCGTCCTCGACCGGGACGGCGCGGTGGTGGGCATGGTCATGGCGACCCTCAGCTCCGACGTGTACGCGGTCGCGCTGCCCCTGGACGGCCTGCTGGTCCTGCTGGAGGCGGCACGTGAGCGGGTGCGCGCCGAGGAGGAGCGGCTCGCGGCACTGGGCTGCGACCCGGGCGTGGTGGACGGCGAGTTCGACGCCCGCACCGCGGAGGCCTACCGCTGCGAGGCGCGCGCCGGCGCGGAGGCGACCCCCGCCGACCCCTCCTGACGCATTCGTGATCGATTGACGGCATGCCCAGCGGCGGCCGGCCCGGTAGGGGTCGCGCCCCGTTGACGCACGTCAATCCCCGGCGGCCCGGCGGTGCCTAGGCTGACCCGGTGGTGGATGCACCGCGAGGATGGCCATGACGGCGGCGCTGACCAGGAGCTACGTGCACGGCACCGGCCCGACGCCCCTGCTGGGGCTCACCGTCGGCGGCCTGCTGGACGCCACCGCCGCGGCGCACCCGGACACGGAAGGCCTCGTGGTGTGCCACCAGCAGGTGCGCTGGAGCTACGCGCGACTGCGCGAGGAGGCGGACGCCCTGGCGGCAGGTCTGCTGGCGCTGGGGCTCGAGCCCGGGGAGCGGGTCGGGATCTGGGCGCCGAACTGCGCCGAGTGGGTGGTGACCCAGTTCGCCACCGCGAAGGCGGGTCTCGTCCTGGTGAACGTGAATCCGGCCTACCGGCTGCCGGAGCTCGAGCGGGCGCTGCGACACGTGGGCGCGCGTGCGCTCATCACCGCCACCCGCTTCAAGGCAAGCGACTACGTGGCCATGCTGCGCGAGCTGCTCCCCGAGCTGGACAGCTGCCCCGCCGGCGCGCTGCGCGCCGCGGCGCTGCCGGAGCTGCGCCACGTGATCGCCCTCGACGACGCGCCCCACCCGGGCATGCATCGCTACCGGGACCTGGCGGGCGTCGGCGGCCACGCCGAGCGCGAGCGGGTCGCCGCGCTTCGCGACGAACTCCAGTTCGACGATCCCATCAACATCCAGTTCACCAGCGGCACCACCGGCACCCCGAAGGCCGCCACCCTCACCCACCACAACATCGTCAACAACGCGCACCTGGTGGCCCGGGCCATGGAGCTCGGCCCGGGCGACCGGCTGTGCATCCCGGTGCCCATGTACCACTGCTTCGGCATGGTGCTGGGCACGCTGGCCTGCGCCGCCTGCGGCGCCGCCATGGTGCTGCCCAGTGCGGGCTTCGACGCCGGCGCGGTGCTCGCGGCGGTGGGCGCGGAGCGCTGCACGGCGCTGCACGGCGTGCCCACCATGTTCATCGCCGAGCTCGAGCACCCGGACTTTGCCGCGTCGCGCCTGGACAGCCTGCGCACCGGGATCATCGCCGGCGCCCCCTGCGCCGTCGAGCTCATGAAGCGCCTGGTGGGCGAGATGCACCTGGAGCAGATCACCATCGCCTACGGCATGACCGAGACCGGCCCGGTGAGCTTCCAGACCTCGGTGCACGACCCCCTGGAGCGGCGCGTGAGCACCGTGGGCCGGGTGCTGCCCCACACCGAGGTCAAGATCGTCGACGAAGCGGGCCGGGTGGTGCCGGTGGGCACCAGCGGCGAGCTGCTCACCCGCGGCTACTGCGTGATGCGCGGCTACTGGGCCGACCCGGAACGCACCGCCGAGGCCCTGGACGAGGCCGGCTGGATGCGCTCGGGGGATGTCGCGGTGCTCGACGAGGCGGGCTACTGCCGCATCGTGGGCCGCACCAAGGACATGATCATCCGCGGCGGCGAGAACATCTACCCCCGCGACATCGAGGAGTTCCTCTTCACCCACCCGAAGGTGGAGGACGTGCAGGTGATCGGCGTGCCCGACGAACGCATGGGCGAGGAGATCTGCGCCTGGATCCGGCTGCGGCCCGGCGAGCGCTGCGACGAGGGCGAGATCCGCGACTTCTGCCAGGGGCGCATCGCGCACTTCAAGATCCCACGCTACATCCGCTTCGTGGCGGAGTACCCGCTCACCATCACCGGCAAGGTCCAGAAGTTCCGCATGCGCGAGATCATGCGCGCGGAGCTGGCGAAGGAGACCGCGGCCGGAGTGGCGCCGTGACCCGGATCGAGACCTTCACCGTCGAGCACGTGGGCTTTCTCGATGCCGACGGCAATGCCGCCGCCGAGCTGCCGCCGGGGGCCGGCGAAGCTGACGCGCTGCGCGCGCTGTACCGGGCCATGGTGCTCACCCGCACCTTCGACGCCAAGGCCATCGCGCTGCAGCGCACCGGGCGTCTCGGCACCTTCGCCTCGTCGCTGGGGCAGGAGGCGGTGGCCGTGGGCGTGGCCGCGGCCATGCGCGCCGAGGACGTGCTGCTGCCCTCGTTCCGCGAGCAGGGCGCGCAGCTCTGGCGCGGCGTGCGTCCGGTGGAGCTGCTGCTGTACTGGGGCGGCGACGAGCGCGGCAGCGACTTCCGCGACGCCCGGGAGGACTTCCCCATCTGCGTGCCGGTGGGCACACACGCGCCCCACGCCGCCGGCGTCGCGCTGGCCTTCCGGCTGCGCGGCGAGGCGCGCGTGGCGGTGTGCGTGCTGGGCGACGGCGCCACCTCGAAGGGCGACGTGTACGAGGCCATGAACTTCGCCGGCGTGGAGTCGCTGCCGGTGGTGTTCGTGGTGAACAACAACCAGTGGGCCATCTCCGTGCCCCGTGCCCGGCAGACCGCCGCGGCGACGCTTGCGCAGAAGTCCGTCGCCGCGGGCTTCGGCGGGGTGCAGGTGGACGGCAACGACGTGATCGCCGTAAGGCACGTGGTGGCCGAGGCCGTCGAGCGCGCCCGCGCCGGCGGCGGGCCGGCGCTGGTGGAGGCGCTCACCTACCGGCTCGGCGATCACACCACCGCCGACGACGCCAGCCGCTACCGGGACGACGCGGAAGTGACCGAGCGCTGGCACCTGGACCCGGCGGCGCGCCTGCGCCGCCACCTCGCCGCCCGCGGCGAGTGGGACGACGCGCGCGAGCACGCGCTGGAAGCGGACTGCGAGACGCGGGTGGAGGCGGCGGTGGACGAGTACCTGGCCATCCCGCCGCAGCCGCCGCGAGCCATGTTCGATCACCTGTACGGGACGCTGCCCGCCGCGCTCTCGGACCAGGCCGCGCACTGCGCTGCGCGCGGGTCTGCCGCGGAGGCGGAGCCGTCCACGTGAGCGGTATCAACCTGGTGGAGGCGGTGCGCACGGCCCTGGCCCGCGCGCTCGCCGACGACGAGACGGTGCTGGTGCTCGGCGAGGACGTGGCGAAGGACGGCGGGGTGTTCCGGGCCACCGACGGGCTGCACGCGCGCTTCGGCGGGCGGCGGGTGTTCGACACGCCGCTCTCGGAGGCGCTGTTCGCCGGGCTCGCGGTGGGGCTGTCCGCTCAGGGCTTCCGACCGGTGGCGGAGTTCCAGTTCATGGGCTTCCTCTACCCGGCCATCGACCAGCTCGCCAACCACGCGAGCCGACTGCGCAACCGCACCCGGGGCCGGCTCTCGTGCCCGATGGTCGTGCGCGCGCCCTACGGCGGCGGGATCCACGCGCCGGAGCACCACAGCGAGAGCTTCGAGTCCATGCTGGCCCACATCCCCGGGCTGCGGGTGGTGATCCCCTCCTCGCCGCGGCGCGCCTACGGGCTGCTGCTCGCCGCCATCCGCGACCCGGATCCGGTGGTGTTCCTCGAGCCCAAGCGCATTTACCGTGCCCGGCGCGAGGAGGTTGCCGACGACGGCGCGGCGGCGCCACTGGACCGCTGCTTCGTGCTGCGCGACGGCGCGGATCTCACCCTGGTCGCCTGGGGCGCCAGCGTTGCGGACGCCCTGGCCGCGGCGGATGCGCTGGCCGGCGAGGGCGTGGAGGCGACGGTGGTGGACGTGGCCACCCTCAAGCCCCTGGACGAGGACACGCTGCTCGCGTCGGTGGCCCGCACCGGGCGCTGCGTCATCGTGCACGAGGCGCCGCTGACGGCGGGCTTCGGCGCCGAGATCGCCGCGCGCCTGGTCGACCGGGGCCTCACGAGCCTGCTCGCGCCGGTGCGGCGGGTGGCGGGCTACGACACCGTGATGCCCCTGCCGCGCCTGGAGCACTGCTACATGCCCGGCGGACCCGAGATCCTGGCGGCGTGCCGGGACGTGCTGGAGTACCGGTGAGCACGTTCCGACTGCCGGACCTGGGCGAGGGACTCACCGAGGCGGAGATCGTGGCCTGGCACGTGAGCGCCGGGGATCACGTGGTGGCGGACCAGCCGCTGGTCTCGGTGGAGACCGACAAGGCGCTGCTGGACATCCCCTCGCCCCACGCCGGGCGCATCCGCACGCTGCACGGGGAGCCCGGGGACATGGTGGCGGTGGGCGCGCCCCTGGTGGACTTCGCCGAGGCGGGCGAGACGCGCGACGCGGGCAGCGTGGTGGGGGAGCTGCCGGACTCGGGCGAAGCGACCGGCGAGGGGGGCGCGCCAGCGCCGCCGGCACCGGGTGCGGGCGCGGCGGTCCAGGCGACCCCGGCGGTGCGCGCCCTGGCGGCGCGCCTCGGCGTGCCACTCGAGGCCGTGAAGGGCACGGGACCCGGGGGCGCGGTGTCCCGCGACGATGTGCGGCGCGCGGCCGGAGCCGGGGCCCAGGCCGCGTCCTCCGGCCCCGGGGCGCCAGAGGCGCTGCGCGGCGTCCGGCGCACCATGGCCCGCAACATGAGCCGGGCGCGGGATCGCGTGGTGCCGGCCAGCCTCACCGACGTGGCCGACGTGCACGGGTGGACCGACGCGGAATCCCCCATGGTACGGCTGGTGCTCGCCATGGTCGCCGCCTGTGGCGCGGAGCCCGCCCTCAACGCCTGGTATCTGGACGACGAGCAGCGGGTGGTGCGGCACGCGCAGGTGAACCTGGGCATCGCCGCCGACACCGAGGAGGGCCTGCTCGTGCCGGTGCTGAAGGACGCGGGCACCCTGGACGCCGCCGCCGTGGCCGCGGCGCTCGAGCGCATCAAGGCCGGCGTGCACGAGCGCAGCATCCCGCCGGCGGACCTGCGCGGCGCCACCATCAGCCTGTCGAACTTCGGCATGCTGGGCGGCGAGCACGCCGCCCTGGTGGTGCTGCCGCCCCAGGTGGCCATCCTGGGCGCCGGGCGCGTCGCCGAGCGCCCCGTGGCGCAGCGAGGCGCCGTGGCCGCGCGGCGCACCCTGCCCCTGTCCCTGACCTTCGATCACCGGGCGGTGACCGGCGCCGAGGCGGCGCGCTTCCTGGCCGCCGCGAAGGCCCACCTGGAACGCACGGGCGGGACCGGCGGCGCGGCAGGACAGGAGCAGGAACCATGAGCGACGCGTTCGACTTCGCCGACGAGCTGGGACCGGAGAAGGTGGTGCACCTGCACGGTCCCCGGGACGGGCTCAGGGCCATCGTGGTGGTGGACAACGTGGCCTGCGGGCCGTCCATCGGCGGCGTGCGCATGGCGCCGGACGTGAGCCTCGAGGAGTGCTTCCGCCTGGCCCGGGCCATGACGCTGAAGAACGCCGCCGCCGGCCTGCCCCACGGCGGCGGCAAGTCGGTGATCTTCGGCGACCCGGGAATGGATCGCGCCGCCAAGGAGACGCTGCTGCGCGCTTACGCCCGCGCCATCGCCGAGCTGGCCGACTACATCCCCGGTCCCGACATGGGCACCGACGAGCGCTGCATGGCCTGGATGCGCGACGAGATCGGGCGCGCCGTGGGCCTGCCACCGGAGATCGGCGGCATCCCCCTGGACGAGATCGGTGCCACCGGCTTCGGGCTCGCCGCCGCGGTGGAGGTGGCACGCCGGCACCTGGACCTGGAGCTGGAGGGCGCGCGGGTGGTGGTGCAGGGCTTCGGCTCGGTGGGTCGCCACGCAGCGCGCTTCCTCACCGAGCGCGGCGCGGTGCTGGTGGCGGCGGCGGACTCCGCAGGCGCGGTGCACGACCCGGCGGGCCTGGACGTGGCGGCGCTCACGCACATCAAGGCCGGGGGCGGGCGGCTCGCGGAC
>JBFHNV010000132.1:0-16992 GCA_041593595.1 Gammaproteobacteria bacterium
CGCGCTGGAGGAACGCGGCACGGTCTACCTGAGCGCCAGCGCCGCGCCGCTGACCGACTCCAACGATGAGCCCATCGGCGCGGTGATGGTCATCGACGATCGCACCGAGAGCGTGCGCTTCGAGCGCGAGCGCGGCATGGTTAAGCGCTACCTGCCCGAGGCGCTGGTGGACTCCTTCGCCGGCACCGAGGAGCTGCGCCTGGGCGGCGCGCGCAGCCAGGTGTCGGTGCTGTTCGCCGACATCCGCGGCTTCACCGCCTTCAGCGAGACCCGCGATCCGGCCGAGGTGGTGGACACCATCAATACCTACTTCGGCTTCGCCGCCGCCGCGATCGAGGCCAACGGCGGCATCGTCGACAAGTACATGGGCGATGCGGTCATGGCGCATTTCAACTCCCCGCTGTTGCCGCGCGAGGAGCACGCCTGGCTGGCGGTGCGCGCGGCGTGGGAGACGCGCGCGCGCATGCAGCGCCACAACGAGAGCCACGGGCTGGGCCTCGAGTTCGGCATCGGCGTCAACACCGGCACCGCCCTGGCCGGGAACGTGGGCGGAACGGAGCGCATGGAGTACACGCTGATCGGCGACGCGGTGAACCTGGCCAAGCGCCTACAGGAGAACGCCCGCGGCGGCCAGATCCTGCTCGGCGAGAGCACCTTCGCGGCGGTGCGCGACCGCGTCGTCACGATGCCCGCGGGGCCGATCCAGGTGAAGGGCCGGGTGGCCCCCGCCACCGTGTACGAGCTCGTGTCGATCGACTGAGGCGCCCGGCCTCGTCTACTCCAGCGTCTCCGGGGCGGCGAGGGCGTCGCCCTGGCCGAAGTCCACGCCCAGCTCCGCTATTCGCGCCCGCACCGGCTCGCTGTCCACGTACTCCGCGACGGTGTGCTTGCCCATCAGGTGGGAGATCTCGTTGATGGACTTCACCATCGCCACGTCGCTGTCGTTCTCCGCCAGGTCCCGCACGAAGATGCCGTCGATGTTGACGAACTCCACCGGCAGCGTCTTCAGGTAGGAGAAGGTGGAGTGCCCGGCCCCGAAATCGGCGATGGCGAAACGGCAGCCGTACTCGCGCAGGTTGCGGATGAAGTCCACCGCGGTGGAAAGGCGGTCGATGGCCACCGCCTCGGGGACCGCGAAGATCACCTTCGCCGGGGGCACCGTCGACTCGGTGAGCTCGGCCACCACGTACGCCAGCAGGCCCTCGTCGGCGAAGGTCGCGCCGGACAGGCGGATGGCGAAGCCGCCGCCGCGCACCACCTCGCGGCGGTTCGCCTTCATCCACGCGAGCGCGGCACGGATGATCCAGCGGTCCACCTCGGCCATGCGCTCGCCGCGCTCCGCCTCGGTCACGAGATCGGCGGGCACCGATGTCACCGTGCCGTCGTCGCCGCGCATGGCCAGCCGGACCGCGAAGTGCGGCTTCAGGTCGCTGTCCTGCGCGATGGGGTTGACCGCCTGGCGCTGCAGCAGCAGGCGACCCGAGTTCAGCAGCTCCCCCAGGTCACCGCCGGCGGCGTCCGCGGCGGCCTCCTCGTCAGCCTCCGCGTGCTCCGCGGGCACCCGGTCCTCGTCGGGATCGAACACCCGCAGCTGGTTGCCGCCGCGGCGCTTGGCGCCGGCCAGCGCCGCGCGCGCGCTGTCGATGAGGGCCTCGGCGCTATCGCCGGCGCGGGTGACCGGCACCAGGCCGATGCTCGCGGTGATGGGGTACTGCTCGCCTTCGAACACCACCCGCGAGTTGTCGACGGCGCGGCACTGGCGCTCGGCAAAGCGGCGCGCATCCTGGAAGCTCTGGTCCTCGAGCAGCAACAGGAACTCGTCGGCGTAGCTGCGGGTGATGCAGCCCTGGCCCTCGATCTGGCGGCTGAGCAGTCTGCTGAGCTTGCGCAGCAGACTGTCGCCGGCCTTGCGCCCGCACCTGTCGTTGATGGCCTTGAAGCCGTCCAGGTTCAGGGCCAGCAGCGCATGCTTCGAGCCGCGGCGCTGGGCGCGGCCGATGGCCTCCTCCACCCGCGCCTGAAACGCGGACAGGGGCATCAGCCCCGTGACGGCGTCCTTGCGACCCTCCTCGGACAGGCTGCGGTGCATCTCGTGCAGCATCTGGTAGACGCCGCGATCCATCGCCGGCACGTCCGGCGAGTCGAGCACCTTCGCCGAGCCCCGCAGCAGCTCCAGCGCCAGCTCCTGCTGGGCCACGGAGGCGCTCTGACGCCCGGTCCGGTCCGCGAACACGAAGGTCTCGAAGTCGTCCGCCACCCACGCCAGCGTGCGCGGCTCCGGCTCGTCGGTGCCGGCCTTGAAGGTGACCACGTCGCCGACCTTCAGCCGGCGGGTGCGCTTGAACCAGGGCTCGAGCTCCGGCGCCACGCGCCGCGGCTGCGCCGGCGCCTGGCGACGTCCCGCGAGCATCGCCTGCTGGCGCTCCCGCGTCTCGACGATGCTGCCGACGTTCTCGGTGAAGCGCCGGTTCTGGCGCTCCACGAGGCCGTCCAGCTCCGGCAGCACCGCCTCGAACTCTGCCGGCCCGGCGTTCGCGTCGCCCACGATTCGATCCAGCAGGGGGTCCACCGATCCCTTCAGGGAATCGCCGATCTCGCCCTCCGCCAGGGACTCCGGCAGACCCAGCATGCCCAGGCGGTTGACCACCTGACGCGCCGGGTGCGCCTCCTGGGCGAAGAAGGCCTGATCCTGCAGGGCCACCTTGAGCAGTGGCACGGACAGGCGCTGGATGCGGGGCTTGACCGGCTCCTGGATCAGCGGGTCGACCAGCACCGCCTCGATGATGCTGGTGAGCACGTCCACCGCCTCGCTCTCCTCGCTGGACAGGCTGATGCCGTCACGTGCCAGCGACTCGCGCAGGCGCTGCCTGAGGTTCAGCGGCTGGCGCGGCGCCGGGGAGGCGAACTCCGGTGCGGACTGGAGCTCTTGCAGGGCCCGCATGAGGTCCGGCGACGGCCCGACTTCGGCGGCCGGCATCGGGGACTCGGCCGCCGCTGCGGACACGGGTGCGCCCGAGGTCATCGCGCGGCGGAGGTTCATGAGACTGCGCGCCGCCTGATAGGCCTGGGCCATGGCCACCTGCGGCACGCGGGGCTGGATGGGGGACCGGTATCCGGGCCGTCCCGGCACGGACGTGGTCGCGGGGCCGCTGGCCGGGACCGGCCGGCCGCCCGCCTCCCCGGCCGGCGCCTGCCAGCCGGCCGCGGGATCCCCGGCCGGGGCCGGCCGGCCGGCCGCCTCCCCGGCCGGCGCCTGCCAGCCGGGGGCCGGGGGAGGCGGGCCCGGGGCGGGCGCCATGTCCGAACCGGGGTGGGGCGCGGCTCCGGAATCCGGGTGCGGCGCCCAGGCCGTGTCCGAATACGTCCTGCTTCCGGCGCCCGGCTCCGGCCCGGGGGCGGCGCCCGGTCCGCGGCCGGGGTACTGACCGGGCGCGGCGCCACCGTGACCCTGGCCCGGGGGCGGATAGGCCCCAGGCACGCGGGCTCCTGCCCGTGGCGCGCTGGTCGCGGCCCCACCCGTGGCCCAGGGCTGCCCCGTATCGTCCGGCGGCGACTCCTCGGGAGTCGGCTCGGGGGCGATCTCCTCCGGCTGCGGCGCCGGCGCCCTCGGCGCGCGCTTGGGCGTGCCGGGCACCGGCCGCTCTACCGACGGCAGCACGCCACGCTCCACCAGCAGGGCGTTGAGCCGCTGGTGCAGCTCGCCCAGGTGCATGACCGGGCCGTGTTCCAGGTGGTGGTAGATGGCCTTGCGGGCCCGGCGCACGAGGCCCAGGTTCTGCATGGACTCGTTGAAGTCGCTGCACAGCTGCTGCACGCCGGCCGGGTTGGCCTCTTCGTCCACCGGCTTGCCGGAGAGCACCGACAGCCGGCGTGCGAGGGCGTAGGCCTCCTCGCGCAGCTTCGGCTCGTGGCGCGACATGATGTTCTTGGCGGTGACCCAGTCGTCGAAGCTTCCGGTGTCCACCAACGAGAGGCCCTCGCTCGCGCTGCCCGCGTCGCCCGCGGACCCGGAGAGGCTGGCCGTGGACCCGGGCGACAGCTTGTCGAAGACCCTGAGCATCGACTCCACGGTGCCGTCGCGGACACCGGCGGCGACCCGCTCCACGTCCTTCATGGCGTCCATGCACTCGGTCTGGACGTCGTTGCTGGCGGCGTCGCGGGCCTCGATGAACAGCCCTTCGGCCGCCTGCTTGAACAGGGCGTCCAGCTGCTCGCGCAGCCAGCGCTCCAGGCGCTGGCGCACCGCGGCAAGTGTCTCTTGGGCTGCCGCCGAAGCGGGCGCGCCCGGGACCGCGGCCTGCGACGCCTCCTTGGCCGCGCGGGTCCGCTCCGCCTCGCGCTGCAGCGCCCGGATGGCCGCCGGCTCGGGCGGGTCGAAGGCCACCCCCATGCCACCCAGGAACAGGCGCGCCACCTTGACCTGCACCACGTAGGTCCGGAAGCCGGAGCCGTCGTCGGCCTGGAAGGTGACGCGCAGGCGATCGTCACGGCCGATCTGGCGGGCGGCCATCACCAGGTAGTCGTCCTCCTGGCCCTCCACCCGCAGGAACAACCCGCCCACGCAGAAATCCTGGATCCGGGCCCAGCGCGAATCCCGCCCGTCCACGTCCACCGTGGCGCGCAGATCCACCGCCCATCGCTGGTGGGCCCGGCGCTCTACGCCGCCACCGGCGTGCTGCTGTTCACGCTCCCCGGCCACGTCCTGTCCTGTTACCTCGATCGTGCCTCTCGCGGGACGCGCCGGGTTTCGGCTACCCGCTCCTCATCAGACCATTGTAATGGCTCACGTGAGTGGGGTCGCGGCCCCCGAGCATGGCGCCGCGGTGGAGACCCGGGAGACACATCCTGCTAGTCTCCCGCCGTTCCGAGATCCACCCGCATCCTGCACCATGGCAGACCCGCCCAAGAAGATAGGCAAGTACGAGATCCTCGACGTGGCCGGCCGCGGGGCCATGGGCGTCGTGTACGTGGCCCACGACCCCTTCATCAACCGCAAGGTTGCCATCAAGGTGTGCTCCTCCTCCGGCCAGGTGGAGGAGGACGACATGGCCGCCGCGGCCCAGCGCGCCCGGCGCATCTTCTTCAACGAGGCCCAGTCCGCCGGCACCCTGGACCACCCCTACATCCTGCGGGTGTACGACGCCGGGGAGAGCGACGATGGGATGCCCTACATCGTCATGGAGTACGTGCGGGGCGGGGCCACCCTGAAACCGTACTGCGAGCGGGACAAGCTCCTGCCCATTCCCAAGGTGGTGGACCTGATGCACAAGTGCGCCAAGGCGCTGGACTACGCCCACCGCCGCGGCGTCCTGCACCGGGACATCAAGCCCGCCAACATCATGCTGAACGAGGACGGCGAGCCGAAGATCGGCGATTTCGGCATCGCCTTGCAGATGCACGCGGACGGCACCCAGCTCATGACCGCGGTGGGCTCGCCGCGCTACATGTCGCCCCAGCAGGCCTCGGACGAGAAGCTGAACGGCCAGACCGATATCTACTCGCTGGGCGTGTCCATGTACGAGCTGCTCACCGGCCGCCCGCCCTACGACGCCAACGCCCTCGCCGCGCTGATGCTGGCCATCACCACCAAGGACCCCATACCCATCCGCGAGGCGCGCCCGGAGGTCCCGGAGGAGCTGGCCGCCGTGGTGCACAAGGCCATGGCCCGGTCCCTGGACGCGCGTTACCAGACCGGCGGCGAGATGGCCGAGGCGCTGGCGCGACTGCTGGACGAGATCCGCCGACCCGAGCGCCAGGATTTGAGCGAGGAAGAGAAGTTCGAGCGTGCCCGCGGGCTCGCCTTCTTCAACGACTTCTCCGATGCGGAGCTGGAGGAGGTGCTGGACGTGGGCACCTGGGAGAGCTTCGCCCCCGGCAACGCGATCATCACCGAGGGCACCCGCGAGCAGTCCTTCTTCGTCATCGCGTCCGGAGACGTCTCGGTCACCGTGGAGGGCAAGGAGGTGAACGTCGTGGAGAAGGGTGAGTGCGTCGGCGAGCTGGGTTACCTGGCGCCGGTGGATCGCAGCGCCACCGTGACCGCCCGCAGCGATGTGGGCGCCATCAAGATCGACGCTGCGCTGATGGAGTGGGCGTCCATCCCGGTGCAGCTGCGCTTCAACAAGGCCTTCCAGGCGACCCTCATCGACCGCCTCGCCCGCACCACCCGGGAGCTCGCGAAGCGCATGAACTGAGCCCCCGCGCCTCAGTCCCGGGGATCCACGTCCAGACGCGCCACGATCCCCTGCAGTGCCTGCGACGGTGCCGGATAGCGCGCCATCACCAGTGGGTCGTGTCCCGGCACCACGTGGCGCGCAGAGTCCGCCAGCCGGTACAGGCGGCGGTGCCCCTCCAGCATGTCGGTGACGCTGTCGACGATGACGAAGGGCTCGCCGCGCTCCATGTTCTCGTAGTAGTGGCTCGCGTCCGAGGCCAGCACCACCCGACCGCGGGCGGTGTTCACGCGCACCACCTGAAGCCCGCGGGTGTGGCCGCCGATGTGGTGCACCGAGATCCCCGGCGCGATGTCGTCGTCGCCGTCGTGGAACACCACCCGGTCGCCGTAGACCATGCGCACCATGTCGGTGACGTTGTCCACGGTGAAGGAGTGGCGAAGCCGCGGGTGGGTCATGGAGCGCCCGGTCACATAGGCCATCTCCGAGTCCTGCAGGTGGAAACGGGCCCGCGGGAACTTCTCGAGATTGCCCACGTGGTCGTAGTGCATGTGGGTGATGATCACGTCGTCCACCGCGCCAGCATCGATATCCAGCGCGGCCAGCCCCTCGGTGGGGCAGCGCAGGTACTCGCGTCCCCGCGACTCGCCGTCGGCCTTGCCGTAGCCGATGTCCACCACCAGCGCCCGCTCGCGGTTGCGCACCGCCCACACGAAGTAGTCCATGGGCATGGGCGCATCGTGGGGGTCGCCGAAGATCAGCATCCCCCCGCGGTTCCCCACCCGCTGCCCGTACTTGATGGCGTAGACCTCGTAGACGTCTGACATGTCAGTTCGCTCCTTTCAGGCCGGCCCTTATACCGCAGCCCGAGCCGGGCGATCACCCCGAGTCAGTACGACCGGGGCAGGTCCAGGACATGCTCCGCCACGTAGGAGAGCACGAGGTTGTTGGAGATTGGCGCGATGCGGTACAGGCGCGCCTCGCGCCACTTGCGCTCCACGTCGTACTCCTCGGCGAAGGCGAATCCTCCGAAGGTCTGCATGCACATGTCGGCGGCCTTCCAGGACGCCTCGGAGCACAGGTACTTGGCCAGATTCGCCTGCTCGCCGCAGGGCTCGCCGGCCTCGTACAGCTCGCTGGCCCGGTCGCGCATCAGCGCGGCGGCGCGATTGGCGGCGTAGGCGTCAGCGATGGGGAACTGGATGCCCTGGTTCTGGCCGATGGGGCGGTCGAACACCCGGCGTTCGCGCCCGTAATCGCTGGCGCGCCCGATGAACCAGTCGGCGTCGCCCACGCATTCCGAGGCGATGAGGATGCGCTCCGCGTTCATGCCGTCGAGGATGTAGCGAAAGCCCTTGCCCTCCTCCCCCACGAGGCTGTCGGCGGGGATCTCCAGGTTGTCGAAGAACACCTCGGTGGTGGAGTGGTTGACCATGGCACGGATAGGCCGGATCTCCATGCCCTGGCCACGAGCCTCGCGCATGTCCACCAGGAACACCGACAGGCCGTCGGTGCGCCGCTTCACCTCCTCGCGGGGCGTGGTGCGGGCCAGCAGCAGCATGAGGTCCGAGTGCTCGGCGCGCGAGGTCCAGACCTTCTGGCCGTTGACCAGGTAGGTGCTGTTGCCCTGCCTCACCGCCGTGGTGCGCAGCGCCAGGGTGTTGCTGCCGCTGGTGGGCTCGGTGACCCCGAAGGCCTGCAGCCTGAGCTCGCCGCTCGCGATCCTCGGCAGGTACTGCTGCTTCTGCGCCTCGCTGCCGTGGCGCAGCACCGTGCCCATGGTGTACATCTGCGCGTGGCACGCGCCGCCGTTGCAGCCCGCCCGGTGGATCTCCTCGAGCACCGCGGCGGCCGCCGAGATCCCGAGCCCGCTGCCGCCGTAATCCTCGGGGATCAGAGTGGCCAGGAAGCCCGACTCCGTGAGGGTGTTCACGAACTCGGTGGGATAGGCCCGCTTGCGGTCCAGCTCCCGCCAGTACTCGCCAGGGTAGCGCTCGCACAGCCTGGCGACCGCGTCGCGGATCTCGGGATGCGCCGTGATGCTCGTGATCATTTTCGCTCGTTCGACCTCTTCTTTCACCGCAGGGATCCAAAGGGCGCCGATGAGGAATTCAGGAGACTGGTGCCGCTCTCCATATCCGGCTCGTCATCGCTAAAGCGATCGAGCGGGCCTGATGGATGAACCACAGGGGCACAGAGGACACGGAGGGAAGATTGGGAGTGTGCAGCGCGGGCGTTTGAAGCGACGAGTAATCTCGCTCGATCCCTGCGACCCTTGACCTCTTCTCCGTGAACTCCGTGACTCTGTGGATCATTCCCATTGCGTCGGCCGCGGTGGCGTGACTGAACGCCATGCGTTCCTTTTCTCTCACGTCTTGGCCTGGAGGAATCGCGCGGTGCCGTCGCGTTCGAGCTTGGGTACCAGGGCGACCTCCCAGGTGAGGTAGTCGCTCATGGCCTGCTCGTCACCCCACTCGCGCTCGTAGGGGCGCATGTAGCGGTCCACCGGCTCGCTCAGCATGCGCCCCCCGCCGCTCTCCATCGACCGGCCGCTGGCCCGCCATCCGGCGTTGCCGTCGCGCAGCGCCTTCACCGGACCGGGCCACAGGGCGCGGGACTCCGGCGTGGCCAGGGCCGCCAGGGCGCCATCCTCGCAGGTGAGCACCAGCATGCGATCGCGATCCAGGCCCGGGAGCACCCGCGCCAGGTCCGTGCGCAGCACCCAGGCGGCGCCAGGCAGGTGGCCCTCGCGCCAGGCGACGCTGGTGGACAGGTCCAGGACGAGCGCCGAGTCGGTGTCCAGCAGCGCCTGGAGCTCGCCCGGGCTCACGAGCTCGGCGTCCACCGCGTCCAGCCCCAGCACCGGCGCGGCGGCCGGGCCCGTCTCCAGCGTGGCGCCGGCGAGACCGCCGTCCAGCACGCGCACGTCCCGCCAGCCCATCTGCAGCAGCCACGACGCGGTCATGGTGGCGCGCACGCCCGTGTCGTCCACCAGCACCACCCGCGCGCCCAGGGTGCCGATGAACTGGTCCGTCTCCTGCACGAGCTGACCGCCGGGCGCCGAGCGCGATCCGGGCAGGTGCCCGGCGAGGAACTCCTCCGGGTGGCGCACGTCCAGCACGAACAGCGCGCGCTCCTCGGCCTGGGCACGCCAGTGGTCCAGGCCCTCGGCGGTGATGGTCTCGACGCCGAAGCGCGTCGCCACGGCGCGGGCCGCCTCCCGGGCACGGGCCAGGCCGGCGCCGCTCGGGTCCGGGGCGCGCCGCGCGCCGCCTTCCTCCAGCGCGTGGCCCGCCAGGTGCCAGCCCATGGTGCCGTTGCGCAGCGCTGCCACCGGGTTCGCGACGCCGGCGTTGATGAGGGACTGGGCGCCGATGATGCTGCGGGTGCGACCGGCGCAGTTGACGACGACGCGGGTGCCCGGGGACGGTGCCAGATCGTGCACCCGGTACGCCAGCTCCGCGCCGGGGCAGGAGATGCCGCCGGGGATGTTGCGCACCCGGTACTCGTCGAAGGGCCGGCTGTCGAGAATCAGGATCTCCTCCCCGGCCTCCATCGCCGCGTGCAGCTCGTCGGCGGACACCGACGGCGTGTGGCGCGTGGTCTCCACGTACTCGCCGAAGGCCTTGCTCGGCACGTTCACGCCGCTGAACAGCTCGAAGCCCGCCACCGCCGCCGCGGCGTTGCCGCCCGCCAGCACGCTCACCCGGTCGTAGCCCAGGTCCATCGCGCGCGCTGCCGCGCGCTCCGCGAGGCCCTCGCCGGCGTCGCAGAACACCACCCGCGCGCCGCTGCGCGGCACCAGCCAGGGCAGCTTGAGCTCCAGGCGCGACAGGGGTGCGCAGCTCGCGTACAGCAGGTGGCTGGCGCCGAAATGGCCTTCCTCGCGGGCATCCAGCAGCGCGATCTCCCCGCCGTCGCCGAGCATCGCGCGCAGCTCGCCGGGGGTGATGGAGGCGGGCGTGGTCATGGCATGGACACCGTGGCTGCGGACCCGCGCCGCGTGCCGGCGCGAGAGGCTACTCTATCAGGCGCCGGATCCCGCGCGCGCCCCGCGGCCGGGCGCAGCGCCGGGCCGTCGTGGTGTGCAATACTCGCCCGGCGAGCAGGTAGTGAAGGCCGGACCCGCCATGGCCAGCAACCGCCAGCAGGCACTGCCCGCGGGCACCCTCATCGACGGCTTCGAGATCCGACGCGTGCTCGGCACCGGCGGGTTCGGGGTCACCTACCTGGGCTTCGATACCAGCCTCGAGCGCCCGGTGGCGATCAAGGAGTACTGCCCCGAGGGCATCGCGGTACGCGCCGAGGGCGACACCACCCTCAGCCCCGGTGACGAGGATCTGGCGGAGGCCTACTCCTACGGCCTCACCCGTTTCCTGGACGAGGCCCGCACCCTCGCGCGCTTCCACCACCCCAGCATCGTGCGGGTGCAGCGCTTCGTGGAGGCCAATGGCACCGGCTACCTGATCATGGACTTCGAGCAGGGCGGCACCCTGTGGCAGCTCCTGCGCCGCAGCGCCCCCCTGGACGAGGCGGCGGTGCGCGGCGTGCTGGTGCCCCTGCTGGAAGGACTCGAGATGGTGCACGGCCAGAGCTACCTGCACCGCGACATCAAGCCGTCGAACATCCTCATGCGCGAGCACGGGTCGCCGGTGCTGCTGGACTTCGGCGCCGCGCGCCTCGCGCTGGAGCAGCAGGGCGGCGCGCTGACAGTGCTGATCACCCCCGGCTACGCGCCCCTCGAGCAGTACAGCGCCACGGACCAGCAGGGCCCCTGGTCCGACCTGTACGCCCTGGGCGCCACCGCCTTCCACTGCATGACCGGGACCGCGCCCATGGCCGCCACCGAGCGCATCGCGCGGCTGCACGGGGGTGAGGGTGATCCGGTGCCGGGGGTGCTCGAGGGCGCCTCGGACCGCTACAGCAACCTGCTCATCGAGAACGTCCTGTGGATGCTCGAGCCCGTCGCGGGCGAACGCCCCCGCAGCACCTCGGAGGTGCTGGACGCCCTGCGCCCGGGCAACCTCACGCGGCCTGCCAGCGGCGAGCCCACCGGGGCCGCCACCCTGCTGATGCACGACGTCGAGACAGGGCCCGCCACCGTGCCCGCGACCGACTTCGAGCCTTCGCCGGCCCTGACCCAGGGGCTGATGTCGCTGCTCGAGGAGCACGCCGGGCGCGTGGCCCGGCGGGTGGTCGCCCCCGCGATGGAGCGCAGCGGGTGCTATGACGATCTGGTGGAGCACCTGGCGGGCTTCGTGCTCGATCCGCAACGCCAGGGCGAGTTCTGCACGCGCGCGCGGGCGCTTCGCACCGGCGACGGCGCTGGGCAACCCGATGCCGTCGCCTCCGACGCGGCATCGCCGGACGCCGGCCTTCCGGAGACGGTCACCGAGCAGGCACGGGAGCTGCTGGCCGAGTACGTGGGCCCCATTGCGGCGCTGCTGGTGGAGCAGGCGGCGGGCCGCACGTCGGACCGCGACGCGTTCCATGACCTGCTGGCGGGGGAGCTGGAAGACGACGCCGAGCGCCGGGAATTCCTGTCCCGGCTGAAGTAGCCTCTGGCCCGGCGCAGGGCGCTGGCGGGCACACGGGGAGCATGGGCATGAATCTGGTCAGCAAGTTCAATGCCGTCATCATCGCCGTGTTCCTGGCCGGACTCGGCGTCACCGCCTGGATCTCGTGGACCATCCTGCAGGCCAACGCCCGCAACGAGATCGTCGAGCGCGCGGGCCTGATGATGGAGGCCGCGCTGGCCACCCGCAGCTATACCATCAAGGAGATCGCGCCGCTGCTGCGACCGCACATGGCGGACACCTTCCACGCCCAGACGGTGCCCGCCTATGCGGCCACCCAGACCTTCGACTTCCTGCGCGAGAAGCACGCCGAGTACAGCTACAAGGAGGCGACGCTCAATCCCACCAACCCGCGGGACCGCGCCACCGACTGGGAGACGGACATCATCAACGCGTTCCGCAACCAGCAGGGCCTGGACGAGGTCGTGGGCGTGCGCGACACGCCCACCGGACCGTCGCTGTTCCTGGCACGGCCCATCCGCATCACGGACCCGCGATGCCTGAGCTGCCACAGCACGCCGGACGCGGCGCCCAAGCCCATGCTCGCGAGCTACGGCGTCGCGAACGGCTTCGGCTGGCAGCTCGACGAGGTGGTGGGGGCACAGGTGGTGTCGGTGCCCATGGACGTGCCCGTCGCCCACGCCTGGCGCGCCTTCGTCACCTTCATGTCCACCCTGGTGGGCGTGTTCGCGGTGATTATCGTGGCGCTGAACGTCATGCTCAGGCGCATCGTCATCACGCCGGTCACCCGCATGGCCGCCATCGCCGACGAGGTGAGCAAGGGCGCCGGCGGGGCGCCGGAGTTCGACCCGCAGGGCGACGACGAGATCGCGGTGCTGGCGCGTTCCTTCGCGCGCATGCGGCGCAGCCTCGAGAAGGCCATGTCCATGCTGCGCAAGCCCGCCACCCGCAAGGCGTGAGGCCGGCGGGACCGTCCCGGTCCAGCAGGCTCGGGACAGCACCGGCCCGGTGCGGGAAGTGGAACGGCGCCCTGCCTTCTGTATCTTGTAAAGGACTCCACATTCACTCGGCCCGCACCGGACCTGCACCACAACGACCAGAGGGGAATCGCCGTGAGCACACCGCACTTTCTCGTGCACAACAGCAAGGACACGGTGGGCGTCGCCGCCGTGGAGGGGATCGAGGCCGGCCAGGAGCTCCAGGGCTGGGTCATGGACACGGACGCCACCATCACCGTGAAGGCTCTCGACTCCATTCCCCTGGGGCACAAGGTGGCGCTCCGGGACATGGCGAGCGGCGACACCGTCATCAAGTACGGCCACGACATCGGGCGTACCATCGCGGCCATCAAGAAGGGCGGCCACGTGCACGTCCACAACACCAAGACCAAGAGGTGGTGAGCATGAGCGACATGACCTTCCACGGATACCGGCGCGAGAACGGCCGTGTCGGCATCCGCAACCACGTCATCATCCTGCCACTGGACGACCTGTCCAACGCCGCCTGCGAGGCGGTGGCCAACAACATCAAGGGCACCCTCGCCCTGCCCCATCACTACGGCCGGCTGCAGTTCGGCGAGGACCTGGACCTGCACTTCCGCACCCTCATCGGCACCGGTGCCAACCCCAACGTGGCGGCGGTGGTCGTGATCGGCATCGAGCCGGGATGGACCGGGCGCGTGGTGGAGGGCATCGCCGCCACGGGCAAGCCGGTGCAGGGCTTCGCCATCGAGCGCAACGGCGATCTGAAGACCATCATGGACGCCTCGCGGGTGGCCCAGAAGTACGCGCAGTGGGCCTCCGAGCTCAAGCGCGTGGAGTGCCCCGTGAGCGATCTCTGGGTGAGCGTGAAGTGCGGCGAGTCGGACACCACCTCGGGGCTCGGATCGAACCCCACCGTCGGCAATTTCATCGACAAGATGGACCCGCGGGGCGTCACCTCCTGCTTCGGCGAGACCTCCGAGATCACCGGCGCGGAGATGGTGTGCAAGGAGCGGGCGGCCACGCCCGAGGCGGCGCAGAAGTTCATCGCCACCTGGAACGCCTACAACGAGATGATCGAGCGCCACAAGACCAACGACCTCTCGGAGAGCCAGCCCACCAAGGGCAACATCGAGGGCGGCCTCACCACCATCGAGGAGAAGGCCTTCGGCAACCTGGAGAAGATCGGGCGCAAGACCCGCTACGTGGACGTGCTGAAACCCGCCGAGACGCCGGCATCCGGCCCGGGGCTGTACTTCATGGACACCTCCTCGGCCGCCGCCGAGTGCGTCACGCTGCAGGCCGCCGCCGGCTTCGCCGTGCACCTGTTCCCCACCGGCCAGGGCAACGTCATCGGCAACCCCATCGAGCCGGTGATCAAGCTCACGGCCAACCCGCGCACGGCACGGGAGATGAGCGAGCACATCGATCTGGACGTGTCCGGAATCCTGCGCCGGGAGATGAACTACGACGAGGCCGGCGACGCCCTCATCGACATCACCATGCGCGTGTGCAACGGCCGCCTCACCTGCGCCGAGGCGCTGGGTCATCGCGAGTTCGTGATGACCAAGCTCTATCAGAGCGCGTGACCGCGCGCCGCGCGGGACGGGGCGCTCCCGTCCCGCGCGGCTTGCGTAGACTGCAGTCCCTGCCGCAGGCAGCGGCGCAGGCACCCGTACCATGCCCGACCCCCGCACCATCTCCGTCTCCGTATGGCGCGGCGCCGCCGCGGGCCGCTTCGTCAGCTACGACGTGCCGCTCAACGCCAACCAGACGGTGCTGGACACGGTGACCTGGATCCAGCGCCACCGGGAGCCGGGCCTCGCCTACCGCTTCGCCTGCCGCGTGGGCATGTGCGGATCCTGTGCCATGACCGTCAACGGCACCCCGCGCTGGACCTGTCGCACCCATGTCAACCGGGTGCTGCGCGACGGCGGGCTCCAGGTGGCACCGCTTCGCAACCTGCCCGTGATCAGGGACCTGGCCGTGGACATGACGGCCTTCTTCGACAAGATGGCCCGCGCCCGCGGTGCGTTCCGGCCGGCGGCGGATCCGCCCGCGGACTTCGCGGTGGTGGCCCCCGCGTCGCGGGAGCGCCGCGCCGCGGACGCCGGCATCGAGTGCATCGGCTGCGCCGTGTGCCACGCGGCTTGCGACGTGGTCGCGTGGAACCCGGACTACCTGGGGCCGGCGGCCCTCAACCGGGCCTGGACGCTGGTCAACGACGTGCGCGATGCGGGCACCGCCGAGCGCCTCGCCGCGGTGGCGGGCGATGCCGGCTGCCACGCCTGCCACGTGCAGCAGGGCTGCGTGCAGCACTGTCCCAAGCACCTCAACCCCACCGCCTCCATCGCCGGGCTGAAGCGCGCGGTGGCCCGGGCGGCCATCAAGGGCGAGCTGTGAGCGCCCGCGCCGAGACCTGGCTGTGGATCGCCCAGCGCGCCAGCGCCGGGGTGCTGGCGCTGGCGGTGGTGGTGCACCTGGGCACGGTCATCGCCGCGGTGCGAGGCGGGCTCACCGCCGCCGAGATCACGGCGCGCCTGTCGGGTCACACCGGCTGGCTCGTCTTCTACCTGGTGTTCGTGGCCGCCGCGGCGGTCCACGCGCCGCTCGGGATTCGCGCCGTGCTGGCGGAGTGGACGCCCCTGGGGCGGCGCGGGTCGGCCATCGCGAGCGCGATCCTCGCCGCGGCGCTGCTGGCCCTGGGCGCTCGGGCCGCCCTCGCCCTCTACCTGGGCCCCCACTGAGCCCCGGCCCGTGCTGCGCCCACCCCGCAACCATCCCGGCTACGGTGCCTTCCTGGCCCACCGCGTATCGGGCCTGCTGCTGGCCCTGTTCCTGCCCGCGCACTTCTGGGTGCTGGCCCTGGCCCTCCAGGGCGAGGCGGCCCTGGACGGCTTCCTGCGCTGGAGCGACGCGCCCCTGGTGAAGGCCGCCGAGACGGTGCTGGTGATGCTGCTGGCGGTGCACCTGGCCGGGGGGCTGCGCCTGCTGCTCATCGAGCTCACCCCCTGGCGCCCGAGCTACGATTCCCTGGTGGCCGTCACCGCCGGCGTGGGCCTCGCGGTGGGGCTGGTGTTCGCCCTGGGCGTCGTGTGATCGCACGGATTCGACGCCCTCGCAATCCGATGGGCATCAGGAATTGAAACACAGAGGCACAGAGGACACGGAGGAGACTGGATCGTCGCGACCGCCTCCGGGGCTCATCCCCATGACTGTATTCTCTGTGTCCTCCGTGCCTCCGTGGTTGATTCAGACAGGTTTCGCGATGCGGACCGGGGTGGCGAGATGAAGGTTGATCTGGACAAGGTCGAGGAGGCCGCGCGGGATCTGTACATCCGGGCGCTGAAGCGGCTGCCGGACGACATCAAGACCGGGTTCCAGCGCCTGGATCAGCGGGAGTCCGACGACACGGCAAGAACGATCCTCGGCACCATGATGGTGAACATCCAGGTGGCCGAGGAGACGGACAACCTGCTGTGCCAGGACACCGGCATCCCCATCTACAACGTCACCATCGGACGCGACGTGCAGGCCCACGGGTCGGATCTCCGCGACGCCATCCGCCGCGGCTGCGAGCGCGCCACCCGCGAGCACCCGCTGCGCTCGTCGGTGGTGCATCCCATCACCCGGGAGAACGCCCATACCTCCTGCGGCATCCGCGTGCCGGTGGTCAACTTCGAGTACAGCGACGAGGCCGAGCGCCTCAGCATCGAGATGATCCCCAAGGGCAGCGGCTCGGAGAACGGGTCGTTCCTGAAGATGTGCATCCCCGCCGAGGGCGAGATGGGCGTGAAGACCTTCGTGGTGGACAAGGTGATGGAGGCCGGCGGCAAGGTCTGCCCGCCCACCATCGTCGGCGTGGGGGTGGGCGGCACCGCGGATCTCTGCATGCATCTCGCCAAGGTGGCCGCCACCCGGCCCCTGGGCAGCGTGTGCGACGACCCGGAGGGGGCGCGCCTGGAGCGCGAGCTCACCGAGGCGGTGAACAGCCTCGGCATCGGCCCTCAGGGCCTCGGCGGCGACTCCACCGCCTTCGCGGTGCACGTGGAGACCGCCGCCACCCACATCACCATGAACCCGGTGGCGGTGAACATCCAGTGCCACTCGGCCCGCCGGGCGCGGGCCACGTTCACGCCGGACGGGGTCGAGTGGGGATTCTGAGGTTCGATGATCACACGGACCTTTCGCGATCGCGGGAGAAGCGGGTGCCGGCCGACGCGACACGCCGTGAACCCGTCCCTGGGGGCTTGTATGTTGCCTGCGTCCTGGTCGTGTGTGATCAAGACAGCCGGGGTGGGA
>JBFHNV010000133.1:0-16940 GCA_041593595.1 Gammaproteobacteria bacterium
AGCACTGGTGAAGTGCCGCGTGCTGAACCGGATGGCCTCGCTCGGGTTGCCGATATCTGAACGGATTCTGCAGACCTGATCCGTCCCGACTGAGGGGACGGCGAAACCGGCTTCGTCCACGTCAAGTACTGCAACAACGCCGCATAAATGACCTCAACGGCCGCGTCCGGTCCGACAGACTGCTAGCCGGGTGACTTCACCACCTGGTAGACGACTGTCGTGCCGCGATACACGGGCCGGTAGTAGACGCTGGCATAGGCGTGGTACTTCGCACCGGATACGTAGCGTACCTCGTGGCCCTCGGGAAGATAGGTCACCGTTGCCCCGACAGGGGGAGCCACCACCTTGTAGCCATCGGCCTCGACGTCCCAGAGGTATAAGGTGCCGAAGTGGTAGCAGTAGGAGAGCTCACCCACCTCCACCACCGCGCACTCCGCCGGCGGCGCGTCCGCCACCACGCCCAAGGGTGCCTGCACGATCACGTAGCCGCCGGCCGGAGCCGCCTGGTAGTACACGCCACCGTAATACAGGTAGCTCGTGTCGCCGTACACCACCGTGGTGTGGTACGGGGGAATGCTCGCCACCGCCGGCGCTGCCGTCGGGGTCGCCTTCGGTGCCTGCGGAGTGGCGGGGACGCTGTCCGGCCTGATGCTCCTGCACGTGATCGCGGCGGTCGACTCCTGGCGTTCTGCGCCTGGGGCATCGCCACCAGCTTGCGCCAGGTGCTCATCGGCCCGGTGGTGGACCTGAACCGCATGGCCGGCGCGGTGTGCGTGTACCTGCTGATGGGCCTGGTGTGGGCCGACCTCTACGTGCTGCTGGCGTTGGCGATGGACGGCGCCTTCGCCGGCCTTGCGCCGGGAGGCGTGGACTCGCTGTTGCCCCAGCTCACCTACTTCAGCTTCGTCACCCTCACCACCCTGGGCTACGGCGACGTGACCCCGCAGGTTCCCCTCGCCGGCGCCCTGGCCTACCTCGAGGCCGTCCTCGGTCAGCTCTACGTCGCCATCCTCATCGGCGGGCTGGTGGGCGCCCATCTGGGCTCGCGGCGGCGCTGACGGAGGGACGCGTCGAGGGCGGATCGCAGGCCCGAGCGCGCAAGATACCGATGGAGCGCAGGATCTCGAACGTCGGCATATGGGTCGCGGGCCCAAGGATGGTGCCGATAGGACGTCTAAACCCCCAAAACCCTCCGCGAGCCGCGAAATCGAGAGCTCGATGCAATGAGTGTCGAGAGCACGGCCATCGGACATGGTGATAGGCATCGACGGCGACCGACTTCGCAGCGGAGTGAGAGCTGACGCCGCGCCGGCAAGTGGTCGGACAGCTCCCGGGGCCAGGCGAATGCCCCCCTGGCGCGGGTGGGGCGTCATCGGCACGTGGGCGGGCACGACGTCATCAGGGTGGCACGAGCGGCGGGGCGCGCGTGGGCGCCTCCGCCATCTCCCGCGCCCACTCGCCGGCCTGCGCGAGGGCGGCGGCGTAGTTCTCGAACGCACCTGCGCGCCTCCCGATGGGGCAACACGGGGATGATAGGTCTTGGCACGGCGTCGGGGGTGCGGGAGCCGGCAAGCCCCCCAGTTCGGGCGACGGCCAGACCCGCCGTAGCTGACGGGGCGAGCGTCGCCCCCGGCTATACTTGCCCTCCCCTCACCCGCGGGAGATCGGCGTGGACGGACGGCATTGCATCGAGGACACCTCGCAGATCATCTCCCCTGGCCTGGTCATCTTCGCCGACATCGTGCGCGAGAACCTGGCGGCGATGGTCGCCATCGCCGGCACGGCGCAGCGCCTGCGGCCCCATTGCAAGACTCACAAGGTGCGCGAGATCGTCGAGCTCGAGCTCCGCCTGGGGATCGCGAAACACAAGTGCGCCACGTTTCCCGAGGCGGAGATGCTCGCCGCCGCCGGTGTCACCGACATCTTTCTGGCGTACAACCTGGTAGGCCCCAACATCGCCCGCGCGGTGCGCTTCATGGAGCGCTATCCGCAGGTGCGCCTGCTGGTCACCGCGGACCACCCGGCGCCAGTGGCTGCGCTCGGACGTGCCATGAGCGAGGCGGGCCGCAGCGTGGGCGTCATCGTGGACGTGGACACCGGGCTCGGGCGCACCGGCGTCAGGCCCGGCCCTGACGCGCAGGCCCTGTACGAGACCGTCGCGGACACCCCCGGGCTGGAGCCCGCAGGCCTGCACCACTACGACGGCCAGAACCACCAGAGATCCCTGGACGCGCGCACCCGGGCGGTCACCGAGTGCTGGCAGGCCACCTCGCAGCTTCGCGACACGCTCGAGCGACGCGGCCTGCCGGTGCCGCGCATCGTCGCGGGCGGTACCGGGTCCTTTCCCGTGTACGCGACGATGGACGATCCGGCCATCGAGCTCAGCCCCGGCACCTGCGTGCTGCACGACGCCGGCTACGAGAGCATGTTCCCGGACATGCGGTTCACACCCGCGGCCATGCTGCTCACCCGGGTGATCAGCCGTCCGGCGGCCAACCGTGCGACCTTCGATCTCGGTTCCAAGGCCTGCGCCTCGGACCCCCCGGCGGGGCAGCGCCTGCGCTTCCCGGACTTCCCCGACGCGCGCGAGCTGCTGCAGAACGAGGAACACCTGGTGCTCGAGTGCGACGCCCTGGCCGCCCTCACGCCCGGCGACGAGACCCTGGCCATCCCGGTGCACATCTGCCCCACCTCGGCGCTGCACAAGCAAGCCTTCGTGGTGGAGGGCGGGCGTGTCACCGGGCGCTGGGACGTGGCCGCACGCGATCGCTGGCTCACTGTCTAGCCGGAAGAATCGACGATGACAGACGAGACCCAGTACGTCGTGCTCGGGCCGACGCGTTACCGGGTAGACCGCTTCTGGGGTCGGCTGCCCGAGGGCGTGCAGCTCGGGCGGGTGAGCACCCTGGCGGTGGCCGCCGACGGGCGCGTGCTGGTGGCGCAGCGCAACGGCCCTGCGGTGGCGGTGTTCGACCCGGACGGCAAGTACCGGGGCGCCTGGGGCACCGCGGGCATCGCCGACCCCCACGGCATCACGGTGGACACTCGCGACCGGGTGCTGCTGGTGGACCGGGACGCCCACCAGGTGCTGATCCGCACCCTGGACGGGGAGCCCCTGGGCGCTCTCGGCGAGCGCCACCATCCACGCTTCCAGGCACCCTTCAATCATCCCACGTCGGCGTGCGCCGCAGCGGACGGAGAGATCTACGTCGCCGACGGCTACGGCAACTCGACGGTGCACCGCTTCACGGCGCAGGGCGCCCACGTGGCCACCTGGGGACGGCCAGGGCGTGGGCCCGGCGAGTTCTCCACGCCCCACTCGGTGCGCGTGGACGACCGCAACCGCGTGCTGGTGGTGGATCGAGAGAACGACCGCGTGCAGGTGTTCGACCGCGACGGGCGCCACCTGCAGGACTGGGGCGGCTTCAACCGTCCCATGGACATCTGCCAGGGCGTCGACCGCCACTACTACGTCACCGACCAGACGCCACGCCTGAGCCGGCTGGACGCCGATGGCAAGCTGGCCGGGCGTTGCCGGCCGGTGTGGAACACGCCCCACGGCATCGCCACGAGCACCGACGGCACCTTCTACCTCACCGAGATGAACCCGAATTCGCTGACCCGGCTGGTGCCGATCCCCGCCTGATCCGCCCGAGGAGCATTCCCCCGTGACCCGAAAGCTCGTCGTCGCCGCCGCCCAGCTCGGCCCCATCGCCCGCAGCGAGCCGCGCTCCCTTGTGGTGGATCGTCTCATTGCCCTGCTGCGCCAGGCTCACACGCGCGGCGCGACGCTGGTGGTGTTCCCCGAGCTCGCGCTCACCACCTTCTTCCCGCGCTGGTACATGCCCGAGCAGGACGAGGTGGACGCATTCTTCGAGCGCGAGATGCCGGGCAACGAGACCAAGCCCCTGTTCACCGAGGCGAAGCGCCTGGGCGTGGGCTTCCACCTGGGCTACGCGGAGCTGGCACGCGAGAACGACCGCACCCACCGCTACAACACCGCGATCCTGGTGGACGAGCAAGGCACCATCATCGGCAAGTACCGCAAGATCCACCTCCCCGGCCACCGCGAGCACGAGCCCACGTACCCCTTCCAGCACCTGGAGAAGCGCTACTTCGAGACCGGCAACCTGGGCTTTCGCACCTTCGACGCCTTCGGCGGGCGCGTGGGGATGTGCATCTGCAACGACCGGCGCTGGCCGGAGACCTTCCGCGTGCTGGGGCTGCAGGGCGTCGAGCTGGTGGCGCTGGGCTACAACACCCCCGTGCACTACCCCCGCGCGCCCGGGCACGACCGCCTGCAGGACTTCCACAACCACCTCAGCATGCAGGCCGGTGCGTACCAGAACGGCACCTGGGTGGTGGGCGTGGCGAAGGCCGGGCGCGAGGAGGGCTGCGACCTCATCGGCGGCAGCTGCATCATCGCCCCCACCGGCGAGATCGTTGCCCTGTGCACCACCCTGGGTGACGAGGTGGCGGTGGCCGAGTGCGACCTCGACCGCTGCAAGGAGATCCAGGACAACATCTTCAACTTCGCGCTGCACCGCGAGCCGCAGCATTACGGGCTGATCGTCCAGCGCAAGGGTGCCGGACCCAAGCTCGAGTAGCTTCTGGCCAGCCGGCTGCGCGCACGCCGCTCACACGGCCCAGGGATCCGCCACCCGCGGCCAGAAGTTGCCGTCGCGCTTGGTATAGGGGATATCGGCGAACGACATGGCGATGGCGCCAGGGCTGTCCACATAGAGGATCTCGCTCGCCACGGGCGCAAATCCGGCATAGAAGTGCTGGCTGGACTTCACGATCACGGCGCGCTTGGCGGCGAGATCGATGCCCAGCGCGGTGAATACGTCCGGATGGAACACCTGGGTGCGAACCGCGTTGAGCACCAGGTCGACGCTGCCCGCGGTGCGCACCCACACCGCCTCGCCGGCGCGCTGCATGGCCCCGCCGAAGGGCTGCAGCAATTCCGGAACCCTGGCCATCACCTCCACCGTGAGATCCAGGGACGCTCCGGAGCTGGGCCCCAGCTTGCCGCCCACGCGCAGGTCGAGCACCGCGCCCACGCCCGCCTCCCGGCACAGGCGCACCGCCACCGGATCCCAGTGCAGGGCGCTCGCCACGTCGGCCATGCCGCGCTCCAGCACCCTGCGCAGCAGGAAGGTGGCATCCGACGGCGCGCCGCCGCCGGCGTTGTCGGCCATGTCCGCCAGCACCACCGGGCCGCGGCGGGCAGCGGCGGCGCGCTCCAGGGCCTCGTCGATGCCGAGCGGCCGGTGGAAGGTCTGATCCCGCATGGCGAACAGCTCGCGCCCGAGCGTCTCGGACAGCGCCGCACCGCGGGCGGCGGCATCCGGCGCGGCACCGTCCATCACCACCAGCATCTTCGCGCCCACGTCGGCCACGTCGCCCCAGGGGAAACCGTGGGCGAAGGACACCGACAGCACGCCGTCGCGGCCTTCCAGGGACTGCATGCGCTCGACGAAGCCGCGCATGGGCGCCACCGGCGTGCGCCACATGGACACCATGCGGCAGTCGAAGGCGGCCATCACCGGGCGCACTCCGCTCACGTGCGCCCGGTGGCAGATCCGGAACACCTCCTCGGCACGGGCCGAGGCGTCCACGTGGGGATACTCCTTGAAGGTCACCAGCACGTCGGCGCTCGCCAGCATCTGCGGCGTCAGGTGGCAGTGCAGATCCAGCTCGCCGCCGACGATCACGTCGGGCCCCACGAGCGCGCGCACGCGTGCCAGCAGATCCCCCTCGCAGTCGTCGCAGCCGGTGGCCACCATGGCGCCGTGTATGCTGAGCAGCACCATGTCCACGGGCAGCGCGCGCTCCAGATCGGCCAGGATCTCGTCGCGCAGGGACTCGTAGACGGCCTGCGGGACCTTGCCCGCAGGCTCGGCGAAGGCGGCAACGCTCTCGCTCACCCGGCCCTGGTGCTCCTCGGTGAGGCGCCGCCACACGTGCAGCGGCTCCGAGAACAGCCGCGGCGGGTGCGCCGTGGCGTCGCCGCGGAAGAGCATGGTCTCCTGGAAGGTCTCGAGCCCGCCGGGCAGCGCCGAGAAGGTGTTGGTCTCGGTGCCCAGGGCGGCGATGAACGTGCGCAGCATGCGAGACACTCCCCGGTGGCACCCTGGGCGCCGACGGCGTGTGCGACGCCAGGCATTTGTGGCAACGTTCGCCACCTGAGTCAACACCGGGCAGGACGTGCCATGAACGGGGAACGGCCACGGGTCTCGTCGCTGAAAGGGATGGTCGCCGCCGCCCACCCCCTGGCCGCCTTCGCCGGCGCGCGCATCCTGCGCGAGGGCGGCAATGCCTTCGACGCCGCGGTGGCCACCGCCGCGGCGCTCAACGTGGTGGAGCCGTTCATGTCCGGGCTCGCCGGCCTGGGCATGGCCACCTGCCACGTGGCCGCCACCGGCACGGTGCGCTGCCTGGACTTCGTGCCCGGCGTGCCCGCGGACTTCGACCCGGGCGCGGTGAGCAAGCGCGACACCTTCCTCGGGCCGCTGGCGAGCGGGGTGCCCGGCAACCTGGCCGGATGGGCCAGGCTGTGCGAGGACCACGGCACCCGCGCCCTCGGCGACCTGCTCGAGCCCGCCATCGAGCTGGCCCGGAACGGCTTCCCGGTGACCGACGGCATCCCCGCCGTCACCCCCGAGTGGTGGGATCTGCGCGGCACGGAGCCCGAGTGGGTGCGCGTGTACAGCACGGGCTCACCGGATCTCGAGCCCGGCTGGGTGCTGCGCCAGCCCGACCTCGCCATGACCCTCCAGGCCATTGCCCGTGACGGCATCGGCGTGCTCTACGGCGGCCCCCTGGGACAGCGCATGGTGCAGCACCTGCAATCGCGCGGCGGCGTGCTCGCCCTGGGTGACCTGGAGCGCGTGGACCCGCCCTGGCTGGAGCCGCTGCAGGTGCGCTACCGCGGCCTGGACGTGCACACCCTGCCGCCACCCGCGGAAGCGTTCCAGTTCCTGCTCACCCTGGGGATCCTGGACGCGGTGCAGCTGGGCGCGCTGCCGCGCGACGGGGTCGAGCACCTGGACGCGGTGTTCCGTGCCGTGCGCCTGGCCGCGGAGGCTCGCATCCGCCACAACCGCTGCAGTGCCGGCGACGCTCGCGAGCTGCTCGCAACACGCTCCCTGGAGGGCCTGCGCCAGCGCCACGCCCGCGGCGAGGGCGTCGAAGGGCGCACCCAGCAGTTCCAGGCCATCACCGACCCGGCCCTGTTCGGGGCACGCGAGTACACCACCTCGCTCAGCACCGCCGATGCGGCCGGGAACATGGTGTGCATCACCCAGAGCCTGGGCTCGATCTACGGCTCGGGGGTGGTGATCCCCGGTACCGGGGTGTGCATGAACAACTTCCTGAACTGGACCGACCCGGATCCCGCCTCGCCGAACCACCCGCGTCCGGGCGAGCCCATGGCCATGTGCCTCGCGCCCAGCATCGCCACCCGCGCCGGCGAGCCGGTGCTCGCCCTGGGCACGCCGGGCAGCTACGGCATCCTGCACACCCAGGTCCAGGCCCTGGTTCAGTACCTGGACTTCGGCCTGAGCTTGCAGGGGGCCGTCGAGGCGCCCCGCGCGCGCCTGTGGGACGGGCGGCGCGTGCACGTGGAGTCGCGCATCGCCGGCAGCGTGCTCGATGCGCTGCGCGGCCGCGGGCACGACGTGCAGGCGACCGATCCCTGGACACGCAAGGTGGGCGGCATGCAGGCCATCGAGCGCGACCCCGCCACCGGCGCGCTCACCGGCGCCGCCGACCCGCGCCGCGACGGCTACGCGGCGGCGCCGTAGCGCCGCGCAGCGGCGCGCCCGCACGCGGGCCGCGCTGGCCGCGCTGGCCGACAATTGCTGTTCCCACCGGCTGGCCTTGTGCTAAAAACGTGCCGTTCAAGGAAGAATTCAACGCGCATCCGGATCGCGCGGCCGGGCCCCGCGGCGCAACGACGCCCGTCACGATCGAACCGGGAGGAATCACCGAGATGCTCAGCTCGAAACTTGTGCGGCGCATCATGCTGCCGCTGCTGGCGGGACTGCTGGCGATGTCTGCACCTGCCCAGGCGCAGAAAGTGCTGCGGATCGTCCCGCACGCGGACCTGAAGAACCTGGACCCCATCTGGACCACCGCCTACATCACCCGCAACCACGGCTACATGGTGTACGACACCCTGTTCGCCACCGACGGCAACCTGAAGGTGCAGCCGCAGATGGTGGACACCTGGAAGGTGAGCGACGACGGCCTGGTCTACACCTTCACCCTGCGCGACGGCCTGAAGTGGCACGACGGTGCGCCGGTGAAGTCGGAGGACTGCATCGCCTCCATCCAGCGCTGGGGCAAGCGCGACGGCATGGGTCAGAAGCTCATGGACTTCACCAAGTCCATGGACGTGGTGGACGACAAGACCTTCACGCTGACGCTCAAGGAGCCCTACGGGCTGGTGGTGGACTCCCTCGGCAAGATCAGCTCCAACGTGCCCTTCATGATGCCCAAGCGTCTCGCCGAGACGGACGCCTTCCAGCAGGTGGCCGAGATCGTCGGCTCGGGCCCGTTCAAGTTCGTCAAGGAGGAATGGGTACCGGGCTCGAAGATCGTCTACGTGAAGAACACCGACTACGTGCCCCGCAAGGAGCCGGCCTCCGGCGCTGCCGGCGGCAAGGTCGTGCACGTCGACCGCGTGGAGTGGGTCTACATCCCGGACCCCGCCACCACCATGAACGCCCTGGTCAACGGCGAAGTGGACCTGTGGGAGACGCCGGCAGTGGACATGGTGCCGCTGCTGAAGAACAACGCCAACATCAAGATCGAGGTCATCGACCCGCTGGGCACCCAGGGCTGGCTGCGGCCGAACCACCTGCACTTCCCGTTCAACAACGAGAAGGCGCGCCAGGCGCTGCTCTACGCGGTCAACCAGGAGGAGTACCTGCAGGCCATCGTCGGCGACCCGGCCCTGTACAAGGTCTGCCCCGCCTACTTCATCTGCGGCACGCCTAACGAGACCGACGTGGGCACGGCCCCGCTGAAGAAGGTGGACAAGGAGATGGCCAAGAAGCTGCTGGCCGAATCCGGCTACAAGGGTGAGAAGATCATCATGATGCAGCCCACCGACATCCCGGTGCTCAACAACGCCACCCTGGTCACGGCGCAGATGCTGCGCGATATCGGCATGAACGTGGAGGTGCAGGCCATGGACTGGTCCACCCTGACCTCGCGCCGCGCCGAGAAGAAGCCCCCGGCCGAGGGCGGCTGGAACATCTTCCACACCTACAGCACCGGCGCCGACGTGACCTCGCCGGTGTCCAACATCGGCATCTCCGGCGGCGGCGTCGAGAAGGCCTGGTTCGGCTGGCCCACGGACGCCAAGACCGAGGAGCTGCGTGACGCCTATGCCCGCGCCACCACCGACGCGGACAAGAAGAAGGTCGTCGAGCAGCTGCAGACACGACTGTTCGAGGTGGTGCCCTACGTCAACTACGGGCAGTGGTTCCAGCCCATGGCCTGGCGCTCGAACCTGTCCGGCGTGGTCGTCTCGCCGGTGCCGTTCTTCTGGAATATCCAGAAGAACTGAGCGCCACTGCCGGCGCACAAGGCCGCGGCACACGCCGCGGCCTTGCTTTTCCGGCCACGCGCTGAGCCGCACGTCGCACCATGTACGGCTACGTCGTCCGCCGCCTGCTCGCAACCATACCGGTGATGCTGGTGGTGGGTGTGGTCGTTTTCCTGCTACTGCACCTCACGCCCGGCGATCCGGCCACCGTGATCGCCGGCGACTACGCCCGCCCGGAGGACATCGCCCGTATTCGCGAGCGACTCGGCCTGGACCGCCCGCTGCACGTGCAGTTCCTGACCTGGGCGGGCGCGGTGCTGCGCGGCGATCTGGGCGTCTCGATCTTCTCCAACCTGCCGGTGACCAAGCTCATCGCACAGCGCCTGGAGCCCACGCTAGCGCTGTCGGTGTCGACGTTGATCTTCGCCGTCGCATTCGCCGTGCCCATGGGAGTGATCGCGGCCTGGAAGGCGGGCACCTGGATCGACCGTTCGGTGATGGTGTTCGCGGTGCTCGGCTTCTCGGTGCCGGTGTTCGTCATCGGCTACGTGCTGATGTACATCTTCTCGCTCCAGCTCGGCTGGTTCCCGGTGCAGGGCTACAAGCCCATCGGCGACGGCTTCTGGCCGTTCCTGCAGTCCATCGCATTGCCCACGGTGGCGCTGGGGGTCATCTACACTGCCCTCATCGCGCGTATCAGCCGCGCCAGCGTGCTGGAGATCCTCACCGAGGACTACATCCGCACGGCCAAGGCCAAGGGCCTGGACAACCGGGGGCTGCTCATTCGCCACGCGCTGCGCAATGCCGCGGTGCCCATCGTGACCATCATCGGCATCGGTGTCGCCCTGCTCATCGGTGGCGTGGTGGTCACCGAGAGCGTGTTCAACATTCCCGGTCTGGGGCGCCTGACCATCGACGCCGTGCTGCGCCGGGACTACCCCGTGATCCAGGGCGTGATCCTGGTCTTCTCTGCGGTATACGTGCTGGTGAACCTGATCATCGATCTGCTCTACACCGTGTTGGACCCGCGTATCCGGTACTGAGAATCGATCCGTGTCCGTCACCACCGTACAGCTGCCCCTGGCGACGCCCCGCCGCGGCCGCCTGGCGCGCATCGCCGAGTATTGCCGTCGCCACCCCACGGTGCTCATCGGCGGCGGCGTGCTCGTGCTGATGGCCATCGTTGCCGTCGCGGCACCCCTCATCTCCGGGGATCCGCTCAAGCTCACCCCCATCAATCGCCTGAAGCCGCCTCAGGAGGCTTTCTGGTTCGGCACCGACTTCCTCGGTCGCGACCTCTACGCACGAACCGTCCACGGCGCACGAATCTCGCTGATGGTGGGCGGCGCGGTGGCGCTCATCAGCACGCTCATCGGGCTCGTGATCGGCATGCTCGGGGGTTACGTGCGCTGGGTGGACGCGGTGGTCATGCGGATCATGGACGGGCTGATGGCCATCCCGGGCGTGCTGCTGGCCATCGCCCTAATCTCCCTCGCCGGCGCGAGCCTGGTCAACGTCATCATCGCCATCTGCATCCCCGAGATCCCGCGCGTGGTGCGCCTGGTGAGAAGCGTGGTGCTCACGATCCGCGAGCAACCGTACGTGGAGGCGGCGGTGGCGGTGGGCTCGCCACTGTTCAAGATCCTGTTCCGCCACATTCTGCCCAACACCATCGCGCCGCTCATCGTGCAGGCCACGTACGTGTGTGCCTCGGCGGTGGTCATCGAGGCGATCCTGTCCTTCCTGGGCGCGGGCACGCCGCCCGAGATCCCGAGCTGGGGCAACATCATGGCCGAGGGGCGCACCTACTTTCAGGTCGCGCCGTGGATCATCTTCTTTCCCGGCGTGTTCCTGGCCATCACCGTCCTGGCGGTGAACATCCTGGGAGACGGGCTGCGCGATTCCCTGGACCCGCGCATCGCCCGGCGCATGTGAGCCGGTGAGCGCGCCCGTCACGACGCAGCCCGCGCCGGCGCCGGACGAGCCCGTGCTCGAGGTCGACGACCTTCGCACTCACTTCCACACCCGCGACGGCACCGTGCGCGCTGTGGACGGTGTGTCCTTCGAGCTCGCCCGCGGCGAGACGCTCTGCATCGTCGGTGAGTCGGGCTGCGGCAAGAGCGTCACCGCGCTCAGTATCCTCGGCCTGCTGCCCGTGCCGCCGGCACGCATCGAGAGCGGGCGCGTCATGTTCCTGGGCGAGGACCTGGTGGGCGCGGGCGAGAAACGCCTGCGTGAGATTCGCGGCAACCAGATCTCCATGATCTTCCAGGAGCCCATGACCTCGCTCAATCCGGTGATGCCCGTGGGCGAGCAGATTGCCGAGGCGCTGCTGCTGCACCAGGACATGAGCCGCAGCGAGGCCCGCGAGCGGGTGCTGGAGATGCTCAAGCTGGTGCACATCGCTGAGGCACACCGGCGCATCGACCAGTACCCGCACCAGATGTCCGGCGGCATGCGCCAGCGGGTGATGATCGCCATGGCGCTCGCCTGCAACCCCATGGTGCTCATCGCCGACGAGCCCACCACCGCCCTGGACGTCACCATCCAGGCGCAGATCCTGAACCTGATGCTGGAGCTCAAGGAGCGCCTGGGCACCGCCATCATCATGATCACCCACAACCTGGGGGTAGTGGCGGAAACGGCGCAGAAGGTGGTGGTGATGTACGCCGGGCGCAAGGTGGAGCAGGCCAGCGTGCAGGCGCTGTTCGAGCGCCCGCTGCACCCCTACACCCGCGGCCTGATGCAATCCATCCCCAGCACCAACAAGGCGGTGGCGGGCAAGGCCGGTGCGCTGCTGCACGAGATCCCCGGGGTGGTGCCGAACCTGCGCGACCCCATCGCCGGCTGCGCCTTCGCCGATCGCTGCCACATGGCCGAGCCGCGCTGCAGGGCGGACTATCCGCCGCTGGAAGAGAAGCTCCCCGGGCACTTCGCCGCGTGCTGGCGGGCCGACGAGCTCAAGGTCATGCCCATCGCGGGAACCGCGGGTGGCTGACGCGCGGCTGGTGCTGGAGGTGGCCGGGCTGACCAAGCACTTCCCGGTGCACGGCGGCGTGCTCGGACGCACCGTGGGCCAGGTGCGCGCGGTGGACGGGGTGAGCTTCGCCATCCGCCAGGGCGAGACCCTGGGACTGGTGGGCGAGAGCGGCTCGGGCAAGTCCACCGTGGGCAAGGTGGTGCTGCGTCTGCTGCCCGCCACCGCGGGCACCGTGACGCTGAACGGCGAGGACATCACGCGCTCGGGCGGCGAGACCCTGCGCCGGGCGCGCCAGACCATGCAGATGGTGTTCCAGGATCCCTACGCCTCCCTCAACCCGCGCCTGACCGCGGGCGCCATCATCATGGAGCCGCTGGAGAACTTCCGCGATATGGACCGGGCGCAGCGCCGGCAGGTCGCCGGCGACCTGCTGGAGCGGGTGGGGCTTCGCCGCGAGGCCCTGGTCCGGTACCCCCACGAATTCTCCGGCGGCCAGCGTCAGCGCCTCGGCATCGCCCGCGCACTGGCCCTGGAGCCCAGTCTCATCGTCGCCGACGAGCCGGTCTCGGCCCTGGACGTGTCGGTGCAGGCCCAGGTGCTCAACCTGCTCATGCGACTGCAGCGGGAGCTGGAGCTGGCCTACCTTTTCATCAGCCACGACCTCGGCGTGGTGGAGCACATCAGCCACCGGGTGGCGGTGATGTACCTGGGCCAGCTGGTGGAAGTCGCGGAGAAGACCCGCCTGTTCGCCCGGCCGCAGCACCCGTACACCGAGGCACTGCTGTCGGCGGTGCCCGTGGCGAAGCCCGGCGCGCGCCGGGACCGCATCATCCTCACCGGCGACGTGCCGAGCCCCATCAACCCGCCATCGGGCTGCCGCTTCCACACCCGGTGCCCCTACGTGCAGGACCGTTGCCGTGCAGAGATACCCGCGTCACGGGAGATCGCGCCGGGACATGTGGTGGCATGTCACCTGCGTTGAAGAACCGACCTCCCGCCGCACCGCGCTGGCGCCGGGCTCGATTCATGCCCACCAGCGCCCGCCGATGACCAGCCCCTCCAGCTTCAGCCGCTGGCCGCCGGTGCGGATCTCACCTTTCACGTCCTCGTAGGGGAACTCGCCCTCCTCCAGCACCAGGACCGTGGCGTCGCCCACGTTGTCCGGTCCGAAGCTGCCCAGCTCCGGGCGGCGGATTGCGTTGGCCGGACCGCTGGTGGAGGCGGCGATGACGTCGCTCAGCGGCATGCCCAGGAGCAGGAACTTCGAGAGCGTCACCAGCTGGTCGTAGGCGGGGCCATCGATGCTCAGCTGGTGCACGTCGCTGGAGATGCAGTGGGGCGGGTAGCCGGCGGCGAGCATGGCGTCGGCACTAGGAAAGCCGAAGGAGCCCTTGCCGTGGCCCACATCGAACAACACACCGCGCTCGCGAGCCTCGATCACCTCCGGGTGCACCCGGCCGTCGCCGCGCGCGGGGGCGCCGGGGAAGGGGCGGAAGCAGTGGGTGAGCACGTCCCCCGGGCGCAGCCGCTCGAGCACCTCCCGGCGCGTGGGCGGCGGGTAGTCCAGGTGGCACATGACCGGCAGATCCAGCTCCTGGGCCACCTCGATGGCCAGGTCCAGCGGCGCGGCACCGCGCCCCTCGCTGGTGTTCATGCCGACGCGCACCTTGATGCCCACCACGAGATCGCGGTGCTCGCGGGCCACCTCCAGGCAGTCCTCGCAGTTGAGCAGGCGGAAATCGCCGCACTCGCCCACCATCACCCGCTCGCCGAAGGCGAAGATGCCGGCGAAGGAGATGTTGAGGTATGCGAGGATGCGCGGCACCGCGGGTTCGATGACGTGGCGGCGGAAGCCCGCGAAGTTGCCGGGCCCGGCGCTGCCCGCGTCCACCATCGTCGTGGTGCCGGCGCGCCGGGCATAGTCGTCAGGGTCCACGCCCATCGAGGTGCCACCCCAGTAGACGTGGGTGTGCAGGTCGATGAGGCCGGGGCACACGATGCGTCCCGCGGCATCGCGCACGTCCTTGCCCTCCAGGCCCGTTTCCAGAGCGGCGACCCGACCCCCGACAAAGCCCACGTCCGACACCCGGTCGATTCCCTGCGCCGGATCGATGACACGGGCGCGTTTCAACACCAGGTCATGGGTCATGAGAATTTCCTCGGTGAAACGCGGTGACGCGGGCGCCACCACTCTACCGCATCCGCCATGCACAGCTCGACCGGCGCATTCAACCGATCCCGGGCCCGGCCCGGACACCTCACCGATGTACGGCTGCAGGGACGAAGGTGTCCGGGGCCTGCCGCCGGATCGAAGTGGTGTGTGCCAGGGTTGTTCCATTATTCGAAACTGAGGCAGGGGAGTCCGCCACCCGATCCTGCAGGCGGATCAACTGTTGTTTCCCGGATTCTTTCACCGCCCATTTCCCGAGCTATTTGACGCTGGCTGGCGCGCGTTTTCCCGCACTGAGTCACCGGTGAGGGGCTGTGGGACGGTGAGCGAATGCGGGAGGGCGCGGGTCTGAAGCTCAGAACGGCGGCTGGTCGTCGGGCCACAGCGGCTGCTGTCGGTCGTCGTAGTCATGGTGATGTCGGCGCAGCTGCGCGGCGTAGTGGTTCTCGAGCACCCGGGCGGCCTCGTATGACTGGCCGCCTTGCTCGCGCGGCGACACGCCGGCTGCGAGCAGTAGTGCTGGTGTCTCACGTTGCGTGGATCGGGCCGGAACAATGCCCCGCAGTTCCGACACTTACGTCGCCGTCGCTTGCTCATCGGCTTCCCCTCCCGGGGAACGATGATCAAGCCTGCGCGCGGAACAGCCCGACCGCGCGGCTCTGCCAGCGCAGCAACGACGACTTCGCTGTGAGAGGACCTACAGCGGCAATCGCGGCGAGAACGCCGCACGAAGATCCAGCAGTTTCACACCGGCCAATCCGCTACAGATTCGGAACGGCGATGGCAAGCGGAAGAGGGCGACCTTCTCGGCCGGCGTTTCGGGCGCGGCGCGCCCGGGTCCGACGCCGTCGGGCCGATCGCCCGGGCGCAGGTCGTCCAGCGCCGCGAGCTCGGTCTCGAGGCGACCGAGCTCGTCGCGCGCCATCTCCCGTGGGCGGTCGAGTGCGCTCAGCTCGGCTCGCCGTTTCGCGATCTCGGCGCGCAGGGCCTGGCGGTTATCCTCGGTGCTCATGTCTGGATGGGTCCGCGGCTCCTAGACGTCCCTTGTTCCTCGGGGCGGTCACGCCGCCGACGCTGGCTCCGGCGGTCGTCATGCGTCCTCGACGGCGTGGAACAAAATATCAGCATTTTTTCGTTTCTGCTGGTATTATGTTTCCCGATGACAGACCGGAGCAAGGCCGCCGAGGAGATCTTCCGCCAGCACGGCGGCATCCTGCGCATGTCCGCGGCCCTGGAGGCTGGGATCAGCCGGCGGACCCTGTACGCAATGCACGCGAGCGGGGCCCTGGAGCGGCTCAGTCGGGGCGTCTACCGGCTGACCTCCCTTCCCGGTCTCGAAGCGCCGGACCTGATCACGGTGGCCACCCGAATCCCGAATGGCGTCGTCTGCCTGATCTCCGCCCTCGCCGTTCACGAACTCGTCACCCAGGTACCCCATGCCGTCGATATTGCGATCGCCCGGGGCGCCGAGAAGCCGCGCATCGACTACCCGCCCGTGAACGTCTACTGGTTCTCGGGCAAAGCCTTCACCAGCGGGATCGAGACGCGGCCGGTCGATGGCGCACGGATCCGCGTCTACGGGCCGGAGAAGTCGATCGCGGATGCGTTCAAGTACCGCAACAAGCTGGGGCTGGATGTCGCGCTCGAGGCGCTGCGAACCTGGCGCGCCAGAAGGAACCCCAGCATGGAGATACTTCTCGAGTACTCGCGCATCTGCCGCGTCGAGAAAGTCGTGCGACCGTATCTGGAAGCAATCTCGTGACCAGGAATGTTGCCGCGTCCGTTCGTGCCCGTTTGGCGAATGTAGCCAGGGAAAGTCGGAGACCCTTCCAAGAGGTCCTGCAATACTACGGACTCGAACGCTTCCTCTACCGATTCTCTTGCACGGAGCATGGCAACCAATTTCTGTTGAAGGGCGCGCTGATGCTGCGTGTATGGGCGGCACCCGAGACCCGGCCAACTCGCGACATCGATCTCCTCGGATTCGTCAAGAACGACATCGAGCACGTTGAAGCGATCGTTCGGGACGCGTGTAACTTCGACGTTGACGATGATGGTCTCAACTTCGATGCGGCCAGCGTTTCCGGTGAGCGTACAAAGGAGGATGCAGACTACGAAGGTATCCGGATTCGGTTCACTGGATTGCTGGAGAACGCACGAATCCCGATGCAGATCGATATCGGCTTCGGGGATGCGGTCTATCCGGCCGCACAGGAGATGCGCTACCCAAC
>JBFHNV010000134.1:0-16757 GCA_041593595.1 Gammaproteobacteria bacterium
CCCCCCCACGACCTCGTTTTGGGACACCTTGCCGGGACCCGGCGCGCTGGCCGTCACCGGCGCCGGCGCCGGCGCGGCGGCCGGCGGGGGCTGGTCGGTGATGCCCGGCGCCGTGCTGTCCTGGGGCGGCGCACGGCGCACCACCACTGCCCCCTGCAGGGTCTTGGCGTAGGCGTAGAACACGCCCATGGCGGCCACCACCAGCACCAGGCAGGTGGCCAGCGTGCCGACACGCTTGCGCGCCGACCACGGTGCTCCGGCGCCGGTGGCGTGAATGGTGCCCCGTGCACCCGTGTCACCGCCCGCCTCGGCGGCCTCGCCGGTGAGCTTGGCGAGCTCCTTGCGCAGCGCCTCCGCGTCCGGGATCCGCTTCTCCCGCTTCTTCGCCATCATCTTGTCGATGAGCGGCTGGTAGCGCCTCACCGGTAGCGGCAGCTTCGGGACGGGCGACTGGATGTGCTGCATGATGACTTTGATGGCCGTGTCGCCTTCGTACGGGCGCTTGCCCGTCAGCAGCTCGTAGAAGATCACGCCCAGGCTGTAGATGTCCGTGCGCCCGTCCACCGGCAGGCCCTCCGCCTGCTCGGGGCTCATGTAGAAGGGACTCCCCAGGATCGTTCCCGTGGACGTGAGCTCGCTGTCGACGGTGGTCTTCTTGGCGATGCCGAAGTCGGACAGCAGCGCGGTGCCGTCGGAGCGGAACAGGATGTTCGCGGGCTTGATGTCCCGGTGCACGATGCCGTGCTTGTGGGCGTAGCCGAGCGCACGCGCGATCTTCGCCGTCAGGTCCAGGGCATCTTCCGCGACCAGCTTCCCGGTGGTCTCGAGGCGCGTCTTGAGATCGCCGCCCTGCACGTACTCCATGGCGATCCATACCATGTCGTTTACCGTGCCGATGTCGTACACGGTAATGATGTGCGGGTGGGACAGGGACGCGATGATCCGCCCCTCGTTCAGAAAGCGGCCGATGAAGTCGCGCTCCCCGTCACGGTCGCTGTCCATGCACTTCAGCACGACCTGGCGATCCAGCGATTCCTGGATCGCCAGGTACACGGTGGCCATGCCGCCACGGCCGATGGTGCGCTGGATCCTGAATCCAGGAACCTTCAGTGGGACGGATTCACTGGGACGCTCGGCACTCACGGCGCGATTCTAGCGAAATAGTCGCCTGCAGGTCGCGGCGCCGGGCGGCTGCCGGAGGCCGAAAAACAAAGGGCCGGCGCGGGGTGCGCCGGCCCTTGCTGGGGATGGCTGGGGGACTAGGATTCGAACCTAGACCGGCGGAGTCAGAGTCCGCTGTCCTACCATTAGACGATCCCCCAAGCGATCGAGAGTACCGCGGCCCGTCAGCGCTTCGAGTACTGTGGGCGCTTGCGGGCCTTGTGCAAGCCGACCTTCTTGCGCTCCACCTCGCGGGCATCGCGGGTGACGAAGCCGGCGCGGCGAAGTCCGGACTTCAGGCTCTCATCGTACTCCACCAGGGCACGCGTGATGCCGTGGCGGATGGCGCCGGCCTGGCCACTGGGGCCGCCGCCGTGCACCGTGACGGTGATGTCGAACTTGTCCGCCATGTCGGTGGCCACCAGGGGCTGGCGCACGACCATGCGGGACGTCTCGCGTCCGAAGAACTCGTCCAGCGGCCGCTTGTTGACGAGGATGCGTCCGCTGCCGCGGCGCAGGTACACGCGCGCCGACGAGGTCTTGCGGCGCCCGGTGCTGTAATGGGTTTCTTCTGCCATGGGTGCGATGTGAACCTGTTAAATCCTGGATAACCGTCGGAAGATGGCTGCCCCTGGTGTGCCGCGATCAGATGGACAGCGGCTCCGGCTGCTGCGAGGCGTGCCGGTGCTCGCTGCCGGCATACACCTTGAGCTTGCGATACATGGCGCGGCCGAGCGGGCCGCGGGGGAGCATGCCCTTCACCGCCATCTCGATGGCCCGCTCCGGCGCCTTGTCCATCAGCTTCTCGAAGCTGATGCCGCGGATGCCACCGGGATAGCCGGTGTAATGCCAGTAGACCTTGTCACTGCGCTTGTTGCCCGTGACCGCGACCTTCTCGGCGTTGATGACCACCACGTAGTCGCCGGTGTCCACGTGAGGCGTGTACTCGGGCTTGTGCTTGCCGCGCAGCCGGCGGGCGATCTCGCTGGCGAGCCGGCCCAGCGGCCGGTCCGCTGCGTCGACCACGTACCAGCGCCGCTCCACGCTGGCGGGCTTCGCGCTGTAGGTGCGCTGCATCGAGGTGCTCCCAGAGGTGTTCCGGCGGCGCCGAAAAGGCGGGAAATGTACCGATGCGGCTCGGGTGAGTCAATCGGAGCGCGACGCCCGGAGGGGGGGATGGGCGCCTTTCAGGCCTCCAGCCGTCGCCGGGCCAGGGCCACCGCCAGCAGCCAGCCAACCGCCGCGTAGCCGGCGATCACGGCCAGGTGCACGCCGGGCGAGGGCACCGACGCGCCCACCACCAGGGGTCGCACCACCGCCACCGCGTGGCTGAGGGGCGCCACCTCGGCCAGCGTGCGCACCGGCCCGGGGAGCTGCTCCAGCGGGAAGAACACGCCGCTCAGTAGCAGCAGGGGCGTGATGAACAGGGTGGTGTAGATGAGGAACACGTCGTAGGAGCGGGCGAGGCTCGTGACCACCAGGCCCAGGGCCCCGAAGGCGAGACCCGTCAGCATCACCACCGGCAGGGCGAGCAGCGCCTGCGGACCGTCCACCACGCCCAGGGCGGTCGCCACCACGAGGATGGCGGCGGCACTGAGCAGCGCCTTGGACGCCGCCCAGACGATCTCCGCGCTCACCACGTCGGCGACGGACAGGGGCGCAGTGACGATGGCGTCCCAGGTGCGCTGCACCGCCATGCGCGAGTAGGCCGAGTAGGTGCTCTCGAAGCTTGCCGTCATCATGCTGCTCGAGCACACGATGCCGGAGGCCAGGAAGTGCAGGTATGGCATTCCGCCCACCTGGCCCACCAGCGCCCCGAGCCCGTAGCCCAGGGCCATCAGGTAGAGCAGCGGCTCGCCGAAGTTGCCGAACATGGACGCCACGGCGAGCTTGCGCCACACGAGCAGGTTGCGCCGCCACACCGGGATCCAGCCGAGCCACCGGGGCCACGCGCGCGACGCGACCGGGCTCGTGGCGTCGGTGGGCTTGGCCCCGACCGGCGGGTCGTCAGCCATCGCGCAGCTCCCGGCCCGTGAGCTTGAGGAACACGTCCTCCAGGTTCGCCGGGCGATGATTGAAGCGCAGTCCCGCCGCGCGCTCCACCGCGCCCAGCAGTCGGCCCGGGTCGCGACAGTAGTAGAAGTGCGTGTCGCCCACCTGCTCGTGGCGCTCCGCGAGTCGCGCCCCGGCCGCCGCATGCCATGCCGCCGCGCCCTCGCCGTGCACCTCCACCACCTGGGGTTCGATGTGGCGTTCGATGAGGCCGCCCGGCGTGTCGCAGTCCAGCAGGCGGCCGTGGTCCATGATGGTCACCCGGTCGCACAGCCGCTCCGCCTCCTCCATGTAGTGGGTGGTGAGCACCAGGGTGAGCCCGCGGCGTCGCAGGCTGCGTAACCGCTGCCAGATCACCTGTCGGGCCTGGGGGTCCAGCCCCGTGGTGGGCTCGTCCAGCACCAGCAGCTCCGGGTCGTTGAGCAGCGCCCGGCTCAGTGACAGTCGCCGCTGCATGCCTCCGGACAGCGCCGACAGGTAGGCGTCGGCGCGGCCCTCCAGAGACGCGAACTCCAGCAGCCAGGGCAGCCGCGCCTCCACCTCCCGGCGCGAGAGGCCGAAGTAGCCGCCGAACACCACCAGGTTCTCCGCGACGGTGAAGTCCGGGTCCAGGGCGTCGTGCTGCGGCACCACCCCCACCCGTGCCCGCATGGACCGCGCCGCGCCGGGCACCGGATGGTCCAGCACCGAGAGGGTCCCTCCGCTGGGCGGGGTCTTGCCCAGCAGCATGCGCAGCAGGGTGGTCTTGCCGGCGCCGTTGGGTCCCAGCAGCCCCCAGCACTCGCCGCGCGTCACCCGGAAGCTCACGCCGTCCACCGCGGGACGGCCGCCGTAGACCTTGCTCAGATCCTCGGCGTGCACCAGCGCCGGGTGGGCGCGGGTGTCGAGGTCGGGGGTGGCGGGCACCTGGGGTGTACGATTCCGCGTGGAGACAGGGGAGGCCGGACATGGCAGGCGGGCACCCGCTGGACGCGATGATAATCAATCTGGACCGGGCCCTGCGTGCGGTGGGCGGCGCCGCCCGCGGTACCGGCCGCGGTTACCCGGCGGGCGGCAGCGTCGAGGCCGACCTGGACGACACGTCGCGCCGCCACGCTGCCGGCCTGATGCGGGTGAACCACGCGGGCGAGGTGGCGGCGCAGGCGCTCTATCACGGTCAGTCCCTCACTGCCCGCAGTCCCCGCGTGCGTCGCGATCTCGAGCGTGCCGCCGCGGAGGAGGAGGACCACCTGCTGTGGTGCCGCCGGCGCCTCGAGGAGCTGGGCTCCGGCCCGAGCCTCCTGGATCCCCTGTGGTACGCCGGCTCCTTCGCCCTGGGTGCGGTGGCGGGGCTGGCGGGCGACCGGGTGAACCTGGGGTTCCTGGCCGAGACCGAGCGCCAGGTGGAGGCGCACCTGGAGGGCCACCTGGATCGCCTGCCGGCGGACGACGCCCGCAGCCGCGCGGTGGTGGCGCAGATGCAGCGCGACGAGGCGGAGCACGCGCGCATGGCCGAGCGCGGCGGCGCTGCCGCGCTGCCGCGGCCCCTGAAGCGGCTCATGGGGCTGGCGTCGAAGGTGATGACCGGGACGGCGTACGTGATCTGAACCGGTCGGCGGGTGACCCGATCACCGCGAAAGAGAGACATGGCGAATCCAGCGCCGTGGCGGGCGTGTGGCGCGCAGCGCTTCCCGACGGGTCACTCCTCCTCGACGATGCGGTCCACGATGAGGCCGTAGAAGCCGCCGCCGGCGTCGGCCTGGAAGCGCCAGCCCACGTGGACGGCGCAGCCGCCGCAGATCGCGACCCGCCAGGCGTGGCCGGGGAACCAGCTCCACTCCCGGCTCGACGCGCCCAGGGCGTGGGCGCCGGGAGCGTCCGCATAGCAGGCGAAGCGGTACACGATGCCGGCTGGATTCAGGTAGGCGTGCTCGTGGGCGCCTGCGGCGCGGGTTCCGAGCCCCTTGCGGGTTAGGCGGTGGCGGCAGGCGCGGCACAGCACCGCAGAACCGCTGCCGGTGTCCGCCTCGGCGTCGGCGGTCGCGGCGTCGGTGGTGGCGTCCCAGGGGCACACGGGACCGTATCAGCCGGGCGCCGCTGCGATCTGGCGCAGGAACTGCGCGATGGCGTCGCGGTACAGCGCCCCGCTCTCCATGAAGCCCTCGTTGTGGCCGCCGCGAATCGCCACCAGCTGCTTGGGCTGCGCCGCGGCCTCGAACAGGCGCTCACCGTGGCGGAACGGGATCATCTCGTCGTCGCGGCTGTGCACCACCAGCACCGGGCAGCGGGCGCGGGCGATGTGCGCCGCGGCCGGGTAGCGGATACGCGCCAGCAGCCGCACCGGGAACAGGGGATAGATCTCCGCAGCCAGGTCCGGCACCGAGGTGTAGCTGGACTCCACCACCAGACCGCCGCAGGGGCGCTCGGCGGCCAGCCACGCGGCTACCCCGCCGCCCAGCGATCGTCCCATCACCACGACGCGCGTCGCCGGCACGCCCAGCGTCCCGATGAGGTGCTCGTGGGCCGCCAGCGCGTCCAGATAGGTGCCGTGCTCGTCCGGCGTGCCGGCGCTGCGACCGTAGCCGCGGTAGTCCGGGATGAGGACCCCGGCCTGAAGTCCGTGCAGCAGTCGGATGGTGTCCAGGCGGTGGGAGATGTTGCCGGCGTTGCCGTGCAGGAAAAGCACGACCGGCCCGTCCCCGGGAGCCGGGATCCACCAGGCGTGAAGCCGCACCCCGTCGGTGGTCTCCAGCCAGCGATCCTCGTAGGCGAGACCCAGGCCCGCCGGCGTGGCGTCCAGCGCGCGGGTCGGGAAGTACACCAGCCGCTGCTGGCCCAGGAACAGGGCCAGGCACAGGATGCCGTACACGCCGGCCACGGTGAGGGCGAGTGTCGTGAGCATGTGCCGCACGCGGCCGCCCGGGTTCAGGGCCCGTGCAGGCGTCGCCCGCGTCGCTGTGGCCGTGGCGATTCCATCACGGGCCCTTCTGCACGCCGAGACCCTGGCGCTGGCCCGCCAGGGCACCTGCGGTGATCGCGCGGCACCACTCCAGGTTGTCCAGGTACCAGGCGACGGTGTCGCGCAGGCCCTGCTGGAACGCGCGCTGCACGCGCCATCCCAGCTCGCCCTCGAGCTTGCCGGCGTCGATGGCGTAGCGCAGATCGTGGCCCGGGCGGTCCGCCACGAACTCGATGAGATCCGCGTGGGGAGCACCGGGCCCGCCCGGTCGCAGCTCGTCCATGATGGCGCAGATGCGCCGCACCAGCTCCAGGTTCGCGAGCTCGCAGCGTCCACCCACGTTGTAGCGCTCGCCCACGCGGCCCCCTGCCAGGATCAGCGCCAGCGCCTCCACGTGGTCGTCCACGTGCAGCCAGTCGCGCACGTTCTCGCCGCGCCCGTACACGGGAATGGGCCTGCCCTCGAGCGCGCGCAGCACCACCACGGGGATGAGCTTCTCCGGGAACTGGTACGGCCCGTAGTTGTTGCTGCAGTTGGAGACCACCACCGGCAGGCCGTAGGTGTGCGCCCAGGCGAGGGCCAGGTGGTCGGCGCCGGCCTTGCTGGCGGCGTAGGGGCTGTTGGGCCGGTAGACGTCGCCTTCGCGGAACGCCGGCGCGTCGAACTCCAGGCTGCCGTAGACCTCGTCGGTGGACACGTGCAGCACCCGGAACCGGTCCCGGGCCGCGCCGGACAGGCCGCGCCAGTGGGCCAGGGCGCGGTCGAGCACCTGGTAGGTGCCCACCAGGTTGCTCTGGATGAAGTCCGCCGGGCGGTCGATGGAGCGGTCCACATGGGACTCGGCCGCCAGGTGCATCACGGCGTCCGGGAGGTGGCGCTCGAACACCTGCGCCAGCGCCGTGCCGTCGCAGATGTCCACCTGCTCGAAGCGGTGCCCGGGGTGGCCCTCCACCTCGCGCAGGTTCAGCAGGCTGCCGGCGTAGCCGAGCTTGTCCACCGTCACCACCCGCGCGCCGACGCCGAGCACCAGGTGGCGCACCAGCGCCGAGCCGATGAAGCCGGCGCCGCCGGTGACGAGGATGGTGGACTGCGCGGTCATGGGGGCAGGGGGGTGGCGAGCAGGCAGTGTAGCCCCTGGTCCGGTGCGGCCGCAGCCGTGCCCCTGGCCCGGCGGCGCGGCACCGGATCAGGGCCGCCCGCAGGGCGTGGCGGCTAAAGAACCGGCGCCGCGCGCCGATGCATCCTCGAACAGGTGCGTGGGCGCTCGCGGACAGCGTGGGCCGCGCGATAATGGAATGCCATCGACGCTGCTCCCCACCGCGAAGCCGGCCCCTGCGCGTGCCCTGAGTCCGGCGCGGGCGCCGGGCCGCCTCCAGAGCCCCCGCCTGCAGAACCTGTTCCTGGTGGCGGTGCTGCTGGTGAACTGCGTGGTGGCGCGCGAGGGCCTGCTGAGTCAGGACGCGGTGCGGGCCTTCACGGCGCGCTATGGCGGCCCGGCCACCGAGCGGCTGCACGCCTGGGAACGGTTGCTGCTGGCGACCCGCGACGCTGCGGAGCACGACAAGCTCGAGGAGGTGAACCGTTACTTCAACGGCATTCCCTGGCTCAGCGATGACGAGCACTGGGGCCGCCGGGACTACTGGGCCACGCCGCTGGAGATGATCGGCACCTTCGGCGGCGACTGCGAGGACTATTCCATCGCCAAGTACATCTCCCTGGTGAAGATCGGCGTCGACCCGAGCCGGCTGCGCATCACCTACGTGCGCGCGCCCCGGCTGCGTCAGCCGCACATGGTGCTGGCCTACTACCCGGCGCCGGACGCGGAGCCGCTGATCCTGGACAACCTGGACCCGGTGATCCGGCCGGCGGGCCAGCGCCGCGACCTGATCCCGGTTTACAGCTTCAACACCGCCGGGCTGTGGACCACCGAGGTGTCGGGCGCCCCGCGCCGCGTGGGCGGCGCGTCGCGCCTCGCGGCGTGGCGCGAGGTGTCCCAGCGCATGCGAGACGAAGGCCTGGAGGAGAGCGGCTGAGCCGCCCGCGGTGCGACCCATGAGCTTCGCGAGACAGCTTGCGCTGGTGCTGTTCCTGGTGGTGGCGTGCGCGCTGACGGTGCGCGCGGTGCTCACGGTGCACGAGACCCGCGGCTACCTCGCGCGCCAGCTCGAGTCCCACGCGCGGGATTCGGCGCGCTCCCTGGGGCTGTCCATCTCCCTGCACCTGGCCGAGGGCGACGAGCTGTTCGCCGAGTCCATCGTCGATTCCCTGTTCGACAGCGGCGATTACACGTCCATTCGCGTGCTGGCGCTGGACGGCACGCCGCGTATCGTGCGCGAGCGCGAGCAGCGCCCGCCCGACGTGCCCGGCTGGCTCGCGCGGCTCGCTCACATCGAGGCGCCGGAAGGGGGCGCAGAGCTCACCGCGGGCTGGACGCGGGCGGGCAGCGTGCGCGTGCGTAGCCACCCGGGCTACGCCTACCAGCAGCTGTGGTCCACGGCGAAGCGCAGCGCCGTGTCGGCGCTGGTGTTCCTGGCCGTGGCGCTGCTGCTGATGAGCCTGCTGCTGCGCTGGATGCTGCGCCCGCTGGGGATGATCGAGCGCCAGGCGCTGGCGGTGGCGGACCGGCGCTTCCCGCGCATCGAGCGCCTGCCTGCGACGCGGGAGTTCCGGCGCGTGGCCGAGGCGATGAACTTCATGACCCAGAGCGTCGAGAAGTTCATCGCCGTCCAGACCGAGCAGGCGCGCCAGCTGCAGAGCGAGGCCTACCGGGATCCGGTCACGGGCCTGCGCAACCGGCGCGCGCTGCGCATGGACGTGGAGCAGCTCGCGCGCCAGGCGCAGCACCACGGTCCGGGGGCGCTGATGCTCGTCAACGTGCGCGGTCTCGACGCCATCAACCGCAAGAGCGGCTACGAGGGTGGTGACGCCTTCGTGCGTGCGGTGGCGTCCACGCTCGAGCGGCGGGTGGAACGCGAGCGCACGGCGCTGGGGCGCTGGGGCGGTGCGGTGTTTGCCGTGGTGATGCACGAGGCCAGCCAGGAGGCGCTGGCGCAGCTGGCGGCGCAGGTGATCGACGACCTGCGGCAGGTGAGCTGCGACGGCGACGCCGCGGAAGGCGTGAACGTGGGCGCGGTGTTCCACACGGGCGCCGACGACGCCGAGGCCCTGGTGGACAAGTGCGAGGCGGCGCTGCGCAACGCCGAGGAAAGCGGCCCGGGCCAGTGGCACTTGTGGCAGGCCGGCGCCACCGTGGACGTGGGCGAGCTCCACGAGACGGCCCAGTGGCAGGCGCTGCTCAAGCGCGTCATCGAGCACCGCGAGGTGGTGCTGGAGGTGCAGCCGGTGGTGACCGACGGCGACGGCGCGCCGCTGCACCTGGAGGTGCTGGCGCGCTTCCGTGACGAGGACGGCGCGCTGGTGCCCGCGGGGCGCTTCATCCCGGTGGCGGCGCGTCTGGGCCTGGTGGCGTCGCTGGACCTGCTGATCATCGAGCAGGTCCTGGAGGTGCTCGCCACGCGCTTCCAGAGCGACGAGCGACTGGCGGTGAACCTGTCCGCCGCGTCCGCGGCCGACGGCGACTTCGTGCGCTGGCTGTCGGGCCGCCTCGCCCGCGAGCCGCGCGCGCGCCGCGAGCGGCTGTGCCTGGAGGTGACGGAGCACTTCGCCTCGCAGAATCCCGACGCCCTGCGCCGGCTGGTGGACGCGGTGCGGCCGCTGGGCGTGTCCATGGGCGTCGACCACTGCGGCGCCGGGGACGTGTCCCTGTCGGCCCTGCGCGGCGTGCCGCTGGACTACGCCAAGCTCTACGGCGCCTTCGTGCACGGCATCGAGGCGGACCGGGAGCGCCAGGCCATGGTGCGCTCGCTGGTGAGCATCGGCCACGGCATGGGGCTCACCATGGTGGCGGAGTTCGTGGAGACCGAGGCGGAGCGCGAGACCGTGGCGGCGCTCGGGTTCGACGCCGCCCAGGGCTACCTGGTGGGGCGGCCGCGGCCGCTGGACTGAGCTTCGGAGCGCACACCTCCCGCACGGCCCTCGCGAGGTCGTGCGGGGCCGAGAGGTCCGGGGTGACGCGCCCCGCCGTGAACCCGTCCCTTGGGGGCTCGAAGGCGGCCCGCTGCGCGGCGCTGTCCTGCGCCGCGGGCGGGACCGGGGCCCGCCATCCGTGGCGGGCCCGCTCGGCGGGCGAAAGGTCCACCGGACCTTTCGCTCGATCCGCCTCGCCCCTGCCGCCTACGCGCGCGTCACCCCATGCTCCCCGGCCCCTGACCGAGGTCCCAATCCGCGAACTCGACCGGGACGGCGGAGCTCGCGCTTGCCATGCCTCGACGCGGGTGCCCGGCGGCGGCAGGATCCGGGCATGGCACTCGAGATCGAGCGCAAGTTCCTGGTGGCCGGCGACGGCTGGCGGGCCACCGCCGACGGCGGGCGGCGCATGCGCCAGGGGTATCTCGCCGGCGGGGAGCGGCTGTCCATCCGGGTGCGGGTGGCGGGCGACGAGGCCTGGCTCAACATCAAGCATGCCGAGACCCTGACCGTGCGCCGGGAGTTCGAGTACCCGGTGCCGCTGGATGACGCCCGGGAGATGCTCGAGCACGCCTGCGAGTGCGGCGTGGTGGACAAGACCCGCTACCGGGTGCGCCACGCAGAGCACCTGTGGGAGGTGGACGTCTTCCACGGGGACAACGCGGGTCTGGTGGTGGCGGAGCTGGAGCTCGACCGCCTGGACGAGCCCTTCGCGCGGCCGGACTGGCTGGGTGACGAGGTGTCGGAGGACCCCCGCTACCTCAACCACTGCCTCGCGCGGCATCCCTTCCGGCGCTGGGCAACGACGCGGCAGGAGGCGTGATGCTGGGGCTGGACCGCATCGCAGAGGAGCGCATCCGGGAGGCCATCGAGCGCGGCGAGCTGGACGATCTGCCGGGCGCCGGCAGGCCGCTCGCGCTCGATGACGACAGTGGCGTGCCGGAGGAGCTGCGGGTGGCCTACCGGGTGCTGAAGAACGCCGGCATGGCCCCCGAGGAGGTGGGGCTGCGCTGCGGCATCCGATCCCTGGAGGCGTCCATCGAGGAGCTCACCGACGGCGACGAGCGCGCCGCCGCGTACCGCCGGCTGGTGTGCCTGCGCACCCGGCTCGAGGCCCGGGGCGGTGCGCTGCTGGGCTGCGGCTACGACGACGCGCTGCTGCGGCACGTGAGTCGCTGAGAGCCTGTGAAAGAGTCACCACGCCTGCTGCGACGCCCCCTGGACGCCCCTGGCGGCGTTGCGGGAGCCCCGAAAATCGCTTTCGTAGCCATATGCTACGCGCGCGAATTTCTGCATCCCGGTGCCAAAGCCAGACTCGCCCAGTGTGCGTCTCGCGACGGCGGGCGATTCTTGCACAGGCTCTGAGCGCCCCCCTCAGTCCTTCTTGGCGCCGTCGCCCGGCGGGCCGTAGGCGGGCACCGGGAACGGGGTCACCTTCGAGCCGCCCTCCGCGGGGACGACCTTGTTGGTGCCTTCCTTGGACACCTCGTCCACGCGCACCACGCAGTGGATGGGCACGAAGGTGCGCTTCACCCCGGCGAACTCGCTCTTGAGCTTCTCCTCGGCGGGGTCCACCAGCAGGGCGCTGCGCTCCCCGAAGATGATCTCGCCCACCTCCAGGAAGCCGTACATCTCGCCGTGGCTCACGCTGCGGGCGTAGAGCTCGTAGAGGTTGCCCTGCTGGTGGAAGGTCACCCGGTAGATGTGCTTCTTGGTCATCGAGGGAGCGGTGGTGGAGATGCTGGCGAAAGGTATCGGCGGCCACGTGGGGGCGCAAGGCGCGCGGTGCCGGTGACGGACGTCGGCGGCCAGTGTGCCGGGCGGCCACGGCCGCCCGGCGGCGCCGGCTCCAGGGCGCGCGCCGGGCCTTGAATCCCCGGAGCGCGGCCCCATCTCAGGGGCACGCAACCGGCCCATCCCGGCAACGGAGGAATCCCATGAACGTCGTACGCTACGAGCCCGTGAACCTGCTGCGCCGCTTCCAGGACGAGGTGAACCGCATGCTGCACGATGATTTCGCCGTCAGCGGCAACCTCGAGGGCGACCGCTCCCGTGTCGCCACCAGCGCCTGGACGCCCGCGGTGGACGTGAAGGAGGAGGCGGGCCGCTTCGTCATCACCGCCGACGTCCCCGGCGTCGAGCCCAAGGACATCGACATCACCATGGAGAACGGCGTGCTCACCATCAAGGGCGAGCGCCGCTCCGAGGTGAAGGACGACCAGGAGGGCTACAAGCGGGTGGAGCGCGTCTACGGCAGCTTCTACCGCCGCTTCAGCCTGCCGGACACTGCGGACGCCGAGGGCATCTCCGCGCGCAGCAACCACGGCGTGCTGGAGGTCACCATCCCGAAGAAGCAGGCGGTGCAGCCGCGCCGCATCGAGGTCAAGTAACGGCGCGCGGCGGCGCGCGGCGGCGCCGGCGCTGAGGCGGAGCTGCCGCCGCGCCGGCGCCGCGTCGTTGTCCCGGAGCGCGTGGCATGAAGTTCAAGGACTATTACGAGATCCTCGGCGTAGAGCGTGACGCGGGTGCGGACGACATCAAGCGCGCCTACCGCAAGCTCGCCCGCAAGTACCACCCGGACGTCAGCAAGGAGCCCGACGCCGAGGCGCACTTCAAGGAGGTGGGCGAAGCGTACGAGGTCCTCAAGGACCCGAAGAAGCGCTCCGCCTACGACAACCTGGGCGCCGGCTGGCAGGACGGCCAGGAGTTCTCGCCCCCGCCCGGCTGGTCCGCGGGCTTCGGCGACGGGTTTCGCTCCGGGCGCGTCGATTTCGGGGACTTCAGCGATTTCTTCGAGCACCTGTTCGGCGGCGCGCCGGGGGGCGGCTTCGGCGGGCGCTTCGAGGACATGCCCGGCGCCGACGCCCAGTTCGAGGTGGAGGTGACGCTGGAGGAGGCCGTGCGCGGCAGCGAGCGGTCCCTGCGCCTGGAGCCCGCCATGGCACGCGCCGGTGGCGACGGCGGTCGCAGCCTCAAGGTGCGCATCCCCGCCGGGGTCACCGAGGGCCAGCGCATCCGCCTGCCCGGACAGGGCTCTCCCGGCCCCGGCGGGCGGCGCGGCGACATGTTCCTGGTGGTGCGCCTGCGCCCCCATCGCCACTTCAAGGTGCAGGGGCGCGATGTGCACCTGGCGCTGCCGGTGACGCCCTGGGAGGCGGCGCTGGGCGCCACGGTGAAGGTGCCTACCCTGGGTGGCGCGGTGGATCTCAAGATCCCGCCACGGTCCCAGGACGGGCGCCGCCTGCGGCTGAAGGGCCGCGGCCTCGGCCGCCAGCCCAAGGGCGATCAGTACGTGGAGCTGCGGGTGCACACCCCGCCACCGCGCACCGCCGAGCACGAGGCCATCTACCGGCGCATGGCCGAGGCCATGCCCTTCGATCCCCGCGCCGGGCTGTTCGACTGACGGCGCGCCTCCCCGGAGCCGGCATGCGGGGGAACGGCCACGTCCTCGCCGCCAACGATGGCCATCGCGCCGACACGTCGGCTCCTGCGGGGACGGGTCGACCTGTTCCGGGCGCCGCTCTTGGCGCGCACCGCGCGACACGCGATAGTGCAGCGCATGGTCCAGCCTGATTCATCGCGGTGGGCGTGGGCGTTCCTGCTCGCGCTGCTCGCCGGCGCGGGCACCGCGGCCGCCGGGCTGCCCGTGGCGGTGGACGGCCAGCCGCTGCCCAGCCTCGCGCCGATGCTCGAGCGGGTGACGCCGGCGGTGGTGAACATCGCGGCACGGGGCACGGTGGAGATCCGCGAGAATCCGCTGTTCTCCGACCCCTTCTTCCAGCGCTTCTTCAACCTGCCGCTGCCGCGGCGCCAGCGCGAGGTGCGCAGCGTCGGCTCCGGCGTCATCGTGGACGCGGACGCGGGCCTGGTGGTGACCAACCACCACGTCATCGCGGGCACCGCAGAGATCGCGGTGACGCTGCGTGACGGGCGCACCCTTGACGCGACCCTGGTGGGCAGCGATCCGGCCACCGACGTGGCGGTGCTGCGCATTCCCGCCGAAGGGCTCACCGCGCTCACCGTGGCGGACTCCGACGCCCTGCGGGTGGGTGACTTCGTGGTGGCCATCGGCAACCCCTTCGGCCTCGGCCAGACGGTCACCTCGGGGATCGTCAGCGCGCTCGGTCGCGGCGGCCTGGGGCTCGGCAGCTACGAGGACTTCATCCAGACCGACGCGGCCATCAACGAGGGCAACTCGGGCGGCGCGCTGGTCAACCTGCGCGGCGAGCTGGTGGGGATCAACAGTCAGATCATCTCCGGCGGCGGCGGCAACATCGGCATCGGCTTCGCCATTCCCACCAACATGGTGCGCGACATCATGACGCAGCTGGTTGCCCACGGGGAGGTGCGTCGCGGGCTGCTGGGCGTGGCCACCCAGGATCTCACCCCGGATCTCGCCAACGCCTTCGGCCTGCCACCGGCGCGCGGCGGCGCGGTGGTGGTGGAGGTGCAGCCGGGCTCGTCGGCGGAGCAGGCGGGGCTCCAGCCCGGCGACGTGGTGGTGGAGATCAATGGCCGCGCGATCCGCCGCTCGCGGGATCTGCGCAACGCCCTCGGCGTGCTGCCGGTGGGCGGAGCGGCGAAGCTGCGCGTCGTGCGCGACGGGCGCGAGCGCCTGATCGAGACGCGAATCGGCGAGCGCGACGCCCCGGCGGCGGTGTCCGGCGAGGCGCTTGGCGAGCGCCTGGCGGGCGCCGCCTTCGCCGACATCGGTGCGGACTCGCCCCTGCACGGACGCATCGAGGGGGTGCTGGTGGCAGAGGTGGACCCGCGCAGCCCCGCGTGGCGCTACGGGCTGCGGGCCGGCGACGTGGTGGTGGCGGTGAACCGGGAGCGGGTGCGCAGCGTCGCGGATCTGCAGCTGGCGGTGGCTGCCAGCGGCCGGGCCCTGATGCTCAAGATCCAGCGCGGCCGCGGCAGCGTGTTCATCCTGATCCAGTAGCCTCGCCGCCCGCGGCGCGCTGGTCTGCCAGCGCCTCGCCGCCGTGCATCTCCACCTGCTCGATGGTCTCGAAGCGCCGGCTGATGCGCCGCGCCGAGGTGTGCACCTGCTGCACGTCCCGGTTGGTCCGGTCCATGTGGGTGGCGAGCCGGTCCATGCGCTCGCGGAAGCGGTCGAAGTCGCGCGCCAGCTCCGCCAGGTGGCGCCGGATCACGTGCACCTGGCGGCGGGTGGCCTCGTCCTTGAGCACCGCGCGGGCGGTATTGAGGATGGCCAGCAGGGTGGTGGGGGAGGCGAGCCACACCCGGGCCCGCTGCGCCTCCTGCACCACCTCCGGATGGCGCCCCTGGATCTCCGCGAACACCGCCTCGGCGGGCACGAACATGATGGCGCCGTCGGAGGTCTCGCCGGGCACGATGTAGCGTTCGGCGATGGCCTTCACGTGGGCGCGCACGTCGCTGCGGAACTGCCGCTCGGCGGCCTTGCGCTCCACCTCGGCCGTGTCCGGATCGTTCATGCGCTGGAACGACTCCAGCGGGAACTTGGCGTCGATGGCGATGGTGCCCGTGGGCTCGGGCAGGAACAGCACGCAGTCGGCGCGCCGGCCGTTGCCCAGCGTGTGCTGCAGGGCGTAGGCGGAGGGCGGCATCACGTCCGCCACGAGGGCGTTGAGCTGCACCTCGCCGAAGGCGCCGCGGGCGCGCTTGTCCGCCAGCACCTCCTGCAGGCTCACCACGTTGGCGGACAGCTCCGTGATCCGCTTCTGCGCCTCGTCGATGAGGGCCAGGCGACGGAGCACGTCGTGGAAGGTGGCGGTGGTCTTCTCGAAGCCCTCGGACAGCCGCGACTCCACCTTGGCGCCGATCCCGTCCAGGCGCTCGCCCGTGACGCGGGCGAGCTGGTCCACGCGCGCGCCCAGGGTAGCGCTGGTGCGCGCCATGGACTCGCCCACCCGGCGCTCCAGCACCGTGGTGGACCGGGCCAGGGCGTCGTGCAGGGCCTTCATGGCCTCGCCGTGGCGACGCTCGTGCCGGGCGCTCATCTCGCCCAGCGCGCGCAGCGTGTCGGCGTGGCCGGCGGCCAGCTTCGCGGCGATCCCGGATCGCAGCGCGTCGAAGCACCCGGCCAGTCGCTCCGACAGCGCCGCGCCGGCGCCCGCCTGGGCGGCGGCGCTCTCGCCGATGCGGCGCTCGAAGGTCTGCAGCAGGGCCGCGTGCTCCTCGCGCCGCAATCGCTCCCGGGCGTGGCGGGACGCGTCGTCCACCTGCTCGCGCTCGCGGCGCACCCGCGCGGCCTCGTCGAGCCGCTGCTCCATGCGGGCCAGGGCGGCCCGGGATCCCAGCGCCGAGAGCAGCGTCACGGCCAGCGCGACGAGCACACCCAGCGCCAGCGCGAAGGTCACCCACCCGGACGCGGCGGATGTGAGTTCGGGCACCATGCCGGCCCCCTGGGGTTGCGGCGGCGCCGCGCCGCCGGATGCTGGCGGAATATACAGTCTGTGGCGGTGGTCGAGCCAGCGGCGCGCGCGTCAGGGCCGTGTTCTCCGCATGCGCCCTGAAAAGCGAAGCGGGTGTCGCCTCACGCGACACGGCGTGAATACGTCCCTGTAGCCTCGACGGCGGCGTCCCTGCCGCCGAC
>JBFHNV010000135.1:0-16682 GCA_041593595.1 Gammaproteobacteria bacterium
CCCCCACCGGGGGGAGAGGCCAGGGTGAGGGGGGGCGCCCCATCCCTGCTACCATGCGCGCCCTTCGGCCACGCCGGGGGGCGCGGACATGGTTGAACCGTACGGCGCGGCCGGGGCGCGGTGAGCGCCGCGCGGCCCGACATCGCCGTGCCCGCGGAGACGACGGACCCGGGCTACGGGCGCGGCGTCGCCCTGGTGTTGCTGGCCGGGGGCTGCTGGAGCCTGGGCGGGCTGCTCGTGCGCCTGGTGGAGTATGCGGGGGAGTGGCAGATCCTCCTCTACCGCTCCGCCACCCTGGTGGTGCTGCTGCTCTCGGTGCTCGGCTGGCGCTATCGGGGCGGGCTCGCCGACGCATTCCTGCGGGCGGGATCCGCCTCGGTCATCGGCGCGGCATGCATCGCCATCTCCTTCGCCAGCTTCATCTACGCGCTGACCCACGCGAGCGTCGCCACCGCCGTGCTGCTGCTGTCCACCGCGCCCTTCCTGAGCGCCGCGCTCGCGCGCGTCGTGCTGGGCGAGCGGGTGCGCCGCGGCACCTGGATCGCCATGACGGTGGCGCTCGCCGGCGTGGCGGTGATGGTGGCACGCGGCCAGGAGATCGGATCCCTCGCGGGCGTGCTGGCGGCACTGCTGGCGGCCTGCGGCTTCTCCGGCTTCACCGTCGCCCAGCGCTTCGGCAAGGCCAACGACATGATGCCCACCGTGTGTCTCGCCGGAGCGATGGGGGTGCTGCTCGCCTGTGGCGTGCTGGCGATGGGCGGCGGCGCCGGCGGCTTCGGGGTGAGCCCGCGGGATCTGCTCGTGTGCGCCACCATGGGCGTGGTGCAGGTCGGCCTCGGCCTCATGCTGTACACGGTGGGGTCCCGTCACGTGCCCGCCGCGCAGCTTGCCCTGCTCTCTCTCACCGAGGTGGTGCTGGCGCCCCTGTGGGTATGGCTCGCCCTGGACGAGGTGCCGGACGGTTGGATGCTGGCCGGCGGCGGCATCGTGTTCGCCGCGGTCGTCGGCCAGGCGCTGGGCAGCCTGCGCCGGCGCCCCCCGCCCGCGCTGGTGGACTGATCGTGCGCTAGTAGATCTTCGGTTCCGGCGTCGGCGCGCCCGCGTGCAGGAAGTCGAAGTCGCAGCCCTCGTTGGCCTGGGTCACGTGGCGCAGGAACAGCGATCCGTAGCCGCGCTGGTAGTGGGGCGCGGGACGCTGCCACGCGGCCTTGCGGCGCGCGAGCTCCGCGTCGTCCACGTCCAGGGACAGGACCCGCTTCTCCACGTCCAGGGTGATCCGGTCGCCGTCGCGCACCAGCGCCAGCGGGCCTCCCACCGCCGCTTCCGGCGCCACGTGCAGCACGCACGCGCCGTAGCTGGTGCCGCTCATGCGGCAGTCGGAGATACGCACCATGTCGCGCACGCCCGCCGCCAGCAGCTTCTTCGGAATGGGGAGCTGTCCCCACTCGGGCATCCCGGGGCCGCCGTGGGGCCCCGCGTTCTTCAGCACCAGCACCGAGTCGGCGGTGACGTCCAGCGACTCGTCGTCGATGCGCGCGTACATGTCGTCCACGTCCTCGAACACCACCGCCGGGCCCGTGTGCGTGAGCAGCTGCGGCTCCGCGGCGGTGGGCTTGATGATGGCGCCGTCGGGCGCCAGGTTACCGCGCAGCACCGCGGTGCCGCCGGTGGCGTGCAGCGGGTCGTTGCGCGAGCGGATCACGTCCGGCTCGTAGACCTCGGCGCCGTCGATGTTCTCCCCCAGCGTGCGCCCGTTCACGGTCATGCAGCCCAGATCCAGCAGGTCCGGAATGCGCGCCAGCAGCGCGCGCAGGCCCCCCGCGTAGTAGAAGTCCTCCATCAGGTACTTGCCCGAGGGTTTCATGTTGGCGAGCAGTGGCGTGCGCCGCGAGATCTCGTCGAAGCGATCCAGCGGCAGCCTGATGCCGAGGCGCCCCGCCACGGCCACCAGGTGAATGATGGCGTTGGTGGAGCCGCCGAGCGCCATGTCCGCCGTGATGGCGTTGTCGAAGGCGGCCGGCGTCGCGATGTCGGAGGGCTTCAGGTCCTCCCACACCATCTCCACGATGCGCCGCCCGCAGCGCGACGCCATGTGAGCGTGGGTGGCGTCCACCGCGGGGATGGACGATGCGCCGGGCAGACAGAAGCCCAGCACCTCGGCCAGCGACATCATGGTGGCGGCGGTGCCCATGGTCATGCAGGTGCCGGGCGAGCGCGCGATGCCTTCCTCGATCTCCTGCCAGGACTCGTCGTCCAGGTTGCCGGCGCGCCGCTCTGCCCAGAACTTCCACACGTCGGTGCCCGAGCCCAGGGTCTGGCCCCGCCAGTGGCCGCGCAGCATGGCGCCCGCGGGCAGGTAGATGGCGGGCAGATCCATGCTGAATGCGCCCATGAGCAGGCCCGGCGTCGTCTTGTCGCAGCCCCCCAGGAGCACGCAGCCGTCCACCGGCTGGGAGCGCAGCAGCTCCTCGGTCTCCATGGCGAGGAAGTTGCGGTACAGCATGGAGGTGGGCTTGGTCATCTGCTCGCCCACGCTCATGGCGGGCAGCTCCACCGGGAAGCCGCCCGCCTGCCACACGCCGCGCTTCACCTCCTCGGCGCGCTGCCGCATGTGGGAGTGGCAGGTGTTGGTGTCGCTCCAGGTGTTGACGATGCCGATCACCGGCTTGCCGGCGAAGTCCTCCCGGGTGAAGCCCATCTCGTAGGTGCGCGAGCGGTGGCCGAAGCCGCGCACGGTGTCGACGCCGAACCAGCGGTGGCTGCGGAGCGATTCCGGTGTCTTGCGGGCGGGCATGGGCAGATCCCTCGATGGCGAGAGTGCATTTCTGCCTCAATCGGGGCCGGGCGACAACTGCGAGCCAGCGGCATGTTCGCGGCGCCGCCAGCCGGCACGCGGCCCGTACCCCCCGCGTGCCCACGCGCCGCCGCCCGGGCGTGACACCCGGACGGCGGCCCGTGCCGCTCGCCAGACGTGCCGCGAGCGCGAGTGACGGGTGCTCCCCGGGGCAGGCGACGGCCCGACCGTGACATCCCGGTACTCGCGCAGGTCGGCGCCGGCGTGGTCATCGACTTCGGGCACAGCGTGGCCGACATGTGCCCGATCCCCGCCGGCATGCCGGCGGCGGGACAGGGGTTGGACCTGGCGGCACTGGCGGCGAACCTGCGGCCGGTCACCTTGGGCAACCCGGTGGGCGGGGGCGCCCTCGTGGCCCTGGCGTACCGGGTGATCTACCTGCGCGGCCAGGGCGAGACGGTGCGCCTACCCGCGCACCGGGAGCGCGCCGGGTCGCGGGCATGCCCGCCGCGCCGCGATCAGCCCGCGCCGTCACCGAGTGCCGCGACGATGCGCAGCAGGATCGCCTTCTTGTGCTTCAGTCCCTCGCGGAACTGCGTCGAATCCGTGTGTGCGATCTCGGTGCCGAGATCGGAGAGGTAGCTCTGCAGCACGTCCCGGAGTACCTCGGATTCCTCCGCCGTCAGTTCCAAATTCATGTCCTCTGCTCCTCCCGGCGCGGCTGCGCCGAAGTCACGGGCCCACCGTCGTTCGGCCGGCGCCGCTCGCCCCGCCCCGCGGCGCGCGGCCGCGGGGCGGGGCACGTCGTGGATGTCCTCAGCGCTTCTCGAACGGCGGCACCGGATACACCGGCTTGGCCGTTGCGATCTCCTGCGGGAACACCACCTCCGGGCCATTCGCCTGGTTCTGCATGATGACGAACTCCATGCTGATCTGCTTGCCCGTGTCGAGAATCCTGTAGGGTCCGGTCATCACGACAGGCTTGTCGTCGTTGAGATCGATGGCGGCCTGCTTGAGCCGCGCGGGTTCCAGCGAGCCGGCCTTCTCGATGATCTCCTCCAGCACGGCGCCGGCCGAGTAGGCCAGCGCCGTCTGGAAGTCTGGCGGATAGGCGACGTCCGGGAAGAGCTTCGCGTAGCGCTCCATCACCTGCGCGCGGTTGAGGCCCGTGGTCACCCTCCAGTTGATCTTGTCGTGCAGCAGCGTCTGGCTGATCAGGTAGTCGGCGTCCTGGCCAATCTCGAGGAACTGCGGCTGCGAGGCGTAGACCATGTAGGTGGCGGGGAAATTCGCGCCCAGCTCGCGGAGCTGGCGGGCGATGACCATCTGATCGCCCTCGTAGGAAGTGGGGTAGAAGGCGTCCGCCCCCGTCGCGAGGGCCTTCTGCACGATCAGGGAGAAGTCCTTGGTGCCCTTCGCGAACTTCTCCTCCATCACCACCTCGATGCCGAGCTCCTTCGCCAGATCGATCGCGCCCTTCGTGATGCCTGCGGGGAAGGGCTCGTCCAGGTATGCGAAGGCGATGCGCTTGACGCCCATGGCATGTAACGCCTTGACACTCGGGTGGCCCAGCCGCGAGGCGGCGATCTGCGAGCCCGACACCACGTACTTGTAGCCCTGCTCGTAGATGGTGTCGGACGACGCCGACCAGATCATCAGGAACTTCCCGAACTGCTCGGTGGTGTTGGCAGCGGCACCCGTGAGCGTGGAACCGAACGGCCCGAACAGGATGTCGACGTCCTTTTCCTTGATCAGCGTCTCGTAGACCCGAGGGACCATGGCCTTGTCGCTGCGATCGTCGAGCGCGACGAGCTCGACCATGCGTTTCTCGCCACCTACGTCGACGCCGCCGCGGCTGTTCACGTCGTCGATCCAGATCCTGAGCCCGCGCTCGCCGGACTGCGCGGCAAGCGCGAATCGGCCCTGCGACGATACGGTCATTCCGATCCGGATGGGATCCGCCGCACCGGCCGCGGCGGTGAGCAGTAGCGCCGCGGCACCGGCCAGCAATGCCTTCATCACGCATCGAGTGGAATGCATCTCCGATCTCCTCTGTGTTCGTTGTCGTTCTCGGCCCATGAGTCCACGCCCGCGCTCGCGAGACCGCCTGCGACCCGCGATGGCCAGCGGCCACCGGCGCGGACGACGTTCACGTGCGCAGCACGGGCGCGCAAGCGCGCAGCCGTGTTCGGATCGGGCCGCCCGCCCCTGGGGGATGACGTCAGCCGATCACGAAAGCGCAAGCGCCTCACTCGGGTCGGCCGACAGTGCGTCGATGCGTCACCGCCCTGGGCCTGCAATGCTGCCCGACGGGGCGAGCCGTTGTCCAATGGCGATTGTGAGCCCCGGGAGTGTCGGGTTAGCATTCGCCGCTTTCCGGATTCGGACTGTCGCGAGCCACGGATGCAAGACACAGGCGTGGCCCGGGACCTGCGTGCGGAGCACCGTGCACAGGCCACCCGGCGCATCATCTGGTACACGCTCGTCGTGGCGGTTGTGGTGGGCTGTGGCGTCGTGCCACCGCTCGGCGGCAACCTCTCATTCTGGTTCGCACTCATGATGTGGGTGACGCTCGCCACCGGCATCAACTTCATCGCGGGCTTCACCGGCTACATGCCCTTCGGCTACGTCGCCTTCTACGGGGTCGGCACCTACACCACCGCGGTGCTGGTGAAGGTGGTGGGCGTCAGCGAGTACCTGGCGGTGCCCGCCTCGGGCCTCGCGGGCGTGCTGCTGGCATTGCTGCTGGCGCCGACGCTGCGCCTGAGCGGCATCTACTTCGCCATCGTGAGCCTGTCGCTGGCCATCATCTGCCAGCGCGCGGTGGCGCTCATGCCCGAGGAGATCACCGGCGGCAGCCACGGCATCAACCTGGGCGTGCGCACGGTGCGCGAGCACGGCTACTACGCGATGCTGCTGGTGCTGGTGGCGGCGCTCGGCTGTGCCGCGTGGCTGGCGGAATCGAGGCTCGGCAAGGCGCTGAAGGCCATCCGCGACGATCCGGAGGCCGCGGACGCCATGGGCGTGGACGTGGCGCGCTCGCGGCTGGCCGCCTGGTGTATGGCGGCACTGTTCCCCGGCCTCGTGGGCGGCGTCCAGGCGTGGTTCACCGGCGCCCTCGACCCGGTGACGGCCTTCGACGTGCTGGTCACGGCCAAGACCGTCATCTACGCCATGGCCGGCGGGCTCGGCACCGTGGTGGGCCCGCTGGTGGGCACCGTGGTGCTGGTGTGGGTGGACGAGATCATCTGGCAGCAGTTCCCGGTGCTCAACAACTTCCTGCTGGGCCTCATCATCGCGCTGCTCATCCTGTTCATGCCCCGCGGCCTGGTGGGCAGCCTGATGCAGCGCTACCCGCGCATCCGCCGCTACGTGATGTAAGAGCCTGAACGCATGAACACCGTCTTGCTGATCAACGGCCTGGTGGGCGGTATCGTGTTCGGTGCCATCTACGCGCTCATAGGGTGCAGCCTGAACGTGCTGTGCGGCGTGCTCCGGATCATCAACTTCGCCCACGGCGAGTTCGTCATCGCCGGCACCTTTTTCGCCTACGTGCTGCTCACCGCCCTCGGGATCCACCCGCTGCTCGGACTGCCCGTGTGCGCGGTGACGTTCTTCATCGCGGGCTACGCGCTGTACTTCGTGCTCATCCCGCGCCTGGCGCGCTCCGACGAGCCCGAGACGTCCAGCTTCCTGCTCATGTTCGGCGTGTCGCTGATGCTGGTGGCGGTGATGCTGTGGATCTTCGAGGCGGACATCCGCCCGGTGAACTTCAGCTTCGACCCCATCAACGTCACGTTGATGACCATCCCGGACGCCTACGGCGAGGGGCGGCACGGGCGCGTGGTGGTGCCGACGGCGCGCATCGTGGCGCTGGCGGTCAATGCCGTCATCATCATCGGCCTCACCTGGTTCCTGTACCGCACCCTGCCGGGCAAGGCCATGCGCGCGGCCATCATGAATCGCGATGCCGTGCAGGTGGTGGGGATCAACGTGCAGCGGCTCTCTGCCGCGGCGTTCGGTCTGGCCGCGGCCCTGGCGGGGGTGACCGGCACCCTGCTGGCCCTGGTGGTGCCGTCGGTGGACCCCAACGGTGGTGCCGACATCACGCTCATCGGCTTCATCGTCATCGTGCTGGGCGGCCTCGGCCACCCGGTGGGCGCGCTCGCCGCGGGGATCCTGTTCGGGCTGGTGGAGCAGCTCGCCACGGTGTTGATGCCCCAGGCGGCGGCGCAGATGGTGGGCTTCATGATCCTGGTGGCGGTGATCTTCTTCCGCCCACAGGGCCTGTTCGGCCGGGCGGCGCTGCGGTGAGCGTGGCGCCGGCGAAGGCTGCCCCGACGGTGCTCGGCGTGCGCGGGCTGGTGAAGCGCTTCGGCGGCCTCGTCGCCGTGGACCGGGTGGACCTGGACGTGACGCAGGGCACCGTGGTGGGGCTCATCGGCATCAACGGCGCGGGCAAGACCACCTTGATGAACTGCATCAACGGCATCTACCGCGCGGACGCGGGCAGCGTGCACGTGCACGGCACCGACGCCACTCACATGACGCCCCACGGGATCGCGCACCTTGGTGTGGGCCGCACCTTCCAGGTGCCGCGCAGCTTCAACCGCATGACCCTCATCGACAACCTGATGGTGCCGGTGCTGGACTCGTCGCGCAGCGACGACGAGCTGTTCGAGCAGGCGGCGGCGTGCCTCGCCCAGGTCGATCTCTACGAGCTGCGGCACAACCACGCGGAGGAGCTTTCCGGCGGCCAGCAGAAGCTCCTGGAGCTCGCGCGGCTGATGATGTTCGACCCCTCCATCATCCTGCTCGACGAGCCGTTCGCAGGGGTCAATCCGAGCCTGTGCCGGCTCATGATCGCCCAGGTGGAGCGCCTGCGCGAGGCGGGCAAGAGCTTCCTGCTGGTGAGCCACGACCTGACCTCCATCTATCGCCTGTCCGACCGCATCTACGTGCTCAACCAGGGGGAGGTCATCGCCCAGGGCGGGGTGGACGACGTGAAGAGCGACCCCCGCGTGATCGAGGCCTATCTGGGCAACTGAGGGAGCGGGCGGAGTGCACGCGCGATGAACGAGGTACAGGCGGCACCGCATGGCGCCCACGACGTCATCCTCGAGATGCGCGACGTGCATGCCGCGTACCACGGCGACATCTCGATCCTGAACGGGCTGAGCCTCGAGGCCCGGCGCGGGCAGATCACCGGCATCATCGGCCCGAACGGCGCGGGCAAGTCCACCGCCCTGAAGACCCTGTACGGCTTCCTGCACCCCAGCGCCGGCGAGATCCGCCTGCGGGGCGAGCGGGTGAACCGGCTGCCGCCCTGGGAGATGGTGACCCGCGGCGTGTCCTTCGTGCCCCAGAACCGGAGCCTCTTCAACGACCTCTCGGTGGAGGACAACCTGCGCCTGGGATGCTGGCACTTCCGTCGCGACAAGGCCCGGGTGAGCCAGGGGCTCGCGCGGGTCTACGAGATGTTCCCGATCCTGGCGGAGAAGCGCACCGACCTGGCGGGCAGCATGTCCGGCGGGCAGCAGCGTTTCCTGGAGCTGGCCCGGTCGCTGATCCTGGAGCCGGAGGTGGTGCTGCTGGACGAGCCGACGGCGATGATCGCGCCGCGGATCTCCCGCGAGCTCTACGAGTTCATTCGCGCGCTGCCCGAGCAGGGGGTCACGGTGGTGCTGGTGGATCAGAACGTACGCCAGTGCGTGGAGGTGTCCGACTACGTCTACGTGCTGGATCTCGGGCGCAACCGCGCCGAGGGCAACCGCGAGCGCTTCGGCGGCGACGAGGATCTGCGCGCCATGATCCAGGAGTGGCTGGACTACCAGATCGACTGATACCGCGGGGCGGCGGTATCAGTCCTTGGCCTGCGCCAGCGCCGCGCCGGAGTACGGCGACACGTCCCGCGCGTCCAGCTTGAGGTGGATGAGAGCGGGGCCGGGCTCGGCGATGGCGTCCCGCAGCGCCGCCTCGAACCGGTCGGTGCGTTCCACCGGGAACGCCGGCATGCCGTAGCCCGCCGCCAGCACGGCGAAATCGGGGCTCTTCAGGCGCGTGCCGTAGTCCCAGCCCGGGAAGCGCCTGTGCTGATGCACCAGGATCGAACCCCAGGCCGCGTTGTCGCACACGATGATCTTCACCGGCAGCCCCTCCTGCACGATGGCCGCCGCCTCGTGGCCGGTCATCAGGAAGCCGCCGTCGCCCACCCACACGAAGACCGGCCGCCCCGGCGCCGCCACGCTGGCGCCGAGGCCGCCCGGCACGCCGTAGCCCATGGCGCCGGACACGGGGCCGAGGGACGTGCGTGGCCGCCGATGCCGGTAGTAGCGCTGCAGCCAGCGGCCGAAGGTGCCCGCGTCGCTGACCAGGATGGCCTCCTCGCCGGCGAGCTCCTGGAAGCAGGCGATCACCTGCGCCAGGTTCACGGCCCCGTGCACCTCGACGCCGTCCACGGCGCTGGTCGCGCGCTCGGCGGCGTTGAGCTCACGGCGCCAGGCCAGGCGATCGAAGTCCGGCGCGGTGACCCGCTCCGAGAGCGCGCGCAGCGCCGGTCCCGCGTGGGACAGCATCGCCACCTCGGGCTGCCAGGCGGCGAACACCGAGGGCTCCGGGTGCACCAAGACCAGCGTCTGGCCGGGCGGGAACGGCGTGTAGTCGGCGGTGGTGACACTGTCGAGGCGCGCGCCCACCGCCAGCAGCAGGTCGCACTCGGCGATGGCACGCTGGATGTGGGGCGTGCGGTTCAGCGTGAGCTGCCCCAGCCACGCCTCGTGCTCGTTGTCGAGCACGTCCTGGTGCCGGTAGGCGGCCAGCACCCCGGCGCCGGATGCCTCGGCCAGGCGGCGCAGCTCCCCATGGGCGCCTTCGAAGGCCACGCCCTCGCCGGCCAGGATCAGCGGGTGGCGCGCCCGGTCCAGGAGCTCCACCGCCGTGGCGAGCGCCCCCGGCTCCGGGCCTCCGCGGGGTGGCACGTAGCGCGCCGGCACCACGGCATCGCCGGTCTCGCCGTCCAGCACGTCCTTCGACACCGTCACCACCACCGGGCCGGGCCGCCCGGTGACGGCGAGATCCAGCGCCCGCGCCGTCACCCGCGCCACTTCGCCGAAGGCGTTGGCGTCCAGCACCGCCTTGGCCACCGGGCCGTACATGCCCTGGTAGTCGATCTCCTGGAAGGCCTCGCGCTGCTTGAGCGTGCGCGGGATGTTGGCCACGAACAGCACCACCGGGCGCGACGCCTGCATGGCGGTATGAATCCCGATGGACGCGTTGGTGGCGCCGGGCGCGCGGCTCACGAACACGCAGGCTGGCTTGCCGCGCACGGCGGCGTAGGCCTCGGCGGCGAACACGGCTGAGGATTCCAGCCGCGTGGACACGGCGCGCACCTCGTTGCGCCGTTCGCTCAGCGCGCGCAGCACCGTGGTGAAGGTGCCGCCGGGGACGAAGAACACCGTGTCCACGTCCCGCGAGACGAGGGTCTCGACCAGCACGTCGCCGCCGTTCATCGCTCGCCCTCCCGTGCGCAGTGCCGCGCCGGGAGTCTATGTCAGATCGCGGCGCCCGTCGCCGGCCGCGCCCGCTCGCGGCCGGGACGTGCCCCGCGCCGGCCCGTGAGCAGGCGCGATCAGATGTTCCAGGCGCCCGGGCGCTCGGGGTCGATGTCGTAGCGCCGGATCGCCTCGGCCAGCACCGATCGGGACAGCACGCCGTCGCGTGCCAGCGCATCGAGCGCCGCCAGCGCGATGTGCTCGCGGTTGACCTCGAACATGCTGCGCAGCGCCACACGGGTGTCGCTGCGCCCGAAACCGTCGGTGCCGAGGACCAGGAAGCGGGCGTCGACGTACGATGCGACGAGCTGCGGCCACGCGCGCACGTAGTCCGATGCGGCGATCACCGGGGCGTCGCCGGCCAGGCAATCGGCCAGGTGACTGCTGCGCGGAGGCTGCTCGGGGTGTAGGCGGTTCCAGCGCTCGACCTCGCGCGCTTCGCGCGCAAGCTCGGCGAAGCTGGTCACGCTCCAGATCTCGCTCGACACGTTCCAGTCCCGTGCCAGCAGCCCGGCCGCGGCGATCGCCTCGCGCAGGATGGCGCCCGAGCCGAGCAGCCGGACCGTACCTCGGGATGCGTCGGCACGGCTGTGCGCGTACCGGTACATGCCGCGCACGATCGACTCCTCGACGCCGGCGGGCAGCGACGGCTGCGCGTAGTTCTCGTTCATCACGGTGACGTAGTAGAACTCGTCCACGCCGCGCTCGAGCATCTGGCGCATGCCGTGGTCGAGAATCACCGCCAGCTCGCAGGCGAAGGTCGGATCGTAGGTGCGGCAGTTCGGGATCGTCGATGCGATCAGGAGGCTGGTGCCGTCCTGGTGCTGCAGGCCCTCGCCGCTGAGCGTGGTGCGCCCGGCGGTGGCACCGAGCAGAAAACCGCGCGCACGCTGGTCCGCCGCCGCCCAGATCAGGTCGCCCACGCGCTGGAAGCCGAACATGGAGTAGAAGATGTACAGCGGCAGCAGGGGCTCGCCGTGCACGCTGTAGGCGGTCGCTGCCGCCACCCACGACGACAGCGCGCCCGCCTCGGTGATGCCCTCCTCGAGCAGCTGGCCGTCGCGTGCCTCACGGTAGTACAGCATCGAGCCCGCGTCTTCCGGCTCATAGAGCTGGCCGTCCGGTGAGTAGATGCCGATCTGGCGAAACAGGTTGGCCATGCCGAAGGTGCGTGCTTCGTCGGCCACGATGGGCACGATGCGCGGGCCCAGCACCTTGTCGCGCAGCAGCCCACCGAGCATGCGCACCACCGCCATGGTGGTGGACATCTCCTTGCCGTCGGACTCGAGGGCAAAGCGGGCGTACGCGGGCAGCGCCGGCGCGGCGAGCGTCGGGCCGGTGCGCACCCGTGCCGGCAGCGAGCCGCCCAGCGCGGCACGCCGCTCGCGCAGGTAGCGCATCTCCTGGCTGTCCTCGGTGGGGCGGTAGAAGCGCAGCTTCTCCACGTCCTCGTCCGACAGCGGCAGCGCGAAGCGATCCCGGAACGCCTTCAGGGCGTCGATGTCGAGCTTTTTGGTCTGGTGCGCGGTCATGCGCGACTGGCCGGCCCCGCCCATGCCGTAGCCCTTCTTCGTCTTGGCGAGGACCACGCTCGGGCGGCCCTTGTGGGCCTTCGCGGCCGCGAAGGCCGCGTAGAGCTTGCGGAAGTCGTGCCCGCCGCGCTTCAGCGCGTCGATCTCCGCCTCGGACATGTGCGAGACCAGCGCCGCCACCTCGGGGTCTTTCTGAAAGAAATGGAGCAGGTTGTAGGCGCCGTCTTTCGCGCCCAGGGTCTGGTACTGCCCGTCCACCGTCTGGGCGAAGCGGCGCAGCAACGCGTGGTTCCTGTCGTGGGCGAACAGCGGGTCCCAGTCCGAGCCCCAGATCACCTTGATCACGTTCCAGCCAGCGCCGGTAAACAGCGCTTCCAGCTCCTGGATGACCTGGCTGTTGCCGCGCACCGGGCCGTCGAGCCGCTGCAGGTTGCAGTTGATGACGAACGTGATGTTGTCCAGCTTCTCGCGCGCCGCCAGGGTGAGCCCGCCGAGCGATTCCGGCTCGTCCATCTCGCCGTCGCCGAACACCCCCCATACGTGCCGCTGCGCGGTCTTCGCGAGGCCGCGGTGTTCCAGGTAACGCATGAAACGCGCCTGGTAGATGGCGCTGATCGGGCCGATCCCCATGGACCCGGTAGGAAACTGCCAGAACTCGGGCATCAGCCACGGGTGAGGGTAGGAGCACAGGCCCTTGCCGCCCACCTCCTGGCGGTAGTTGGCCAGGTGCTCCTCGTCGAGCCGCCCCTCGAGGAAGGCCCGGGCGTACATGCCCGGCGCCGAGTGGGCCTGGTAGAACACCAGGTCGCCGCCGTGCTCGCCGTCGCGGGCGCGGAAGAAGTGGTTGAATCCGAGCTCGAAGATCTCGGCCGCGGAGGCGAAGCTCGCGATGTGCCCGCCCAGCTCGCCGTAGGCCTTGTTGGCGCGCACCACCATCGCCAGGGCATTCCAGCGGATGATGGCGGTGATCCGCTCCTCCACCGCGAGTTCGCCGGGATAGGGGTCCTGCCGGTGCAGCGGGATCGTGTTCCGGTAGGCGGAGAACGGTTGTGCCTGCTTGAGGATCCCCAGGTGACGCGAGTGCTCTTCGAGCTGGCGCAGCAGGAAGCGTCCGCGCTCGGGGCCGGTGATCTTGACCACCGCCTCGAGGGATTCCAGCCATTCCTGGGTCTCTTCCCGGTCGATGTCCACCGAGTCGGCGGCAGAGCCCTGGACCGGATCGGCTTCCGGAACGTTCATGTTCTCGCCCTTCGTGTGTGTCTGACAGGCTGGCGCGCCGCTGTGCATCCGTGCTCGGATACGGCCGGCCCGTACCGGGCCGGCCGCCCCGGGGATGCCGCTGACCGATCACGGATGCGCCGCGGGGTGCGGGACGGCAACGACCCGGGGCGCGGCCGGGTGCTGCGCTCGTCCCGGTAACCGTACACGCCGAGGTCGGTGGAAGAGACTCTCACAACCACGGCTGATGTTGCAGGTACTGCCGTTCGAAGCGCCGGATGTCGTCGGCGTGCTGCAGCGTCAGCCCCACCGCGTCGAGGCCCTCGAGCAGCATGTGCCGGCGCAGGGGATCGAACTCGAACGGCAGCTCGCGGCCATCGCCCGGAGAGAGGATCGTCCGCGTCTGCAGGTCCACGGTGATCCGGCACCTGGCGGGGTCGGCGGCAAGCGCCATCAGGCGCTCGACCTCGACCACAGGCAACGTGATCGCCGGCACGCCGTTGCGCGTGCAGTTGTCGCCGAAGATGCCGCCGAAGGTGGTGCCGATGACGCAGCGGATCCCCAGCTCGCGCATGCCCCACACGGCGTGCTCGCGGCTCGAGCCACAGCCGAAGTTCGGGCCGGTGACGAGCACCACGGCCTCGTTCCAGGGTGCGCGGTTGAGCACGAAGTCGGGTCGCGGGCGGCCCGGCGCGGCGAAGCGGAGATCGAACAGGAAGCCGTCGGCGAGCCCGCTGCGGTCAATGCCCCGGAGGAACTGCTTGGGCATGATCTGGTCGGTGTCCAGGTTCGCATGCTGCAGCGCGGCCGCGACGCCGGTGAGGGTTGTGAATCGCTCCATGGGAGTACCTCAGCCCGGCAGCAGCCGGCGCACGTCGGTGATGGCGCCGCTGACCGCGGCGGCGGCCACCATGGCGGGGCTCATGAGGTGGGTGCGCGCGCCGGCGCCCTGGCGCCCCTCGAAGTTGCGGTTGGTGCTCGAAGCGCAGCGGTCGCCGGGCTCCAGGTGATCGTCGTTCATGGCCACGCACATGGAGCAACCGGCCTGGCGCCACTCGAAGCCGGCGTCGCGGAACACCGCGTCGAGGCCCTCGGCCTCGGCCTGCTCGCGCACGGAGGTGGATCCGGGGACCACCATCGCGCGGATGCCGGGCGCCACCTTGCGCCCGCGCAGCACGCGCGCGGCATCGCGCAGGTCGTCGAGCCGGCCGTTGGTGCACGAGCCGATGAAGGCGTGGCTGATGGCCAGCCCGTCCAGCGGCTGGCCGGGCCGGAGATCCATGTACTCCAGCGCCCGGGACATGCTCTTGCGCCGGGCCGGGTCCGCCTCGCCGGCCGGGTCGGGCACCACCGAGTCGATGGTGGTGCCCTGGTCCGGGCTGGTGCCCCAGGTGACCATCGGGCCGATGCGCGAGGCGTCCAGGGTCACCTCGGCATCGAACACCGCACCGTCCTCGCTGCGCAGGTCGCGCCACCGCGCGAGCGCCGCGTCCCAGTCGGCTCCTTTCGGCGCCCGCGGGCGGCCGTGCAGGTACTCGAACAGCGCATCGTCCGGCGCCACGATGGCGCCGCGGGCTGCCGCCTCCACGCCCATGTTGCACAGGGTCAGGCGGCCCTCGACGCCCAGCGCCGTGATCGCCTCGCCAGTGAACTCGATGACGTGCCCGGACGCGCCGTCGGCGCCGATCGTGCGGATCAGCGCCAGGATCAGGTCCTTCGCGGTCACGCCGGCGCCCACGCGCCCGCCGATGGTCACCCGCATCGAGCGCATCACGCGGTAGACCAGGGTCTGCGTCGCCAGCAGGTGCTCGATCTCGCTGCTGCCGATGCCGAAGCCCAGCGCGCCCATGGCGCCGTGGGTGGTCGTGTGGCTGTCGCCCGCCGCAATCACCATGCCCGGCAGCACCAGGCCCTGCTCGCTGGCAACCACGTGCTCGATGCCCTGGCGCGAATCGAGCATGTCGTACAGCTCGATGCCGTGCCGGGCGCAGTTCTCCGCCAGCGTGCGCACCTGTCGCGCGCGACCCGCGTCTGCCAGGGCCATGGTCCGGGCGGTGCGCACCGGGTTGGTAGGGTTCACGTGATCGACCACGGCGATGGAGGCCTGCGGCCGCCACACCGTGCGTCCGGCCGCGTGCAGGGCGGCGAAGGCCTGCGGGCTGGTGTACTCGTTGAGCACCTGGCGATCCACGTAGAGCAGGATCTCGCCGCCCTCACCGAGCGGACCCACCGTGTGCGCGTCGACGATGCGCCGGTACAGGGTGCGGGGTGTCATCGTGCGTGGCCTCCCGGTGCAGGGTACATCGCGTTGCGCCAGTTCGTGGCCGATCAGCGCGAGTCGATCTCGCTGCGCCCGGAGTAGCAGCCTCCGGGCGTGGGATCGCCGGAGATGACGTGGACGCGGCCCGCGATCGCCGTCGCGCCGTGCCCGTGTCGCGCGGTGGCCATCGGCGGGAGATCGCGCCAGCGGTCGGCCAGCGGGTCGCGGGCGTCCACTCCGGCGAAGCTGCCGCCCTTCGATTCGCCTTCGAACACGGGCAATTCTCCTTTCTGAGTCCCGGAAGTGGGGCGCTGTCGACCGAATCTCACCGCCCTGACGCCTGTTGGCCCCTCTGACCGCTACGCGTGCGCATCTTGCGATGGGGCTGGCTCCGTCCCCCGCCCTGTTCGACGGCCGCGTGCAGGGTCTCCAGGACGCGCGAGCACTGGCCGCGGTGGCGGGTCCACCAGATGTCGGTCTGCTTGCCGGCGATCCGGATAGCGATTCCGTAGCGCGTTCCGCGCGTCCACCAGAACACTCCGCCGCCGAGCATCACGCCGGCGGCGATGAAGTCTCTCGTCGCGCCGCTCTCGAAGCCCAGCGCGAGATTGACCGTGCCGAGGATCGCGAGGGCGAGCGGGCCGAACATGGGCCGCTTGATGCGCAGCGAGACCTTCTCGATGTCGCGCACGCGGTAGGTGCCGTCCCGCGTCGCGATCTCGTCCGCGGAGATCCATACGTCCTCCTCGTCGAGCAGGACGGGATCGGTCTTCGTGGGCTTCTCGGCGTTCAACGCGCGGCACCCTTGGAGCACGCAGGTCGGCACGCTGCGCCGCGCGGCGCCGTCTCGAAACGCACTTTGCCCGAAGCGCGCCGGCGGCGTCGACCTCGACCGCCGCACGCTCCCAGAGATCGTCGCCACCAGTGACGAACGGCGCTTCGCGCTCGTCGAGGCCAATCCCTAAATCCCATCGAGGCGGTCCACCCCGCGCCCGGCGGAACGACGCGGCGGACGGACGCCCTACCTGCGTGGCGGTGCATCGGATGCGCCGAGCAACTCGCCCGGAGGAGCGAGCTCGAAGGTGCTCAGGTCGTACTCGGGCGCGGCTACCACCTTGGGCTCCATCAAATCCACACCCGGCTCCGCGAGCGACAGGTGACTCGTGTCGAACGCCGGGGCCCCGGCCTTCGAAGGTGCGTCCACCAGCACCGCGCCAGTCTCCGCCATGCTCATCTCCACGGGCGGTGACGGAACACCCCGCGCGGCGATGGGTGGCGGCGCGCGGCCCGCCTCGGCCAGCGCGGCTCGGTTCGGTGTCTGCACCCCG
>JBFHNV010000136.1:0-16568 GCA_041593595.1 Gammaproteobacteria bacterium
CCCCCCCCCCCCCCCCCCCCCCCCGCGGGCGCGCTCCGACGGCAGCGTCCCGGCTCATTCCCGGTCCGGGCCCTCCGGGCCGGCCCCTGGGTCACCGGATCCGCTCCCGGCGCGGTCCTGGTCCGGCCTGCGGGACCGTGCAGCTCTTTGCGGTGGAGCGCGATCTTTCGCACCTCGCGCCCCGCCGGCATCGCCCAGACTGGGAATCGCGATGGTGGGACCGTTGCCACACGAGCTCTCGGCCCCGCCCGTGGCGTCGACTGGGACGCAGTTCCGGGAATTGATGCCTAAAGAACGCCACGATCCCGGCCGATGGAGTTGACAGGAGCGTTTTGCTTGACTAAACCCTCAAGTATCGATTCTAAGTGCATGAATTTAATGGATAGCGAGAGGGTAGAGCTGCCTGAAACTGGTCCAGGTCCATGTGGATGAGCTTTGCACAGAGAGATGAGCCTGCGGACCCGCCCGAGGTGGAACCCGCCATGGTGTCACTGCTGGCCAGCCGCTACGGCGACGGCCTGGTGTACCTGCGGGGGCGCGAGGAGCGCACCCTGTACGAGCGGGCCATCCGGCTCGGTCTGATCAGCCGTGAGGGCTACCTGACTCCGCTCGGTCGCGCGCTGATCGCGCGCCACGACGGGGCCTGACAGCCGCCACGGCGACCGCCTGCCGCGGGTTGCGGCGGTCCGTGCGCGGCCTCTCGCCGCGGTCTCGCGGCGCCGCGACGGGATCCACGCCGGGCCCCGATCCGTCTCCCGTCCCCTCCCCGGCGCCTGCCGTTGCGGGCGCGTGTTGCTTCCCCCTGCCCGATTCCCGAATATTCCCGTGAGCCCGCCGTGCGCACACGCCGGCGCCGGCGCCGACGCCATAACAAGATCGCAGCAGGAGATGCCCGATGCCCGACTACACCACGGATACCATCCGCAACGTTGCCCTGGTGGGGCATGGCGGCGTCGGCAAGACCATGCTGGCCGAGGCCATGCTGCACAAGGCCGGGGTCATCGGAGCGCTGGGCGAGGTGGCGCGGGGGACCACCACGTGCGACTTCGACGACCAGGAGAAGGCCCACCAGCACTCGCTGCAGTCGGCGGTGGTGAGCCTCGGGCACGAAGGCCGGCACATCAACCTGATCGACACCCCCGGATACCCCGATTTCATCGGGCGCGCTCTCAGCGTGCTGCCGGCGGTTGAGACGGCGGCGCTGGTCATCGATGCCCGCAACGGCATCGAGCTCACCACCCGGCGCATGATGGACGCGGCGGTGGAGCGCAAGCTCTGCCGCATGATCGTCATCAACCGCATCGACGCCGAGGAGGTGGACTTCGAGACGCTGATGGCGTCCATCCACGAGACCTTCGGCCCCGAGTGCCTGCCCATCAACCTGCCCGCGCCCGGCGGCACCGCGGTGGTGGACTGCTTCTTCCGTCCCACCGAGACCCAGGCCACGGCCTTCTCCTCGCCGGAAGAGGCGCACACCCGCATCGTCGATCAGGTCGTCGAGGTGGACGAGGACCTGATGGAGAAGTACCTGGAGCAGGGCGAGGCGCTGGAAGCGGACGCGTTGCACGATGCCTTCGTCAAGGCACTGCGCACGGGGCACCTGGTGCCGGTGTGCTTCACCTCGGTGACCAATGACGTGGGCGTGGCCAAGCTGCTGGAGGTGATCGCGCGCATGATGCCGAGCCCGCTGGAGGGCAACCCGCCGCAGTTCGTGAACGGCGAGGGCGCCGACGCGTCGCCGGTGGAGGTGAAGCCGGACCCGAAGGCGCACGTGCTCGCCCACGCCTTCAAGATCCTGGTCGACCCCTTCGTCGGGCGCCTGTCGGTGTTCCGCGTGCACCAGGGCACGGTCACCAAGGACAGCCAGCTCTTCGTGGGCGACGCCCGCAAGCCGTTCAAGGTCTCGCACCTGTTCAAGCTCCAGGGCAAGGACCACGCGGAGGCCGACGCGGGCATCCCCGGGGACATCTGCGCGGTGGCCAAGGTGGACGACATCGAGTACGGCTCGGTGCTGCACGACTCCCACGACGAGGACCACATCCGCATGGTCCCCATGCCCCTGCCGCAGCCCATGTTCGGCCTCGCCATCTCGACGAAGGCGCGCGGCGACGAGCAGAAGCTGGGCGACGCCCTGCACAAGCTGTCGGCAGAGGATCCGTGCTTCATCGTGGAGCACGAGGCGGACACCGGCGACACCGTGATCAAGGGGCTTGGAGAGCTGCACCTGCGCATGGTGCTCGAGCGCATGCAGCAGCGCTTCAACGTGGAGGTCAACACCCGTGCGCCGAAGATCGCGTATCGCGAGACCGTGCGCAGCCCGGCGGAGGGCCATCACCGCCACAAGAAGCAGACCGGCGGCGCCGGCCAGTTCGGCGAGGTGTACCTGCGCATCGAGCCGCTGGAGCGCGGCGCCGGCTTCGAATTCGTGGACAAGGTGGTGGGCGGCGTGATCCCGAACCAGCTCATCCCGGCGGTGGAGAAGGGCGTGCGCCAGGTGCTCGAGGCGGGCGCGGTGGCCGGCTACCCGATGCAGGACGTGCGCGTCACGGTCTATGACGGCAAGTACCACACGGTGGACTCGAAGGAGGTGGCCTTCGTGACCGCCGGCAAGAAGGCCTTCCTGGACGCGGTGGGCAAGGCCAACCCGGTGGTGCTCGAGCCCATCGTGAACGTGCACGTCACGGCACCGCAGCAGAACATGGGCGACATCACCGGGGACCTGTCCGGCAAGCGCGGGCGCATCAACGGCACCGAGGCGCTGAGCGGCGGCATGGTGGTGATCTCGGGTCAGGCGCCGCTCGCGGAGCTCGGCAACTTCCAGTCCCTGCTCAAGTCGCTCACCGGCGGCGCCGGGTCGTACACCATGAGCTTCAGCCACTACGAGCCGGTGCCCGCCAACGTGCAGCAGCAGCTCGCCGCGGAGTTCAAGCCGCGCGCCGACGAAGACTGACGCGGCGTGACCCCGGCGAGGCGCCAGCCCTGAGCATCCACACCGAGTGCGTCATCGTCGGTGCCGGCCCCTGCGGGCTGTTCCAGGTCTTCGAGCTGGGGATGCTGGGCGTGTCGGCCCATGTGGTGGAGTCCATGAACCACGTGGGTGGCCAGTGTGCCGAGCTCTACCCGGACAAGCCCATCTACGACATCCCCGCCATCCCGGTGTGCCAGGCGCAGGAGCTGGTGGACCGGCTGATGCAGCAGATCGCGCCCTTCGACACCCCCTTCCACCTGGATCAGCAGGTCACGGAGCTCGTCCGGCAGGACGGCGGGCGCTTCATGCTCCGCACCAGCGCCGGCACCGGGTTCGACACCGGCACCGTGGTCATCGCCGCGGGAGTCGGCGCCTTCGAGCCGGTGCGGCTGAAGGTGAAGGGGGCCGCGGAGTGCGAGGGCCGCTCCCTGTGGTACCGGGTGACGACCCCGGATCTGCACGCGGGCCGCGACGTGGTGGTGCTGGGTGGCGGCGACTCGGCGCTGGACTGGGCGCTGAACCTGGAGGGGCGCGCGCGCAGCGTGACCATCGTCCACCGCCGCTCGGAGTTCCGCGCCGCGCCCGCGTCCGTGGCGCGCATGCAGGCCCTGTGCGACGAAGGCCGCATGCGCCAGATGCACGGCAACGTCACGGCGGTGTTCGCCCACGACGGGCTGCTGGACGGCATCGAGGTAACCGGGCCGGACGGCGAGCGCGAGCGCCTGGCGCTGGAGCACTTGCTGGTGTTCTTCGGCCTGTCGCCCAAGCTCGGTCCCATCGCCGAGTGGGGCGTCGCGCTGCAGAAGAACGCGGTGGTGGTGGACACCGAGCGCTTCCAGACCTCGGTGCCCGGCATCTTCGCCATCGGCGACGTGAACACCTACCCGGGCAAGAAGAAGCTGATCCTCAGCGGCTTCCACGAGGCGGCGCTGGCGGCCTTCGCCATCCGCCAGCACCTCTACCCGGACGAGAAGGTGCGGGTGCAGTACAGCACCACCAGCCGGGTAGTGCACGAGCGGCTCGGCGTGGACGACCCGCCCCGGGGGGCGCGAGGGAAGCGCTGACTGCGTCGCCGTGAAGGACTCGCCCGCCGTCGCAGCCGGCGTGGTGATTCCTTCGCAGGCCCTCAGTTCGCCGCTGCGCCGGTGAGGCCGTCCAGGGCGCCGGCCATCTTGTCCACCACCTCGCCGCGGTCCCGGATGCCGTGGCGCTCGGCGAGCCACGCCGGCGCGTTATAGGCGATCCAGGTCTGGCCCGCCTCGTCCTCCCAGGCCGCCACGCGGATGGGCAGGTCCAGACCCGCGCTCTGGCGCGAGGTCATCAGCGCGGTGCCCACCTTGGGGTTGCCGAACAGCAGCACCTGGGTGGGACGCAGGGCCTGTCCGGCCTTCGCGGCGCCCGCCGCGTGGTCGATGCGGGTGAACACCGTGAAGCCCTTCTCCCGCACGATGCTCTCCAGGCGGTCCAGGGTCTTCGCCACGGAGTGGGCGCTCTTCTTCACCACCACGCCGTTCTCCGGAGACTGGCCGGCGGCAGTGCCGGTGGTGGCGAGCAGCAGGATCAGGGGCAGCAGCAGGGCAGGGCGCATGACGGCTCCTCGGGTGTGACGGCGAGAGACGCCGCCAGCGTAACCGCGGTGCCGTGTACGGACCAGGGTGGCTTGGGGGAACGGCGGGGTACGGGAGAGGGGAAAAAAAAGGGCGCCGCGAGGGCGCCCTGCCAAACAAGGGAGGAGGGTTCGCTCTATACCTAGCAAAGCGCGGGCCAACTTTCCTCACCGGCCGCACGCGGCGCACGCGTTCGTCGGCAACTGCCTGAATCAATGCGTGTTTCTGCTGCGCACCGCGCGTCCCACGGGCGCCGTCGGCAGGGTCGCAGGAACCCTTCGCGTCAACGACCCGCCGTCAGACATCGGTTTCCGTGTCAGGAACCGGGCACGGCGTGGCTAGTCGTGGCGCGTCAGGGCCGGGAGGACCGGGCGAGCAACGCATCACCGGTGGTCGCGCCAGGCGGGTTGCTGGCTTCCCGCGCGCTCAACCCTGGCGCAGGGTGGCCATGGGGGGGTGGGACACCACCTGGCGGGTGCCCAGCACCCCCGCGGCCGCCACTCCCAGGGCGCCGCCCGCGAGGCCCACCAGCCAGATGAGTGCATCGGGGCGCCAGGAGAGCGACAGCACCCGCTCCGCTACGACGGCACCGATGGCGCTGGCCGCCACCGCCGCCAGCAGTCCGGCAAGCGCCCCCAGCAGCGCAAACTCCGCCGCCAGGCCCTTCAGCACCCGGCCCCGGTCGGCACCCAGGGTGCGCAGCACCGCGGTCTCGAAGCGGCGCTCGTCCAGGGTGGACTGCACCGCCGCGTACAGCACCGTGATGCCCGCCAGCAGGGTGAACAGGAACACGTACTCCACGCCGACGCTGGCCCGGTCCATGATCTCGCGCACCTTGCCCATCAGCGCGTCCACGTCGATCACCGTCACCGTGGGGAACGCGCGCACCAGGTCCAGCAGCACCGCGCGGTCCCGTGCTGGCACGTGGAAGCTGGTGATGTAGGTGGCGGGGATGTCCGCCAGGACGTCCGGCGAGGTGATCACGAAGAAGTTGACGTTGAACGTGTCCCACTCCACCTCACGCAGCGAGGTGACGGTGGCCTCCACCAGCCGCCCGCCCACGGTGAAGGTGAGGCGGTCGCCGAGCCCGAGGCCCAGGGCGTTCGCGATGCCGACCTCCATGGACAGCTCCGGCTGCTCCGGCCCCGCCTCGGGCCAGAAGCGTCCGGCCACCACCCGGTTGTCGGCCCGGAGCGTGCGCGCGAACGACAGGTTGAAGCCTTGCTCGAGACGGTTGCGCCCGCGGGGGTCGTCCATCGCCTCCGGGTTCGCGGGCTCGCCGTTGATGGCGGTGATGCGCCCGCGGATCATCGGGTAGAGATCCGCGATGTCCACGCCGCGCTCGCGCAGCAGGGCCTTGAGCGGCTCCACCTCCCCGGGCAGCACGTTCAGCAGGAAGTAGTTGGGCGCGTCCTCGGGCAGGCTCGCCCGCCACTCCCCCAGGAGATCCCCGCGCACCAGGGTGAGCAGCAGCAGCATGGTGAGCCCCAGGCCGAAGCCCGCCACCTGCACGGCGCTGGTGCCGGCGCGACGCACCACGTTGGCGACGCCGAAACGCCACGACACCCCCACCCGCGCGCGCAGCCCCGAGAGCAGGCGTACGGTGATCCACGACGCCGCCAGCAGCGCGCCCACCGCGATGGCACCGCCGCCCATCACGTAGCCGGCGAGCTTCACGTCCCGGGCCTGCCACAGCACCAGCGCCGCCACCGTGGCCACCGCGAGCACCGTGGCCGGCAGCGCCCGGGCGGGCGCACGCCCCAGCTCCCGTCGCAGCACCCGCGCCGGCGGCACCTGGCGAAGCGCCAGCAGCGGCGGCAGCGCGAACCCGAGCAGCGCCGTCAGGCCGATGGCCGCGCCCTGGGCGGCCGGCAGCCACGTGGGCGCCGGCAGCTCGGCGAACACCAGGCTCGCCAGCAGCAGCGCCAGCAGCCACTGCACCAGCCAGCCGAGCAGCACGCCCAGCGCGCAGGCCGCGATCCCCAGCGCGCCCAGCTGCAGCCCGTGGATCGCCAGCACCCGGCCCTGTGTGGCGCCCAGGCACCTGAGCAGCGCGGCGCCGTCCACGTGACGCTCCGCGAAGCGCCTTGCCGACAGCGCCACCGCCACGCCGGACAGCAGCACCGCCACCAGGGCGGCCAGACCCAGGAACTGCCCGGCGCGCTCCAGCGCCGTGCGGATCTCCGGGCGGGCGTCGCGCACGCCCTGGATCTCCTCGCCGTGTGCGCCGCGCGCCTCGAGCCAGGTGCGCAATCCCGCGATGGCATCCGGCGGTCCCGCGAACAGCACCCGGTAACGGACCCGGCTGCCGGGCTGCACCAGCCGGCTGCGGTCGAGCTCGTCCAGGTGCACCATGATCCGTGGCGCGATGCTGAACAGATCGCCGCCCCGGTCCGGCTCGTAGGCCAGGATCCGCGTCACCGTGAGCTCGGAGTTGCCGAGCTTCACGCGCCCCCCCACGGCGGTCTCCAGCAGCCCCGCCAGGCGCGCGTCCAGCCACGCCTCGCCGGGCGCCGGGATCCCCTCGGCGGGGCGGTCGGCGCCGAAGGCCTCGTCGGCGATGCGCAGCCGGCCCCGCAGCGGGTAACCGTCGCCCACGAACTTCACCTCCGCGAGCTGCAGGTTTTCGCCGGACAGCACCACGCTGCGGAAGGTCACGGTGCGGGTGACGGCGAGCCCGCGCCCGGCAGCCTCGCCATCGACCGCGAGGTCCACCGGGGTGCGCGAGCTGACGAGCAGATCGCCGCCCAGCAGATCCGTGGCGCCGGACTCCATGCTGCGGGCCATGCGGTCGGTGAAGAAGCCGACTCCGCTCACGCTCGCCACGGCGATGACCAGCGCCGCCGCCAGCACCCTGAGCTCGCCGGCGCGCCACTCCCGGCGCAGCATGCGCAGCGCCAGCGTGATCGCGGGGCTCACGACGCGGCGGCCGGCCCGCCCAGCACGCGCCCGGCCTCCAGCTCCACGGTGCGGTCGCAGGGCTCGGTGAGGCGCACGTCGTGGGTCACGAGCACCAGCGTGGTGTCGCGCTCGCGGTTGAGATCGAACATGAGCTCGATGATGCGCTCGCCGGTGCGCTGGTCCAGGTTGCCCGTGGGCTCGTCGGCGAACAGTAGCGCCGGGCTGCCGGCGAAGGCGCGGGCAATGGCGACCCGCTGCTGCTCGCCCCCGGAGAGCTGGCGCGGGTAGTGGCCCAGGCGCTCGCCGAGGCCCACCCGGTCAAGCACCGCCCGCGCCTCCTCCCGGGGCCGCGAGCTGCCGGCGAGCTCCAGGGGCAGCATCACGTTCTCCAGCGCCGTGAGTCCCGGCAGGAGCTGGAAGGACTGGAACACGAAGCCGACCCGGCTCGCCCGCAGCCGCGCCCGGCCGTCCTCGTCCAGCGCCGTCAGGTCCTGCCCGTCCAGGTACACGCGCCCGCTGGTGGGCTCGTCCAGGCCCGCCAGCAGCCCGAGCAGGGTGCTCTTGCCGGAGCCGGACGCGCCCACGATGGCCAGAGACTCGCCCTTCGCCACGGCCAGGTACACGCCGTCCAGGATCACGAGCTCACCGTCGGGGGTGTCCACCCGCTTGCCCAGGTTCTCGGCGCACAGCTGCTCGGCGCCGGCGGCGCGCCGGGGCTCGGGTGTGGGCATGCGGGACTGGGGTATGGCCATGGGTTGCGGGAAACGGCTGCGGGGCGCCGCGCCCCGTGAACAAGGGCCGCACTCTACCTGCGGCCCGTGCGCGGCCCCACGGCGCCCGTCACGGAGTACCCGCGGGTGACGAAACGGTATGCTTTCGGTACGTCACGCCCCCGCCCTTTCCCGGAGCACACGCCCATGCCCCTGACCTTCGATCTGAGCGACCGTCCGGCCCTGGTGACCGGCGCGTCCGGCGGCCTCGGTGAGCAGTTCGCACGCACCCTCGCGGCCCACGGTGCGCCGGTGGCCCTGGCGGCGCGCCGCCGCGAGCGCCTGGAGCAGGTGGCCGGCGAGATCGAGGACTCCGGCGGGCGCGCGGTGGCGGTGGCCATGGACGTCACCGACTCGGGCTCCGTGAAGGCAGCCTTCGCGCAGGCGCAGGATGCCCTGGGCATCGTGCGGGTGGTGGTCAACAACTCCGGTGTGGCCACCACCACCGCGGCCCTGGACACGGAGGACGAGGACTGGGATCACGTCGTGGACACCAACCTCAAGGGCCCCTTCCTGGTGGCCCGGGAGGGCGCGCGGCGCATGCGCGACGCGGGGGTGGAGGGCACCGTCATCAACATCGCGTCCATCCTGAGCTACCGGGTGACGGCGGGCGTGGCCTCCTACGCCGCGTCGAAGGCAGGCTTGCGACAGCTCACCGGCGCGCTGGCGCTGGAGCTCGCGCGCCACGGCATCCGCGTGAACGCCATCGCACCCGGCTACATCGAGACGGACATGAACCGCGAGTTCTTCGCAAGCGAGCCGGGCAAGGCCATGATCAAGCGCATCCCCCAGCGCCGTATCGGACAGCCGTCGGACCTGGACGGCGCACTGCTGCTCCTCGCCTCCGACGCCTCGTCCTTCATGACCGGCTCCACCATCGTGGTGGACGGCGGCCACCTGATGTCCGGGCTGTAGCAGCCGGCCAGCCCGGGAACGGTCTCTGGCCATGTCGCGTGCTCACGCCGGTCGCCCTGCAGGTGCACGCTTGCCTGCGATCGGCTCCTCGTGATGGCACGAGGGATCGCCATTCGCCGGCACGCGGACGCTTGCGGTGCAATCCGGTTCTCGCGACGTCCGCGCCAGGAACCACCCCGTCAATGACCACCCTCGATTCCACGGCCCTGCGCACCTGGCTCGCCGAGGCCCTCGGCGGCGACGTCACCGTCGCGCCCCCGCGACGCCTCTCCGGCGGTGCCGTCCAGGAGAACTGGGCCGTGGACGCTCACGTGCGCGGCGGATCCCTCGCGGGCACCCAGGCCCTGGTGCTGCGCGCCGATGCGCCGTCGGGCATCGCGGCCAGCATGAACCGGGCCGAGGAGTATGCGGTGCTGCGCGCGGCCCACGAGATCGGGGTCACCGTGCCCGAGCCCCTGGCGGTGTGCGAGGACGAGGACGTCATCGGCCGGCGCTTCTACCTGATGCGCAGGCTCCCGGGCCTCGCCGCGGGCCACCGCCTGGTGAAGGATCCGGCCATCGACGGGGAGGCCCTGGCGGAGCGCCTGGGCGCCGAGCTCGCCCGCCTGCACGCCGCGCGCCCGCCGTATCCCGGCCTCGAGTTCCTGGCCGAGCCGGATCTCACGCCGGCCCTGTACCGGGTGCAGACCTACCGCGGCTGGCTGGACGCGCTGCCGCGCCCGCGGCCCACGCTCGAGTGGGCGCTGCGCTGGCTGGAGCGCTTCGCGCCCACGGACGAGACCCTGGTGCTCACCCACGGCGACTACCGCACCGGCAACTACCTGGTGGACGCCGGCACCCTCACCGGGATCCTGGACTGGGAGTTCGCCGGCTGGAGCCACCCGGACGAGGACCTGGGGTGGTTCTGCGCCCGCTGCTGGCGCTTCGGGCGCGACGACCGGGAGGCCGGCGGTATCGGCAGCCGCGACGCCTTCTACCGGGGCTACGAGCGGGCCGCCGGCGTGACGGTGGATCGCGAGGCCATCGCATACTGGGAGGTGATGGCCACCGTGCGCTGGGCCGTGCTCGCGCTGCAGCAGGGGGAGCGCCACCTGGGCGGGAGCGAGCGATCCCTGGAGCTCGCGTTGACCGCGCGCCTGGTGCCGGAGCTGGAGCTGGATGCGCTGGACCAGGTGGAGCGCATCCTGAAGGTGGCCGGATGAGCGCAGAGCGTCCCGACGCCCTGGAGCTGCTGGAGGTGGCGCGGGAGACGCTGCTCCAGCGGGTGTTGCCGGAGCTCGAGGGGGATGCCCGCTACCAGGCACTGATGATCGCCAACGCCATGGCCATCGCCATCCGCGAGCTGACCCCTGGTGCGGTGGAGCTCGAGGCGGAGCTCGAGCGCCTGCGCGGGCTCTACGAGGGCGAGGGCCAGAGCGGTCTCTCGGGACCCGGCGCCCTGGAGTTCCTGGAGGAGCAGCTCGCGAAGGATCTGCGCGCCGGCGAGCTGGACGGCGGTCCGCAGCTCGGCGTGCGGCGGCTGCTGCGGGCGCGCACGGAGGCACGGGTGCGGGTGAGCAACCCGAAGCGCCTGGACCGCGAGCGAGGAAAGGGTTGAGTATGCTCGGCCACTGATCCGCGCGGACCCGAGCCCATGAGCGACAGCGGCACGCAGCCCACACGCCCCGTCTCCCTGGACGACAAGTACACGCTCAGACAAGGCCGGGTGTTCATGACCGGCATCCAGGCCCTGGTGCGCCTGCCCCTGGAGCAGCGCTGGCGCGACGCGCAGGCCGGCCACGACACCGCCGGCTACATCACCGGCTATCGCGGCTCGCCGCTGGGCGCCTACGACCAGCAGCTGTGGCGCGCCATGACCCACCTCAACGCCCAGCGGGTGGTGTTCAACCCCGGCGTCAACGAGGACCTGGCGGCCACCGCCTGCTGGGGCACCCAGCAGGCAGAGCTCTCCGGCGAGGGCGCCCACGGCGGCGTGTTCGCCATCTGGTACGGCAAGGGCCCCGGCGTGGATCGCTCCGGCGACGCGTTGCGCCACGGCAACCTGGCCGGCACCTCGCCGCTCGGCGGCGTGGTGTGCCTGCTGGGCGACGACCACACCTGCGAGTCCTCCACGACCGCGCACCACAGCGAGTACGCCATGGTGGACGCCATGATCCCGGTGCTGAACCCGGCCGGGGTGCAGGAGATCCTGGACTACGGCCTGTACGCCATCGCCATGTCGCGGTTCTCAGGCGCCTGGACCGCGCTCAAGTGCGTGCACGACACGGTGGAGGCGGCGGCGTCGGTGGACGTGGGCACCGAGCGCGTGCGCATCGTGACGCCTGGCGACTACATGGCGCCGGAGGGCGGCCTGCACATCCGCTGGCCGGACACGGCGCTGGCCCAGGAGCGGCGCCTGCACGAGCACAAGCTGGAGGCCGTGAAGGCCTTCGCCCGCGCCAACCGCCTGGACAAGGTGATCATCGACGCGCCCGAGGCACGCATCGGCATCGTCACCACCGGCAAGAGCTACCTGGACACGCGCCAGGCCATGGACGATCTCGATCTGGACGAGGCGGCGTGCCGGCGGCTGGGCGTGCGTCTCTACAAGGTGGCCATGCCCTTCCCCCTGGAGCCCGAGGGAGCGCGCGCCTTCTGCCAGGGGCTCGATCTGGTCATCGTGGTGGAGGAGAAGCGCGCGCTGATCGAGACCCAGCTCAAGGATCTGATGTACGGCCGCGAAGGCGCGCCGGCCATCATCGGCAAGCGCGACGAGAAAGGCGCCCACCTGTTCCGCTCTGCGGGACGGCTCGACACCAACCACGTGGCGGCAGCCATCGGCCGGCGGATCCTGGAGCGGCGGAATGCCTCCCGCGTGGCCGAGCGTGCCGCTGGCCACGACGATGCCCGCGTGGCCGAGCGCACCGCCGCCATGGAGGCCCTGGTGATGCGCAACGTGGAGCCGGCCAGCACCATGCAGCGCATCCCCTACTTCTGCCCCGGCTGCCCCCATTCCAGCTCGACACGCGTGCCCGAGGGCAGCAAGGCCCTGGCCGGCATCGGCTGCCATTATCTCGCCCAGTTCATGGAGCGCGAGACCGCCCGCTACACGCAGATGGGCGCCGAGGGCGCGAGCTGGATCGGCGAGGCGCCGTTCTCGAGGCGCGGCCACATGTTCCAGAACGTGGGCGACGGCACCTACTACCACTCGGGCCTGCTGGCCATCCGCGCCGCCATCGCCTCGAAGGTGAACATCACCTTCAAGATCCTCTACAACGACGCGGTGGCCATGACCGGCGGCCAGGGCATGGACGGGCCGCTCACCGTGCCGCGCATCACGCAGCAGATGCACGCGGAAGGGGCGCGGCGCGTGGTGGTGGTGAGCGACGAGCCGGACAAGTATCCCAAGGACGCAGGCTTCGCCCCGGGGGTCACCGTCCACCACCGTGACGCGCTGGACAAGGTGCAGCGGGAGCTTCGCGAGATCTCCGGGACGACGGTGCTGGTCTACGACCAGACCTGCGCCGCCGAGAAGAGGAGGCGCAGGAAGCGCGGCCAGTTCCCGGACCCGCCGAAGCGCGTCTTCATCAACGAGGCCGTGTGCGAAGGCTGCGGCGATTGCGGCGTGAAGTCCAACTGCCTGGCGGTGGTGCCCCTGGAGACCGAGTTCGGCAGGAAGCGCGCCATCGACCAGTCCGCCTGCAACAAGGACTACTCGTGCCTGAAGGGCTTCTGCCCGAGCTTCGTCACGGTGCACGGCGGACGGCTGCGCAAGGGCCGGGCCATCGAGGAGGCGCAGGCCGTCTCCCCCGACGACGTCACCGTGGTGGCGCAGAGGCTCCCGGAGCCCGAGATCCCGAAGCTGGACCGCCCCTACGGCATCGTGGTCACCGGCGTGGGCGGCACCGGCGTGGTGACCATCGGCGCCCTCATCGGCATGGCCGCCCACCTGGACGGCAAGGGCTGCTCGATTCTCGATCAGCTCGGCCTTGCCCAGAAGGGCGGCAGCGTCATCAGCCACCTGCGCGTGGCCGAGCGCCCGGAGGACATCACCGCCACCCGCATCGCGTCCGGCGGCGCGGATCTCGTGCTCGGCGGGGATCTCCTCACCACCGGCAACACCGACACCCTGAACACCATGGCCGAGGGCCGCACGAAGGTCATTGCCAACAACCACGAGATCATGCCCGGCGACTTCACCCGCGCGGCGAACCTGGAGTTCCCAGGCGCCCGGATCCAGCGCGCCATCCAGGCCGCCACCGGCGAGGGCGCCAGCGAGTTCGTGAACGCCACGCGCCTCGCCACCGCGCTGATGGGCGACGCCATCGCTACCAACCTGTTCCTGCTGGGCTACGCCTGGCAGCGCGGCCTGGTGCCCGTCTCCGCGGCGTCGCTCACCAGGGCCATCGAGCTCAACAACGTGGCCGTCGAGATGAACAAGCGCGCCTTCACCTGGGGCCGGCGCGCCGCGCTGGATTTGCAGGCGGTCGCCGCCCAGGCCTTCCCCAAGGGTCTGCCCGAGGCGAAGCGAGCGACGACCCTGGACGAGATCGTCGAGGTGCGGCGCGAGTTCCTGGTGCAGTACCAGGACGAGCAGTACGCGAAGCGCTACACGGACCTGGTGGAGCAGGTGCGCGCCGCCGAGCGCGAGAAGGCCAAGGGCTTGACCGGCCTCGCCGAGGCCGTGGCCCGCTGTTACTTCAAGCTGCTGGCCTACAAGGACGAGTACGAGGTGGCGCGGCTGTACACCGACCCGTCATTCCGCGAGCGCCTGGAACAGACCTTCGAGGGGGACTACACGCTGCAGTTCCACCTGGCGCCGCCGCTGCTGGCGCGAATCGATCCGAACAGCGGGGAGCCGGTGAAGAAGGCGTACGGGCCGTGGATGATGAAGGTGTTCGAGCGGCTGGCGAAGCTCAAACGGCTGCGTGGGACGGTGCTGGATCCGTTCGGGTACACGGCGGAGCGGCGGATGGAGCGGGGGTTGATCCGGGAATACGAGGAGACGGTTCGCGAGTTGATGGAGGGGATGACGGCGGAGAACCATTCGGTGGCGGTGGAGATTGCGGCGTTGCCCAAGCACATCAAAGGATTCGGGCATGTGAAGCGAGAAAGCGTGGAAAGGGCGCGGGAGCGGCGACACGAGCTGATCTCGGGCCTCGGTGTCCAGTTGGCGAAAACGAAGGCGGCGTGAGGCGACGAACGTAGATCGCGAAGTTCTTCAGACCCACGGCGCCAGAAGCGTTCCGGTTTGATGGCCCTTCGGGAAACGTTGACCCCGCGGAGAAATCAACTTTCACTTCCACAGAGCCGAACGAGCCAGAGCGTTCGGCTTCAGCGTTCGCACGACGGCTGGCAGCGCATGAACGCTCTCCGGATGACAGGCGCCTGTCAGGAGTTGCAGCAACGCACTCTTACGAAGACGCGACATGTTCCCTTCGAGAACGGCAGCCAACGGACTGTTGAAGGCATCGGTCGAGGTGCTCGATGAGCTTCAGAAGCTGGACGAAGACCTCCACGCCTGGTGCAAGGAGCGCCCGACGATGTTCGTGGAGGTAGACGACGCCATCCAGTTCGGAGAGTGCTTCCGGCTCGCTGAGCAAACCCAGAGACCGGCTCACACACAGAATTCTGGACACTCCCCATCCAGGGCGCGATGCAGCACATCATGTGCGCCTTCCCCAAGCTCGTCGACACCAGCAAGGTCAAGTCAGGCGCCGATTCGTTCGTCATCGTGGTCGCCATGACTAACAACCCACCGCTCACCATCGTGACCGAGGAACATGGCGGCAGCGTCAGTAAGCCCCGGGGCGATCGTCGAGACGTTGCCCTGGAGCCGCTGGAGTGACTACAAAGGGGACATGCGATGACGGCATCGAGGTCGAGGGGGTAACCGGTTCGACCAGCCGTGAATGGCTCTGCCACGGGTGTCAGAGGATGTCGGGACGCAGCAGGAGCAATTGTGACGGACCGGCGGCGAACCTATCGGCTGCGACACATTTCTCCACGTTGATGAGATTGACATGGGCAGCGATCACCGTCCACATCGTGCGCGGACATCAATGGCGATCAGCATTTCATCTGGAGAGGGCTTTGTTCATCCGCTGTTTGCTGACGCCTAAGAGCAACGCACAGAGGTTGATGTTCATGCCAACGAGATGCGCGACAGCCGTGGCGGCACTCCCCGAGTCGTAGAAGCCACTCAGCAAAAGCCGCAAACTCTTAACCCGCTCGTCTAGCCACTTACGGAATTCGCCCTCAGTGCAATCGAAACCAATGTCCGTTTCTGCGAGTCCGGCAACGAGTGATTGCGGCAGCGCCTTCAACATTCGTTCTGGCGATGAGCCAAACGTCCAACTGCTATGGATGCGCCATGGTGAGACGTTACGGTCCGCCTCACCAGACGACAAGTTGATGAACAGGTCTTGCTCGACCTCATCGAGGAAATCCGCTGTGTCTTCAAATGCGTCTTGTGAATGAAGCCACTCATCACTCTTTGCGCAGATTTCTTCGAGGTAATTTAGTCGTGCGCAGAAGTTCTGCTGCTGAATCTCGTTAAGATTCGTCCATTCATCCGATTCAACGAAGGATGCGGGTAATGCCCTGCCGCTTGGCTTGTAGATCACGGATGTCGTGTTCCTAGTGTCGTCGCGGAAAGTCTTGATTTGCCAACCGCTCCCATTTCGGATACTCGCTTGGCAACTGCTTGCAATGCAGCCTCACTCGACGCAATGCATCTCGTAGAGCCTGCTGCCCTTCGCCAATAGCACCAAGGTGTCCATCGTCTGCCGAACCCGTGCGGGTTGCAAACATGTACTGTGGAATTCGTCTCACCACCAACCGACGATATATGCGCCTAGCATCTTCTATCGCCTTCTTGCACTCGTCGTCATCATCATTGCTGCAAAAGTCCTGGATGGCACTTCCCGCCGCCGCACCCAAAGCAGCACCGAGCGCTGCACCTTCGACCCCTCCAGCCCCGCCACAGCTAATCGTGCCGACGCCAGGAGCAACCAGCGTGCACGCACCACCACCACTGAGTCCGCCAAGCAATCCACCGATCACACCACCAATGGCTCCCCCGATAGCCGCTCCTTCCTCCGCTAAGCCGAGGGGGTCGACGTATCGAGGCGGGTTGTTGCTTACGTAGGAGTAGGTGTTCAGTCCGCCATCGAGTCCAATGGGATCACTGGTCAGGTAGCGTCCGGTACTCGGGTCATAGAACCGCTGATAGTTGTAATACCCACCTGCCTCACTGTCCAGGAACTGCCCCGGGAACCGCACCTCCTGCGCGACCTCGACGACGCTCTCCAGCACCTGCCCGAACGGCAGGTAGTCGCCTTGCCACACGACGCGCCCCGAGGCGTCCGTCAGCGCCTGCGGCGTGCCCAGGTGGTCCAGGTGCACGTGGCGCACGGCGAGGCCCGG
>JBFHNV010000137.1:0-16303 GCA_041593595.1 Gammaproteobacteria bacterium
GCTCGCCGACTCTGCGCAAGTCCAGGATGGAAATGTGCAGAGCTTCCCTAACCCTCGCCGCCTGCCTCTTCCAGCTCCGCCTCGATGGCCGCCAGCGCCGCCAGCGGATCTGCCGCCGCGGTGATGGGCCGGCCGATCACCAGGTAGTCGGCGCCGGCGGCGACGGCGGCGGCGGGCGTGGCGACGCGCTTCTGGTCGCCCTCCCCGGACCCGGCCGGGCGCACGCCGGGGGTGACCGCCAGGAACTCCGGTGCCACCGCCGCTCGCAGGCGCGCGAGATCCAGCACCGAGCACACGACACCGTCCATTCCGGCGGACTCGGCAAGCGCCGCCAGGCGCACCACCTGCGCGGCGGGCGTGGCCATCACGCCGGCGTCTACCAGGTCCGCCTCATCCAGGCTCGTGAGCACCGTGACCGCGATCAGGAGCGGTGCACCGGGGCCGCCACCCACCCCTTCGCGCGCGGCCTCCATCATGGCGATGCCACCGCTGGCGTGCACATCCACCATCCACACGCCCAGCTCCGCCGCGGCGCGGCAGGCGCCGGCCACCGTGTTCGGGATATCGTGATACTTGAGATCCAGGAATACCTGGAAGCCGCGAGCGTCGAGCGCCTTCACCACTGCCGGCCCGGCGCGGGTGAACAGCTCCTTGCCCACCTTCACCCGGCACCGGGCGGGATCGAGGCGGTCGGCCAGGGCCAGGGCGTCCTGCGCACCCGGCAGATCCAGCGCCACGATGATACGCGGGCCGCGTGTCGTCTCGCTCACCTGCGCCCCCTCCCGTGGCTCCGGCGCCACCGTCACTCGCCCTCCACGCCCTGGATCGGCTTGATGGTGTTCCAGTGCTTGCAGCTCGGGCACTGCCAGTGCAACGAGCGCGCGGGGAACCCGCAGTGGCTGCACTTGTACACCGGGCTATCCTCGAGCAGCTCCTCGGTGAGTGCCTTGAGAATTCGGAAATACTCGGGCATCTCCTGGCCGCGCTCCTCGAGTTCGAGCTCCATCAATCGGTCCAGGCCACGCACCGACGAGCGCTGGCGCAGCCGCTCGGCGATGAAGTCGATGGCCGAGCGGGGGCCTTCCGCGGCGCGGCGGATCTCCGCGAGCTCGAGGGCGGCGCTGACCCACCCGTAGCGCTCCAGCAGCCGCACGAGGTACGCGCGCATGTCATCGGGACGTCCGAGCGCGCGGTAGCAGCGGTGGATGCGCTCGATGGTCTCCGGCAGGAACGCCGGATCCTGGTCCTCCACGCGCTGGTAGGCGCGCGCCGCGCGCTCGTGGTCGCCGCACTCGGCGTGGATGTCGCCTTCGAGCAGGCTCGCGCGCACGCAGCCGCGGTGACTGTCCAGGGCCTGTCCGATCATCTTCAGCGCCGCAGGCGCGTCGCGCTGCTGGCGCAGCCGCTCCGCCTGCTCGCAGTGATAGTGGGCGATGACCGCCCCGAGCTGGTTGCCGGTGGCCTTCTCGAGCTGGCGGGCGCTGGCGATGGCCTGCTCCCAGTCCTTCTCCTGCTCGTAGATGTCGATGAGCTGACGCAGGGCCTGCACGCGGTAGCCCGTGGTCTCCGACAGCTCCTTGAACAGGTTCTCCGCCCGATCCAGGAGTCCCGCGCTCAGGTAGTCCTGACCGAGCTCGAGCAACGCCTCGTGACGCTGTGGCGGTGTGAGCGTGTTGCGGGCGACCAGGTTCTGGTGAATGCGGATGGCGCGGTCCACCTCGCCCCGGCGTCGGTACAGGTTGCCCAGAGCGAGGTGCGTCTCCACGGTCTCCTGGTCCACTTCCAGGACCTTGATGAAGACCTCGATGGCCTTGTCCGGCTGCTCGTTGAGCAGGTAGTTGATGCCGCGAAAGTAGTCCGAGCGCAGGTTGTCGTCGCCACCGTCCTTGACCGCGCCAGGACCCGACCGCCGGCCCAGCCACCAGCCCGTCGCCGCGGCCACGGGCAGCAGCAGCCAGAGAAGGTGAAGCGGTTGCTCCACGGCGGCGGGGCGTCGAGGGGGACGCGGCCGGGATCAGCCGGCGCCGGCTACGGGCGCGCGGGCGTGGAGCGGCCGGCAGATCCCGGTCTGCAGCCACGCGGGCATGGGCCGGATGACTTCAGTCCGCTGCGGCAGCGGGGTCGGACGCGGCGGCACCCACCGCACCCGAGGCGGACACCGGCGACGAGGCATTGCGCGAGCCCGTGGCGCGTTCCTGGGCGTAGGCCTCGTCCACGCGCTCGCGAAGCTCCTTGCCCGGCTTGAAGTGGGGCACATACTTGGCGGGCAACGACACGGGTGCCCCGGTCTTGGGATTGCGGCCCACGCGGCCGGGCCGGTAGTGCAGCGAGAAGCTTCCGAAGCCACGAATCTCGATGCGGTCGCCGTTGGCGAGACGCTCCGCCATGTGCTCCAGCACCGTCTTCACGGCCAGCTCCACGTCACGGTACGCGAGCTGGGTCTGCTTCTGCGCGATGCGCTCGATGAGCTCCGATTTCGTCATGTCGTGCTCCCCCGATCCTCCAGGCGGTCAACAGGCCCGGCGCGCCGCGGCGCCGGGCCCGAACGTCGTTGTTGTCGTGTTCAGCCGTTGGTGCCGTCCTGGCTGTCCATCTGTTCCTTGATCAGGTCGCCGATGGTGGCACCGCCGCCCGAGGAGGAGCTGTACTCCTTCATGGCCTCGGCCTCGTCGTCGAAATCCTTGGCCTTGATGGACACCGACAGAGTGCGCTTCTTGCGGTCCACGCCGATGAACTTGGCCTCCACCGAATCCCCCACCTTGAGCAGGCTGCGCGCATCCTCCACGCGATCACGGGCAAGCTCCGAGGCGCGCAGGTAGCCGTCCACGCCGTCGGCCAGCTCCAGCGTCGCACCCTTGGCGTCCACCTCGGTCACCGTGCCGGTGACGATGGAGCCCTTCGGGTGCTGTGCCAGGTAGTTCGACATCGGGTCCTTGTCGAGCTGCTTGATGCCGAGCGAGATGCGCTCGCGCTCCGCGTCCACCGACAGCACGACCGTCTCGAGCTCGTCGCCCTTCTTGAAGTTGCGAAGGGCCTCCTCGCCGTCCTGGCTCCAGGAGATGTCGGACAGGTGCACGAGGCCGTCGATGCCGCCGTCCAGACCCACGAACACACCGAAGTCGGTGATGGACTTGATCGTGCCCGTGACGTGATCGCCCTTGTTGTGGTTGGCCGCGAACTCGTCCCAGGGGTTCGGCTTGCACTGCTTGATACCGAGCGAGATCCGGCGGCGCTCCTCGTCGATGTCGAGCACCATCACCTCCACCTCGTCGCCCAGCTGGACCACCTTCGTCGGGTGCACGTTCTTGTTGGTCCAGTCCATCTCGGACACGTGCACGAGGCCCTCGACGCCCTCCTCGATCTCCACGAAGCAGCCGTAGTCGGCGATGTTGGTGACCTTGCCGAACAGGCGGGTGCCCTCCGGGTAGCGCCGCGAGATGTCCACCCACGGATCCGCGCCCATCTGCTTCAGGCCCAGCGAGACGCGATTGCGCTCGCGGTCGAACTTGAGCACCTTCACCTCGAGCTCGTCGCCCACGTTCACCACCTCGGTGGGGTGCTTCACGCGCTTCCAGGCCATGTCGGTGATGTGCAGCAGACCGTCGATGCCGCCGAGGTCGACGAACGCACCGTAGTCGGTGAGGTTCTTGACGATGCCCTTGATGGTCGCGCCTTCCTGGAGCGATTCCAGCAGCGCCTCGCGCTCGGCGGAGTTCTCCTCCTCCACCACTGCCCGCCGGCTCACCACCACATTGTTGCGGCGCCGATCCAGCTTGATGACCTTGAACTCGAGGGGCTTGCCCTCCAGGTACGAGGTGTCGCGCACCGGGCGCACGTCCACCAGCGAGCCGGGCAGGAAGGCGCGGATGTCTTCGATATCGACGGTGAAGCCACCCTTGACCTTGCCGGTGATCATGCCGGTGATGGTCTCGGAGTCCTCGAACGCCTCCTCCAGTCGCGCCCAGGCCTTGGCCCGCTTGGCCTTCTCCCGGGAGAGCTTGGTGGCGCCGAAACCGTCCTCCACCGTATCCAGCGCGACCTCGACCTCATCGCCCTCGGCGACCTCGATCTCGCCGCGCTCGTTGCGGAACTGGTCGATGGGGATGACGGATTCGGACTTCAGTCCCGCGTGCACCGTCACGTACTCGTTGCCCACGTGGACCACCGTGCCGGTGATGATGGAGCCGGGCCGCATCTTGGTGCTGGCGAGGCTCTCTTCGAGGAGTTCTGCGAAATTTTCCATGGTTGGGTGATGTCGGGGCCTTGCCCCGGGGCCGCCCGTGCGACCGGTTGTGTGATGTGCCTCGTGAAGTACCCCGGCGCACGGGCCATCGCCGGACTTCACACCTTTACCTCTTCGCCGTCAGTCGACTCCGGTGTCCGGCCCGGCGCGCAGGCGCGCACGAGCCAGATCCATCACGCGGTCGAACACTGCATCCAGCGGCAGCCCGCTGGTATCCACGACGACGGCGTCCGCGGCTGGTTTCAGGGGCGCCACCGTCCGTTCGCTGTCGCGCCGGTCGCGCTCCCGGATCTCCCGGAGAAGACTGTCGAGGCTAGCACTAATTCCTTTTGCTATCAACTGCTTATGGCGCCTCCTGGCGCGCACGTCCGGACTGGCCGTCAGAAACACCTTCAACACCGCGTCCGGGAACACCACGGTGCCCATGTCGCGCCCGTCGGCCACCAGCCCCGGCGGACGCCGGAACGCACGCTGGCGGGCGAGCAGCGCCTCGCGCACCGCCGCCACCACGGCCACGCGGGAGGCGGCGTCGCCGCAGCGCTCGCTGCGCAGGGCCCGGTCCACGTCGCGCCCCGCCAGCAGAGCCCGCACCGGTGGATCGCCCGTCCCGGTGCGGAACTCCACGTCCAGCTCCCGGGCCACCCGGGCGAGCGCCTCGGCATCGTCCAGGTCCACGCGGCGCTCCAGGGCGCTGAGCGCCGTCAGACGGTACAGCGCCCCTGAGTCCAGGAGGTGGAAGCCCAGCGCCTGGCTCAGGCGCCGGGCCAGGGTGCCCTTGCCGGAGCCCCCGGGTCCATCCACGGCGATGACCGGCACCCGGCCCTGCCCGTCCCCCATCACGCCTCCCGGATGCGCAGCCCTGCTGCCGCGGCCAGGACGGCGAATCCCGGGAACGAGGTGTCCACGTTGGCGGTGTCCAGCACCTGCACCGCGCCCGTGGCGGCGAGCCCGGACATGGCGAAGGCCATGGCGATGCGGTGGTCGCCGAGGCTGTCCACCCGGCCGCCGGTGAGCGGCCCTCCCGCCACCCGCATGCCATCCGCGAGCTCCTCCACCTGCGCGCCCAGGGCGCGCAGCCCCGCGGTCACCGCCGCGATGCGATCGCTCTCCTTCACCCGCAGCTCCGCTGCCCCGGTGAGCAGCGTCTCGCCGCGGGCGCAGGCCGCCGCCACCATCAGCGCCGGCAGCTCGTCGATGGCCAGCGGCACCACCGCCTCCGGGATCCGCACCCCGGTGAGAGGCGCGTGCTCCACGTGCAGGTCTGCCACCGGCTCGCCACCCTCCACGCGTTCCCGCTCCATCCGGATGCGGGCGCCCATGGCCGCGAGCACCTGGAGCACGCCGGTGCGGGTCGGATTGACCCCCACGCCCTCCAGCACCAGGGACGATCCCGGCGCGATGCACGCGCCCACCAGGAAGAAGGCCGCCGAGGAGATGTCCGCCGGCACCGCCACCCGCTGCCCGGTGAGCCGCCCGCCGGGGCGCACGGTGACCCGCCGCCCGGCCACCTCCACCGGCGTACCGAAGGCGCTCAGCATTCGCTCGCTGTGGTCCCGGGTGGGCGCCGGCTCGGTCACGGACACCGGCTCGTCGGCGTAGAGGCCCGCCAGCAGCAGGCAGGACTTCACCTGGGCGCTGGCCAGGGGCATGGCGTAGTCGATCCCGGCAAGCGGACCGCCGGCCGGGGCGATGTCCAGGGGCGGCGTGCCGCCGGGGCCCGTCGCGATGCGCGCCCCCATGGCCCTCAGGGGTTCCGTGACCCGGCCCATGGGTCGCCGGCTCAGGGACGCGTCGCCGGTGAGGCGACTGGCGAAGGGCTGCCCGGCGAGTACCCCGGCCAGCAGGCGCATGGCGGTGCCGGAGTTGCCCATGTCCAGCGGCGAGCGCGGCTCGCGCAGGCCGTGCAGGCCGACGCCGCGAATGCGGATGCGGCCTGCGTGGGGCCCGTCGATGGCCACACCCATGGCACGAAAGGCCGCCACGGTGGCCAGCGCATCGGCGCCCTCCAGGAACCCCGCCGCCTCCGACTCTCCCTCCGCCAGCGAGCCCAGCATGACGAATCGATGGGAGATGGACTTGTCGCCCGGCACCCGCAGGCGGCCGGTCAGGCGCCCGCCCGGCTCCACCGTGTATCCGCCGCCGGCACCCATCAGCCGCCGCCATCCTGGGTATAGCGGTCGCGCAGCGCCTTGGCACGGGTGAACACCTGGCGCAGGTGCTCGCCGTCGCCGCGGCGCACCGCCGCCAGCAGCGCCTCCAGGTCCTCGCCGAAGCGCGCCAGCACCGTCGCGAGCTGATCCCGGTTGGCGACGCAGATGTCGTGCCACATCTGCGGATCGCTGGACGCGATGCGGGTGAAGTCGCGGAAACCGCCGGCGGCGTAACGGAAGATCTCCACCCGGTCCTGCATGCGGCCCAGCACGTCCACCAGCGTGTAGGCCAGCATGTGTGGCAGGTGGCTGGTGGCCGCGAGCACCTCGTCGTGATGCTCCGGGTCCATGGTGAGCACGTCGGCGCCCACGTAGTGCCACATGTCGCGCACGCGCGCGAGCGCCTGCGGATCCGTCTCGGCGGTGGGCGTGAGGATCACCCGCCGCCCGGCGAACAGGTCCTCCACCGAGGCCTCCACGCCGCTCTTCTCCGTCCCGGCGATGGGATGGCCCGGCACCAGCCAGGGCGGCACCTCGCCGAAGGCCTCCCGCGCCGCGCGCAGCACGCTGCCCTTGGCGCTGCCCACGTCGGTGACCACGGCGCCCGGATCCAGCCCATGGCGCATGGCCGCGAATACCGCCGCCATGGACCCCAGCGGCACCGCCACCACCACCATGTCGGCGCCGCGCACGGCGGTTGCCACGTCGGTATCGAAGCGGTCGATGACGCGCAGCTCGCGGGCGCGTTCCAGGTGCGCGGCGCTGCGCGATGCGCCCACCACCTCCCGCGCCAGGCCCAGGCGCCGCAGATCCCGGGCCAGGGACCCGCCGATGAGACCCACGCCCACGATGCACAGGGTGTCGATCATGGGCCCGCGGTGGCCGGGACCGGCTGAGATCCACGCGCGATCAAGGGTCAGGCCAGCACGCGTTCCAGCGCCTGCACGAAGCGGCGGTTCTCGTGGTCCAGCCCCACGCTGACGCGCAGGTGCCGCGGCAGACCGTAGCCGGCCACCGGCCGCACGATGACGCCCTCGCGCAGCAGGGCCTGGTACACGTCGCCCGCGTCGCGGCCCGGCTCGAAGCTCAGGAAGTTGCCGATGGAGGGAATGTAGTCCAGCCCGAGCCGGCGCAGCTCCCCCGCGAGCCAGGTGAGCCCCGCACGGTTCACCTGCACGGAGCGAGCCAGGTGGTCCGCGTCGTCCAGCGCCGCCTCCGCCGCCGCCAGCGCGACGCCGTTCACGTTGAAGGGCTGGCGCACCCGGTTCAGCAGGTCCGCCACCTGGGGGTGTGAGACCGCGTAGCCCACGCGCAGGCCCGCGAGCCCGTAAGCCTTGGAGAAGGTCCGGGTCACCACCAGGTTCGGCCGGTCCGCGATCCACTGGGTACAGTCCGGGTAGCCCGCCTCTCCCACGTACTCGCGGTACGCCTCGTCCACCACGACGATCACCTGTTCCGGGACTGCCGCCAGGAACGTGCCCAGCGCGTTGCCGTCCACCCAGGTGCCGGTGGGATTGTTGGGGTTGGCCACGAACACCGCCCGGGTACGTGACGTCACCGCCCGCGCCATGGCGTCCAGGTCGTGCCCGTATGCGCTCGCCGGCACGCTGACGCCGGTGGCGCCCACCGCGCGGGTGGCGAGGGGATACACCGCAAACGCGTGCTCGGAGAACACCACCTCGTCGCCGGGCCCGGCGAAGGCGCGCACCACGAACTCCAGCACGTCGTTGGAGCCGTTGCCCAGCGTGATCTGCGACGGCGCCACCGCCAGGCGCGCCGCGAGCCTTGCCTTGAGGGCGAAGCCGTTGCCGTCCGGGTAGCGTGCGATGTCGCCGAGGGCGCGGCGCGCTGCCTCCAGCGCCCGCGGCGACGGTCCCAGCGGGCTCTCGTTGGAAGCGAGCTTGACCACGTCGGAGAGGCCCAGCTCGCGCTGGAGCTCCTCGATGGGCTTGCCCGGCTGGTAGGGGGTGAGGCCGCGCACGCCCTCGCAGGCAAGCGCCAGGAAGTCGACGCTCATCCGCCGTCCTCGTTGACCAGCGCGCGGGGGAACGACCCCAGCACCTTGAGCAGGGACGTGCGCTGCTCGAGCTCCGCGAGGGCGTCGCGCACCAGCTCCTCCTCCAGGTGGCCCTCGATGTCCACGTAGAAGACGTAGTTCCACAGCTCCAGGCGCGACGGCCGCGACTCGATGCGCACCATGTTGATGCCGCGGGTGGCGAACACCTCGATGGCGTGGAACAGGCCGCCGGGCCGGTTGGTGAAGGAGAACATCACCGAGGTCTTGTCCTCGCCGCTCGGCGCCACCGGCTCGTCGCCGATGATCAGGAAGCGCGTGGTGTTGTCGGGCTCGTCCTCGATGTTGGAAGCCATCACCGGCAGCCCGTAGGCGTCCGCGGCCACACGCCCGGCGATGGCCGCCACGTCACCACCCGCCGCGGCGAGCCGTGCGGCCTCCGCGTTGCTGCTCACCGCCTTGCGTTCGACCCGCGGCAGGTTGCTGTCCAGCCATTTGCGGCACTGGGCCAGCGACTGCTGGTGGGAGTACACGGTCCGGATCCCGCCCAGCGCGTCGGCGCCGGAGAGCAGGCAGTGGTGGATGGGCAGCATCACCTCGCCGCAGATGCGCAGCGACGAGCTCACGAACATGTCCAGGGTGTGGTTGACCACCCCTTCGGTGGAGTTCTCGACCGGCACCACCCCGTAGTCGCAGGCGCCGGACTCCACCTCCCGGAACACCGCGTCGATGGTGCCGAGCGGGAGCGTACGCACCCCGTGTCCGAAGTGCTTGAGCGCCGCCGCCTCGGTGAACGTGCCCTCCGGGCCCAGGAAGGCCACCGCCATGGGCAGCTCCAATGCACGGCAGGCAGACACGATCTCGGTCAGAATCCGCTGCAACTGATCGCCACCCAGCGGGCCCGGGTTGATCTGCGCCACGCGCCGCAGCAGCTGCGCCTCGCGGTCCGGGCGGTACATGGGCGTCTCTGGCCCGTCGCTGGCGCGCTTGGCCTCGGCCGCGGCCTGGGCCAGGCGCGCACGCTCGTTGACCAGGCGCACGAGCTCGCCGTCGATGCGGTCGATGTCGGCGCGGATGTCGTCGAGCTTGCGCGGCGGTGCGGTCATGGGAGGCTGGTCGCGGCGGCTAGTGCGTAGGCGGCGCGGTCCCGCCACCCCGGACGGGGCGGCGCGCCAGCGCACCGGGCGCAGGATGGCGGAAAACGCGCGCCCGCGCCATCACCGCCTCGAAATGGATGTCCCGATTCCCAGACGACGGGTCGCGGACGAGGAAGGCACGGGTCGATGCACCCGTGAGCGGCAGGGACGCCGCCTCCGAGTCCCCAGGGACGGGTTCACGTATTCGTGATCGGTCAACGGCATCCCCAGAGGCGGCCGGCCCGATACGGGGAGCGTCGACCCGTGCATTCGTCCGTATCACGAAGGGTCCGGAGCTGGATTCGGAACCGGGCTAGAGCGTCCGCACCGACATCACGCCCTCGATGCCCGCCAGCTCACCGATCACGTCTGGCGAGGCCGGAGTCTCCACGTCGGTCAGGGTATAGGCCACGTCGCCGCGCGACTTGTTCAGCATGTCGACGATGTTGAGACCCCCGCGGGCCAGTGCGGTGGAGATCTGCCCCAGCATGTTGGGGACGTTGGCGTTGACCAGCGCGATGCGGTGGCCGCCGGCGCGCGGCATCTGAACCTCGGGGAAGTTCACCGAGTTGCGGATGTTGCCGTGCTCCAGGAAATCCCGGAGCTGGTCCGCCACCATCACCGCGCAGTTGTCCTCGGCCTCGCGGGTGGACGCACCGATGTGGGGCAACGCGATGGTGCGCGGGTGGCCCTTGAGTCGCGCGGTGGGGAAATCGCACACGTAGGCATGCAGCCGGCCCGCGCTCAGGGCCGCCTCCAGCGCGGCTTCGTCGGCGATCCCGTCGCGGGAGAAGTTGAGCAGCGTGGCGCCCTCGCGCATCAGCCCGATGCGCCGCTCGTCGAGCAGCCCCCGGGTGGAGTCCACCAGCGGCACGTGCAGGCTCACGAAGTCCGCGTGGGCGAGGAGGTCGCCGACGCTCGCCGCCTGCTGCACCTGGGACGAGAGCTGCCAGGCTCGCGTCACCGTGATCTCGGGGTCGTAGCCGATCACCTTCATCCCGAGCGACAGCGCCACGTTCGCCACCTGCACGCCGATGGCGCCGAGGCCGATGACGCCCAGGACGCGCCCCGGGAGCTCGAAGCCCACGAACTGCTTCTTGCCCGACTCCACCTGCTTCTTGAGCGCCGCGTCGTCGCCCTCGAGACCGCGCACGTAGTCCCAGGCGGGGCACACGTTGCGCGCCGCCAGCAGCATGCCGGTGAGCACCAGCTCCTTGACCGCGTTGGCGTTGGCGCCCGGGGCGTTGAACACCGGGATCCCTCGCCCGGTCATCTGGTCCAGGGGAATGTTGTTGACCCCGGCGCCGGCGCGGGCCACCGCCTTCAGGGTGGTGGGGATCGGGTACTCGTGCATGTTGAACGAGCGCAGCATGATGGCATCCGGCCGCGGCAGATCCGAGGCCACCTCGTAGCGATTCCGCGGCAGGCGCTCGAGGCCGGCCACCGAGATGCTGTTGAGCGTCAGGACCTTGAACATGGGCATTTCCACCGGGAGCGGATTCGGTCGCGCGCAGCTCGCCCGCAGGGCCCGGGCCAGGGCTGGCCCGGGACGGCGCCGCCACGGGTGTCCAGCGCGCGTTCGCCAGCGGAGCGCGGTGAAACGTTCACAGGCTTCAGCCTCTCCGGCGCTCGAAGTCCTGCATGAACTCCACCAGCGCCTCCACGCCCTCCTGGGGCATGGCGTTGTAGAGGCTCGCGCGCATGCCGCCTACGGAGCGGTGGCCCTTGAGCCCTGCGAGCCCGGCCGCCTTGGCCTCGGTCAGGAACACCGCGTCCAGTGCGGCGTCGGCCAGGGTGAACGGCACGTTCATCCACGAGCGGCAGTCCTCGGCCACCGGGTTCGCGTAGAAGTTCGAGGCCTCGATGGCCGCGTACAGGGTGCGCGCCTTGCGCTCGCTGCGTCGCGCCATCTCCGCAAGTCCGCCCTGCTCGGTCAGCCAGTCGAACACCAGCCCTGCCATGTACCAGGCGAAGGTGGGTGCGGTGTTGGCCATGGAGCCGCTGTCCGCCTGCAGCTTGTAGTCCAGCAGCAGGGGCGTGGCCGCGCGGGCACGCCCGAGCAGCGCCTCGCGCACGATCACCACCGTCAGCCCGGCGATGCCGATGTTCTTCTGGGCGCCGGCGTAGATGAGACCGAAGCGGCTCACGTCCACGGGGCGCGACAGGATGGTGGACGACATGTCCGCCACCAGGGGCACCCCGTCCGATGCCGGGACGAAATGGAACTCGACGCCGCCGATGGTCTCGTTGGGCGTGTAATGCAGGTAGGCGGCGCACGGGTCGCGGCGCCAGTCCTCCGCGGCGGGAATGTGGAAGTAGCGCGCCTCCCGACTGCTGGCCACCACGTTGACCTGGCCGTAGCGACGGGCCTCGTCGATGGCCTTGGCCGACCACGAGCCGGTGTCCACGTAATCGGCGCTGGCGCCCTCGCCGAGCAGGTTGAGCGGCACGGCGGAGAACTGGAGCTGCGCGCCGCCCTGCAGGAACAGCACCCGGTAGTCCGCCGGGATGCCCAGCAGCGCCCGCAGGCGTGCCTCGCTGGCCTCGGCCACCGCTTCGAACTCCTTCCCCCGGTGACTCACCTCCATCACCGACATGCCGCAGCCGGCGAAGTCCAGCAGCTCGTCGCGGGCGCGCTCGAGCACGGGCAGCGGCAGCGCCGCGGGGCCGGCGTTGAAGTTGTAGACCCTCGCCATGGGAGACTCCCCTGTCCACGGGCGCCCGCCGCCGGGCACCGCGGTTGTCACTCTTCGTCCAGCACGCGTCCCACGCCCACCAGTCGCTCGCCTTCGCTCAGGCGGATGAGCTTCACGCCCTGGGTGTTGCGCCCGAGCACGCTCACTTCCGCCACGCGGGTACGCACCAGCTTGCCGCCGTTGGTGATCAGCATCATCTCCTCGCTGCCGTCCACCAGCAGCGCGCTCACCACGGCGCCGTTGCGATCCGTCGTCTGGATGGAGATCACGCCCTGGCCGCCGCGTCCCTTGAGCGGGTACTCCGCCACGCGGGTGCACTTGCCGTAGCCGTTTTCGGTGGCGGAGAGTACCAGCCCCTCGTCGGCCACGATAAGGGCGATGACCCGCGTGTCCTGGGGCAGGCGCATGCCGATCACACCGCGCGCCACGCGACCCATGGGCCGTACCTGCGCTTCGTTGAAGCGGATCATCTTGCCGTTGCTGCTGGCCAGCATGACGTCGCGCTGTCCGTCGGTGATGGCCACGCCCACCAGCGCGTCGCCCTCTACCAGGTCGATGGCGATGATGCCGGTGGAGCGCGGGCGCGAGTACTCGGCGAGTGGCGTCTTCTTCACCAGCCCGCGCGCGGTGGCCAGCAGCACGAAGCCCTGCTGCTCGAAGCTCTGCAGCGGCAGCACCGCGCTGATCCGCTCGTCTGCCTCCAGGTGCGGCAGCAGGTTGACGATGGGCCGCCCGCGGGCGATGCGCCCGGCCTCGGGGATCTGGTACACCCGGAGCCAGTACACCTTGCCGTGGCTGGAGAAGCACAGCAGCGTGTCGTGGGTGTTGGCCACGAACAGCCGCTCGACGAAGTCCTCCGCCTTGGTAGTGGCCGCCGTCTTGCCCTTGCCGCCACGCTTCTGCGCCGCGTACACGTCCACCGACTGCCACTTCACGTAGCCCTCGTGGGACAGGGTCACCACCACGTCCTGGGGCGCCACCAGGTCCGCCGGATCGAAACCCTGGCGGTGGGGCTGGATCTCGGTACGCCGCGGGTCGGCGAACTGCTGCTTGAGCTCGAGGAGCTCGCCCTTGATCACTTCCTTCAGGCGGTCCGGGTTGCTCAGGATCTCGATGAGGTCCTGGATGCGCGCCAGGATCTCGTCGTACTCCTTGAGAATCTTGTCCTGCTCCAGACCGGTGAGCCGGTGCAGCCGCAGGTCCAGGATGGCCTGGGCCTGCTCCTCGCTCAGCCGGTAGCCGTCCTCGGCGAGTCCGCGGTCCTCCGCGAGGCCCTCGGGGCGCGACGTCTCGGCCCCGGCACGCGCCAGCATCTCCCGCACCGCGCCGGGCGCCCAGGTGCGCGCCACCAGCGCGGCCTTCGCCTCGGCGGGCGTGGCGGAAGCCTTGATCAGGTCGATCACCGGATCGATGTTGGCCAGCGCGATGGCGAGGCCTTCCAGCACGTGGGCGCGCTCGCGCGCCTTGCGCAGCTCGAACAGGGTGCGACGCGTCACCACCTCGCGGCGGTGGCGCACGAAGGCCTCGACGATCTGCTTCAGCGTCAGCAGCCGCGGCTGCCCGTCCACCAGGGCGACCAGGTTGATGCCGAACACCGTCTCCAGCGGCGTGTGCTGGTAGAGGTTGTTGACCAGCGTCTCGGCGTTCTCGCCGCGCTTGAGCTCGATGACGACCCGCATGCCGTCCTTGTCGGACTCGTCGCGCAGCTCCGAGATGCCCTCGATCTTGCGCTCCTTCACCAGCTCCGCGATCTTCTCTATCAGCCGCGCCTTGTTGACCTGGTAGGGCAGCTCGGTGATGACCAGCGCCTGGCGCGCGCCGTTGTCGCCGCCCTCCACGTGAGTGCGCGCGCGGATGTAGACGCGACCGCGGCCGGTACGGTAGGCCTCGTGGATGCCCGCAGCGCCGTTGATGATGGCGGCGGTGGGGAAGTCCGGACCCGGAATGATCTGTAGCAGCTCGTCGGTGGTGATCCCGGGGCGATCGATTACCGCGATGCACGCATCGACGGTCTCACCGAGGTTGTGGGGCGGGATGTTGGTGGCCATTCCCACCGCGATGCCCGCGGAGCCGTTGACCAGCAGGTTCGGGAGCCGGGTGGGGAATACCGCCGGCTCGCGCTCCGACTCGTCGTAGTTGGGGATGAAGTCGACGGTTTCCTTGTCGATGTCCGCGAGCAGCTCGTGGGCCACCCGCGCCATGCGCACCTCGGTGTAGCGCATGGCCGCCGGCGAGTCGCCGTCCACGGAGCCGAAGTTGCCCTGGCCGTCGATGAGCATGACGCGCATGGAGAACGGCTGCGCCATGCGCACCAGAGCGTCGTACACCGCCGACTCGCCGTGGGGGTGGTACTTGCCGATGGTGTCGCCCACCACGCGGGCGGATTTCTTGTAGGGACGGTTCCACTCCACCCCCAGCTCGCTCATCGCGAACAGCACCCGCCGGTGCACCGGTTTCAGCCCGTCGCGTACGTCGGGAAGCGCCCGCCCCACGATCACGCTCATGGCGTAATCCAGGTACGACTGCTTCATCTCCTCCTCGATGTTGACCGGGAGGATCTCCTTCGCGAACTCGGGCATGAAAGGTGTTACGAATCAGTAGGTTGGGAGAGCGCGAGGCGGGCGCATACAAGCGTCGAATCATACCAGATCGGCGCCGCCGATTGCACTGCAGCACGGTGCCGCGGACGGGGCAGGAAGCGGGCGCCCATCCGTGTTCGGACAAGGCCGGTGCGGTGGCGGGTCGCGGGGACCGTCGGCCGCTTCGGATGCGGCCGTCGAGCGTACAGGGACGTGTTCACGGCGTGTCCCCGCGGCCCGTATCGGACCGGCCGCCGCCGGGGATGCCGTCAACCGATCACGAATGCGCGGGCGCCGGCCCGGCGGGCGGCCTTCAGGACGTCGCCAGCAGGGCCGCGATCTTGTCCCGATCCGGGCGCTCCACGACGCCCTTCTCGGTCACCAGCGCGTCCACCAGGGCGGCGGGGGTGACGTCGAAGACCGGGTTCCAGGCATCGGCGCCCTCGGCGGCGTGGCGCTGTCCCGACAGCCCCAGGAGCTCGTCCGCCGCACGCTGCTCGATGGGAATCGCGTCGCCGTCGGCGCACTGCGGGTCGATGGTCGAGGTGGGGGCCGCCACCATGAACCGCACCCCGTGGTGGCGCGCGCTGACCGCGAGGGCGTAGGTCCCGATCTTGTTGGCCACGTCGCCGTTGGCGGCGATGCGGTCGGCCCCCACGATCACCCAGCGCACCAGACCCTGGCGCATGGCCCAGGTGGCGGCGCCGTCCGCGATGAGGCTCACCGGGATGCCGTCGCGCAGCAGCTCCCAGGCGGTGAGCCGCGCCCCCTGCAGCCACGGGCGCGTCTCGTCTGCCAGCACCCGCTCGATCTTGCCCTGGGACCAGGCACTGCGGATCACCCCGAGGGCGGTGCCGTAGCCGGCCGTGGCGAGCGCGCCCGCGTTGCAGTGGGTGAGCACCTGGCACCGCGTGTCGATGAGCGCGGCCCCCATCTCGCCCATGCGCCGGTTCGCGGCCACGTCCGCGGCGTGAATCGACTCGGCCAGGGCGCGAACGGCAGCCGCCGGATCCGGCGGCGCCGTGTCCAGCAGCGCCCGCACCCGGCGCACCGCCCATCCCAGGTTCACCGCCGTGGGCCGAGACTGCTCCAGGGTTTGCAGGTCCCGCTCCACGCGCTCGCGCCACCCGGTCGAGCCGGCGTGGGCGGCCACGGAGAGCGCCGCGCCGTAGGCCGCGGCCACGCCGATGGCCGGCGCGCCCCGCACCACCATGTCGCGAATTGCAGCGGCAACGGCGGGCGCGTCGTCGAGGCTCAGCTCGCGCACCTGTGCGGGCAGCACGCGTTGGTCCAGCAGGTGCAGCCGCCGTCCGTCGAAGCGCAGGGTGTCCACCGTGCTCATCCCGTTCGTCCGTCCACTCATCAGGCATTCGCTCCCGTCGCGCCCGCGCAGGGCCTTCGCCGGGCCGTCATGGCCCGCGCTCCACGCGGTGATTATCATGCGCCCGGCCCCGTCCCGCCCACCCGGAGCACGTCGTCCATCCC
>JBFHNV010000138.1:0-16233 GCA_041593595.1 Gammaproteobacteria bacterium
CACCGGCACCGGCGGCCGTCCCGTCGCCGGCACCGGCGCTCCCGAGGACTGCGGCCGAGGCGCCGCCGGCGGCGCGCAGCGGCTGGGTCGTGCAGCTCGGCAGCTTCTCGAACGCACGCAATGCCATGGCGCTGCGCGATCGGCTCGCGGCCAGCGGCTACCAAGCCTTCACGGAGGCCTCCGGCAGCGGCCCGCAGGCGGTGACGCGAGTATTCGTTGGACCGGAGCCCGAGCGCGAGCGGGCGGAGCGCCAGGTGGGACGCCTGCTGGAGGAGACGCGCCTCAAGGGCATCGTGGTGCGCTATCCGGGTGAGTGAGCCGCCGTGACTTGGGTGGACTGGGTGCTGGTGGTGGTGGTGACCCTGTCCGCGGTCGTCAGCCTGCTGCGCGGCTTCGTGCGTGAGGCGCTGGCGCTGCTGGGGTGGGTGGCCGCGGTCTGGCTGGGCCTGACCTTCACCGAGCCGGTGGCGGCGCTGTTCGCCGGCCACGTGGCCGTGCCGTCGCTGCGCATGGGCCTCGCGTTCCTGCTGGTGTTCGTGGGCACCCTCGTGGTCTCGGGTATCGTCGTGTATCTGGTCGGGCTGCTGGTGGACAAGACCGGGCTCACCGGCACCGACCGCATGCTGGGCGTGGTGTTCGGCGCCGCACGTGGCGTGATCATCGCCGCGATACTGGTGCTGCTGGCGGGACTCACTCCGCTGCCGCGTGACCCCTGGTGGCGCGCGTCGCTGCTGCTGCCCCGCTTCCAGGCGATGGCGGAGCACATGCGCGCGCTGCTCCCCGAGGAGATCGCGAGCCACGTCGACTTCTCGGCAACGGCGGCCGCGCCGGTGGCACCGCCGCCCGCAGTTCTCAACCCCGGAGGCAGCGGGTAACATTCGCGCTCGCCCCGAAGCCCCGGCCCCGGGTCTGGCCGCGGCGGGCACCGCCCCATTTCACATGTGCGGCATCGTCGGCATCGTCGGTCACTCCGACGTCAACCAGGACATCTACGATGCCCTGACCGTCCTGCAGCACCGCGGCCAGGATGCCGCGGGCATCGCCACGTGCGCCGGCGACGAGCTGTTCCTGCGCAAGGACAACGGCCTGGTGCGCGATGTCTTCCACACGCGCCACATGATCAGCCTGCGTGGCCACTACGGCATCGGCCACGTGCGCTACCCCACCGCGGGCACGCCCAACGCCGCCGAGGCCCAGCCGTTCTACACCAACGCGCCCTACGGCATCACGCTGGCCCACAACGGCAACCTGGTGAACGCCGAGCAGCTCAAGCGCGAGGTGTTCCTGGAGGACCTGCGGCACGTGAACACGGATTCCGACTCGGAGATCCTGCTGAACGTGTTCGCCCACGAGCTGCTCAAGCTCGGAAAGCTGCGCGTGGAGCCCGACGACATCTTCCACGCGGTGAGCCGGGTGCACCGGCGCTGCCGCGGTGGCTACGCCGCAATCGTGATGATGGTCGGCTACGGGGTCATCGCCTTCCGCGACCCGCTGGGGATCCGGCCCGTGTGCTTCGGCCGGCGCGAGACGGCCAACGGCCCCGAGTACATGGTGGCCTCCGAGAGCGTGGCGCTCGATGCGCTCGGTTTCGAGCTGCTGCGCGATCTCGCGCCGGGCGAGGCGGTGTACATCGACACCGCCGCACGCCTGCACGAGCGTCAGTGCGCTGACGACCCGAGCTACGCGCCGTGCATCTTCGAGTTCGTGTACCTGGCTCGTCCGGACTCGATCATCGACAACGTCTCCGTGTACAAGGCACGGCTGCGGATGGGCGAGCATCTCGCGGAGAAGATCCTGCGCGAGTGGCCGGACAACGACATCGACGTGGTGATCCCGATCCCCGATACCAGCCGCACCGCGGCGCTGCCGCTGGCCTACCGGCTGGGAGTGAAGTACCGGGAGGGCTTCATCAAGAACCGTTACATCGGGCGCACCTTCATCATGCCGGGGCAGCAGGAGCGCAAGAAGTCGGTGCGCCGCAAGCTGAACGCCATCGGCCTCGAGTTCGAGGGCAAGAACGTGCTGCTGGTGGACGACTCCATCGTGCGCGGCACCACCTCGCAGCAGATCATCGAGATGGCGCGCGAAGCCGGGGCGCGCCGGGTGTACTTCGCGTCCGCCGCGCCGCCGGTGCGCTACCAGAACGTCTACGGCATCGACATGCCGGTGGCCGGCGAGCTGGTGGCCCACAACCGGACCGAGGAGGGTGTGGCCGATGCCATCGGCGCGGATCGCCTCTTCTATCAGAGCATCGACGACCTCATCGCCTCGGTGCGCCGCGGCAATCCCAGTATCGACAACTTCGACCTGTCCTGCTTCACCGGCGACTACGTTACCGGCGGCGTGTCCACGGATTACCTCGAGCGCATCGCGGAGCAGCGCAACGACGACGAGAAGCAGCGCCGCGCCATCGCGGCCGGCGCCTGAGCCTGCCTGCGCGGCCCGGGTCCGGCTTGACAAGGCGGGCGCCGGGCGCCTAGCCTTGACTGTAGCGCCGATTTGATCCGTCAGCTTGCGGGCGCTCTATAAATCCGGCTAAAGCGAGGCAAACCTGCCTTGGCTTCCGCTGACGGCGGGTTTTTTGTTGCCCGCCCGGCCGCTCCGGGACACGGGCAGGGAGTACGCCATGAGCAAGCGACGGGTCACCCCCGACGGCGCCGGTCTCGACACCCGGGCGGTGCGGGCAGGCCAGGTGCGCACCCACGAGGGCGAGCACAACGATCCCATCTTCGCCACCTCGAGCTTCGTGTTCGAGAGCGCGGCCCAGGCGGCGGCGCGTTTCGCCGAGACCGAGCCGGGCAACGTCTACTCGCGCTTCACCAACCCCACGGTGCGCGTGTTCGAGGAACGCCTCGCGGCCATGGAAGGGGCTGCCCACGCGGTGGCCACCGGCTCCGGCATGGGGGCCATCCTCAGCACCTGCCTCGCCGTCCTCAAGGCCGGCGATCACGTGCTCGCCGCGGACAGCCTGTTCGGCTCCACCCTCTCGCTGTTCCGCAACATCCTCGGGCGCTTCGGCGTCAGCACCGACTTCGTGCCGGCGGCGGACGTGGATGCGTGGCGTGCGGCGGTGCGCGGCAACACCCGCATGCTGTTCGCGGAGACTCCCACCAACCCCCTCGCGGAGATCGCGGACATCGCCGCGCTGGCCGCCATCGCCCGTGGGACGGACGCGCTGCTGGTGGTGGACAACTGCTACTGCACCCCGGCGCTGCAGCGACCGCTGGCACTCGGTGCCCACCTGGTCGTTCACTCCGGCACCAAGTACCTGGATGGGCAGGGGCGGGTGGTGGGTGGCGCGGTGGTGACCGACGACAAGAAGCTGCGCGATGCGGTGTACGGCATCGTGCGCACCGGCGGCACGTCGCTCAGCCCCTTCAACGCGTGGGTATTCCTGAAGGGGCTGGAGACGCTGGGCGTGCGCATGCGCGCTCACTGCGAGGGCGGCCTGGCCGTGGCCCGCTGGCTCGAGGCGCAACCGGGCGTGACGCGGGTGTACTACCCCGGCCTCGAGAGCCATCCGCAGCATGCGCTCGCGACGCGCCAGCAGAAGGGCTTCAGCGGCATCGTGGCGTTCGAGATTGCCGGTGGCCGGGATCAGGCCTTCGCCCTCATCGACGCCACGGAGTGGATCTCCATCACCGCGAACTTCGGCGACACCAAGTCCACCATCACCCATCCCGCCAGCACCACCCACGGCCGACTGAGCGCGGAGGAGCGTGCCCAGGCGGGGATCCGCGAGAACCTCATCCGGGTATCCGTGGGCCTCGAGGACGTGAGCGACATCATCACCGAGCTGGATCGGGGGCTTGCCGCCGCGGCGGCGCTGGACACGGTGGCGCGGGCCGCCAACGGGTGACGTGACGGGTCCCGCCACCAGCGAGGACACCAGGCGGATCCGCGAGGTCCTGTCGCGCGCCCACCGCGCGGCGCTGGATGCCGTGGGCGGGCGCGCCAGCGTCGCCCGCCACCTGGTGGCGCTGCCGGGCGATGCGCATCCCACCCACGCGGCGGCGGTAGGCAAGGCGGCGGCGGACATGATGGCCGGCGCCCTGGACGTGGTGGGTCCAGGCGTGTCCGATGCCCTCGTGATCACCAAGCACGGCCACGCGCACGTGCTCGCGGACGCCCCGTCGCACGTGCGGGTGCTGGAGAGCGCGCACCCGGTGCCGGACGCGAGCTGCCTCGCTGCCGGCGAGGCGCTATGGCGCTTCGTCGCCGGTGCGCCGCCCCAGGCGCGCTTCCTGGTGATGATCTCGGGCGGAGCGTCGGCATTGTGCGAGTACCTGGCCCCGGGACTGGACGCCACCTTCCTCGCGCGGGTGAACGACTGGCTGCTGTCAGCGGGACTCGCCATCGGACCCATGAACCGTGTGCGCAAGCGCATCTCGCGTATCAAAGGCGGTCGGCTCGCCGGGGCGCTGGACCACCGCGAGGCCCTGTGCCTCATGATCTCCGACGTGCCCGGCGACGATCCCAAGGTGATCGGGTCCGGGCCGCTGGTGCGCCACGAGCCGGAGGACATCGATGTGTCGGGCCTCGACCTCCCGGAGTGGCTCGCGACGGTGGCCGCGAAGCCGCCGCCACTGGCGCCGGCCGCGGCCTTCGACCGAGTGCTTGCGGAGGTGGTGGCGCACCCGGCGCTGGCCAAGGAAGCGGCCGCGCGGGCACTGCGCGAGCAGGGGCTCGCGGTGCACGTGCACGGGCGGCTGCTGGAGGGCGACGCCGTGGAGAGCGGCCCCCACCTCGTGCGCGTGGCCGGCGCCGCGCCGGGCCGCGTGCACCTGTGGAGCAGCGAGACCACCGTGCGCCTGCCGCCGCGCCCCGGGCGCGGCGGCCGCTGCCAGAGCCTGGCGCTGTCCGCGGCCCTGGTCCTGGAGCAGGCCGGCGCCGGCGTGGTCCTGGCGGCGGGCACCGACGGCACCGACGGACCCGGCGAGGACGCGGGCGCGCTAGTGGACGCGGCCAGCGCGGCGCGCGGGCGAGCCGCAGGCCGTGATCCGGTTGCGGACCTCGCCGCGGCGGATGCCGGCAGCTTCCTCCATGCCAGCGGCGACCTGCTGCGAACCGGTCCCACCGGCACCAACGTGATGGACCTGCTCATGGCCTGGTCGCCGGGTCCGGCCTGAGCCACGCGGCGCGCCCGCGCGCGCATGACATATAATCCCCGGCCCGCCCCGAAGCCCCGCGGTGCCCCCATGACCACCATCAAGCAGGACGATCTCGTCGCGAGCGTCGCCGACGCGCTGCAGTTCATCTCCTACTACCATCCGCTGGACTACATCCGCGCGGTGGGCGAGGCGTACGAGCGGGAGCGGTCGCCGGCGGCGAAGGACGCCATGGCGCAGATCCTGATGAACTCGCGCATGAGCGCCGAGGGCCACCGGCCCATCTGCCAGGACACCGGCATCGTGGTGGTGTACGCGGACGTGGGCATGGACGTGCGCTGGGAAGCGGACATGGGCTTCGAGGACATGATCAACGAGGGCGTGCGCCGCGCCTACACGCACCCGGACAACGTCCTGCGGGCCTCCATCGTGTCGCCGCCGGTGGGCGGGCGTGTGAACACCCGCGACAACACGCCGGCAGTGATCCACACCCGGCTCGTGCCGGGCGCGACGGTGAGCCTGCGCCTTGCCGCCAAGGGTGGCGGCTCGGAGAACAAGAGCAAGTTCACGGTGATGAACCCGAGCGACAGCATCGCCGACTGGGTCGAGAAGACCGTACCCACCATGGGTGCCGGCTGGTGTCCGCCAGGGATCCTCGGCATCGGCGTCGGCGGCAGCTCCGAGAAGGCCATGGTGCTCGCCAAGGAGGCGCTGATGGATCACATCGACATCCAAGAGCTCCGCGAGCGCGGGCCGCAGAGCTACCTGGAGGAGCTGCGCCTGGAGATCTTCGACCGCGTCAACGCCCTCGGGATCGGTGCCCAGGGGTTGGGCGGGCTGACCACCGTGCTGGACGTGAAGATCAAGGAGTATCCCACCCACGCGGCCTCGCTGCCGGTGGCCATGATCCCGAACTGCGCCGCCACCCGGCACGTGCACATCGAGCTGGACGGCAGCGGGCCGGCGGCGCTGGAGCCACCGCGCCTCGAGGACTGGCCCCAGGTGACCTGGTCGCCGTCGGCGGACGCGAAACGTGTGAACCTGGACACCCTGACCCGCGAGGAGGTGGCGCGCTGGAAGGCCGGTGACCGGCTGCTGCTATCGGGTCGGCTGCTCACGGGGCGTGACGCGGCCCACAAGCGCATCCAGACGCTGCTGGAGGAGGGTAAGGGCCTGCCGGACGGCGTGGACCTCACCAATCGCGCCATCTACTACGTGGGACCCGTGGATCCCGTAGGCGACGAGGTGGTTGGCCCGGCGGGCCCGACCACGTCCACGCGCATGGACAAGTTCACCGACCTGATGCTGGAGAAGACCGGCCTGCTGGTGATGATCGGCAAGGCCGAACGCGGTCCCGCCACGGTGCAGTCCATCGCGAAGCACGGCGCCGCGTATCTGATGGCGGTGGGCGGCGCCGCCTACCTGGTGTCCAAGGCCATTCGCAGGACGCGCCTCGTTGCTTTCGAGGACCTGGGCATGGAGGCCATCCGCGAGTTCGAGGTGGAGGACATGCCGGTGACCGTGGCGGTGGACGCCGGCGGTGACTCGGTGCACGAGAGCGGCCCGCGCCGGTGGCGCGCGGAGATCGGCGGCGTCCCCGTGGAGGTGGCCTGAGCCCGGCCCGATCGCCGGGCGGATAGAATCCCTCTCCAGAAGCGGGGTTGCGGGCGAACCGGTTCTCGCGAGAGCCGGGCCCGCCGCCGTTCGTCTGCGGGCGAACCGGCTCCCGCGACTCCCCAGCGCCCGGAGATCACGACCGATGCCCGAGAAGATCAGCAGGACCGACGCCCAGTGGCGCGAGCAGCTCACCCCCGAGCAGTACAAGGTGACCCGCAAGAAGGGCACCGAGCGCGCCTTCACCGGTGAGTACCACGCTTGCAAGACGCCGGGGATCTACCGTTGCGTCTGCTGCGGCACGCCCCTGTTCGACTCCCGAACCAAGTTCGACTCCGGCACCGGCTGGCCCAGCTTCTGGGCGCCCATCGACGAGGGCAACGTGGCCGAGGAGGAGGATCGCAGCCTGTGGATGCGCCGCACGGAGGTGCTGTGCGCCGTGTGCGATGCCCACCTGGGCCACGTTTTCCCGGACGGCCCTCAGCCCACGGGGCTGCGCTACTGCATGAACTCGGTAGCGCTGAAGCTCGAGCCGAAGACCGGCGACGACGGCTGAAGGCCCGCGCGACCCGGCGCCCCGTGACGCGGGCGCCGGCCCGCCGCTGCCCGGCGCCGGCACAGCAGCCGGGCGCCGCGCATCGCGGATGATACGATTGCCCGGTCGCGGCGCGGCGCGCTGCTGCCGCGCCGGCCCCGCGCCGATCTCCAATCACCGCATTCTCCCGCCGACGGTCGCTCGCGCAGGCCAGGGCGCGTCCCCCTGGTCGTGACGAGGAAGAGGAACAAGCCATGAATAACGAGATCGAGATCCAGCCCTGGGAGGAGCTCCGTCGCCTCGCGCAGGGCGCGGACGCGGAAGGACTGGCGGCGTACGTGTCGCGGATCGGCCCGAGCGAGACCTTCCGCGCCCTGCTGCGCCTCGAGCCCGAGGAACGCGAGCTCGTCCTGACCACGCTGCCCCCGTCCGAGGCGGCAGAGATCATCGAGGAAATCCCCGACGAGCACGCGGCGGACCTCATGGAGGATCTGCCCGCGCCGCAGGCCGCGTCGATCCTGAGCGAGATGTACAGCGATGGACAGGCCGACGTGCTCGCCGACATGGACGATCGGGACGCCGAGGCGATCCTGGCCGAGATGGCGCCGGAAGATGCCGCCGACGTGCGCGAGCTCATCGCCTACGAGGACGACGTTGCGGGCGGCCTCATGGTGAAGGAGTACCTGGCCTTCGAGGAGAGCGCGACGGTGCAGGACGTCATCCACTCGCTCAGCGAGCGCGCCGAGGAGGAGCCCGAGCAGGACGTGCACGTCTACGTGGTTTCGCCCCGCAGCCGGCTGATCGGTGTGCTCGACCTGCGCGACCTGGTCCTGTCGCGGCGTGCCACGCCGCTGGCGGACCTGCTGAAGGCATCGCTGTTCGTCACCGTGGATACCGGCCTGGACGATCTGGACGAGTTCTTCGATCGGCACGATTTCCTCGCCGTCCCCGTGGTGGATGTGCACCAGCGGCTGGTCGGCGTCGTGCGCCGCGACGACGTGGCGGATGCCTTGCAGGAGCGGGCGGACGCCGACTTCCTGAAGTCCCAGGGTATCGTCGGGGGCGACGAGATCCGCACGCTCCCGGTGCTCACGCGCTCGCGACGCCGCCTGTCGTGGCTCAGCATCAACATCGTGCTGAACGTCATTGCGGCGAGCGTGATCGCCCAGTACGAGGAGACGCTGAGCGCGGCGATCGCCCTGGCCGTGTTCCTGCCCATGGTATCGGACATGAGCGGTTGCTCGGGCAACCAGGCGGTCGCCGTCAGCATGCGCGAGCTCTCGCTCGGCATCGTCAAGCCCTACGAGATACTGCGCGTGTGGCTGCAGGAGATCTCCGTGGGCATGATCAACGGCATCGTGCTGGGCATCCTCATCGGCCTCGTGGCATGGGTGTGGAAGGGAAACCCGTTTCTCGGCTTGGTCATCGGCGGCGCCCTGGCGGCGAACACCCTGGTCGCGGTCTCCATCGGCGGCTCCGTGCCGCTGGTGCTGAAGCGCATCGGGGTGGATCCTGCCGTGGCCTCGGGGCCGATTCTCACCACGGTCACGGACATGTGCGGGTTCTTCCTGGTGCTCAGCTTCGCCACGCTGATGCTGCCGATGCTGACATCGGTCTGAGACGCGACCGCCCGGAGATCATCGGCACGCGCGGCGGTGCCCTACAATCGACGCCCCGGGGGCGCGCGGTGCGTCTCGGGAAGTCTCGACGGAGGGTGTTGCGATGGGTGTGCGACCGACGCTCGATTCGCTGCGCGCGGACCTGCGCCGCTTCGCCCGGCGTCGCGACTGGGAGCAGTATCACAGCCCGAAGAACCTGGCCATGGCGCTCATCGCGGAGGCGGGGGAGCTCGTGGAGCACTTCCGCTGGCTCACCGAGGAGCAGAGCGCCGCGCTGCCGCCGGAGGTGCGTGCCGAGGTGGCGATGGAGGTCGCGGACGTGCTCATTTTCCTGGTGCGCCTGTGCGACCGGCTGGACATCGATCCCCTGGCCGCGGCGGCGGCGAAGCTCGAGCTCAACGAGCGCCGCTACCCGGTGGACGCCGCTCGCGGGCGCGCCACGAAGCACGACAAGCTGTAGGGCGGCGCGCAGCGCATGCTCTCCTACCGACACCGCTTCCACGCCGGTAACTTCGCGGACGTGTTCAAGCACGCGGCGCTGAGCCGCCTGCTCGCGCTGCTCACGCGCAAGGACAAGCCGATCGCCTACGTGGACACCCACGCGGGCATCGGCCTGTACGACCTGTCGCACCCCTGGTCGCGCAAGAACGCGGAGCACGTCGAGGGTATCGGGCGTCTGTGGCGTCGCGAGGACGCGCCCGCGGCGCTGGTGCCGTGGCTGGACGTGGTGCGCGCGCACAACCCGGGGCCGGCGCTCACCCACTACCCGGGCTCGCCGGTGCTCGCGGCGGCCCTGCTGCGCCCGTCGGACCGGCTGGTGCTCTGCGAGCTGAACCGGGACGACTGCGCGGCGCTGAAATCCTGCGTGCGGCGAGACGCCAGGGCCGGCGTGCATCACGTGGACGCGGCGCAGGCCCTGAAGGCCTTCCTGCCGCCGCGGGAGCGCCGCGGGCTGGTGCTGGTCGATCCCCCCTACGACCGTGCAGGCGATCTGGCGCGGTTGGCGGAGGCCTTGCAGGCGGCACACCGGCGCTGGGCCACGGGCGTGCTGGCCGGCTGGTACCCGCTCATGGACCCGCGCTCCATGGCGCGTTTCGAGCGGGCGCTGGTGGCGAGTGGTGTGCGCCCCATCCTCCAGCTCGAGCTCGCGGTGCGGGGAGCCGGCTGGCGCGAGAGCCTGCGTGGCTGCGGTCTTCTGGTGGTGAACCCGCCGTGGGAGTTCGACGCCGAGTCGGGCCACTGGCTGGAATGGCTGTGGCGGGCACTGGCGCCGACGGAGGAGGGGGGCGTGCGGGTGGGCTGGCTGGTCCCGGAGTAGCACGAGCGCCTGCGTGGACATGGTCCGCCGTCGTGCGCCAGGCGTCGGATGTTCTCGCAGGCGCTCAGTCGTCCAGCGAGACCTCCACGGTGCCGTCCACGACCCGCACCGGGAAGGTGGGCAGGGCCTCGTAGGCCGGAGGTGCCAGCGCCTCCCCGGTGCGCACGTCGAAGCGCGCCTGGTGGAGCGGGCACACGATCTCGCCGTCCTCCAGCTCGCCGTCGCTGAGCTCGGCGTGTTCGTGGGTGCAGATGTTGGACAGGGCGTGGATGTCGCCGTCCAGGTTCACCAGCAGCAGCTCCTCCCCCGCCGCCTCGGCCTGGTGGCAGCCGCCTTCCGGCAGGTCCGCCAGGCTACACACCGGATACCAGGCCATGTCAGCGTCGCGTCCCCGCGCGGCCGGTGCGGCCGGCGCGGCCGGCGGGTAGCGGGCCCGGGCGGCGCGTCACGGTCACAGCAGCCCAAGCTCCAGCTTCACCTCCTCGCTCAGGATCTCCGGTGACCAGGGCGGATCCCAGACCAGCTCGACCTGGGCCGCGGTGACCCCCTCCACCTCGTCCTCGATGCGCGACTCCACGGTGCCAGGGAACGTCTGCGCCACGGGGCAGCCGGGGCTGGTCAGGGTCATCTGGATGTCCACCACGCCGTCGGGTCCGCAGTCGATGCCGTATATCAGCCCCAGGTCGTAGATGTTCACCGGGATCTCCGGATCGTAGATCTGGCGCAGCACCTCCACCACCCGCGCCTTCAGCGTCTCCGGATCCTGGTGTTCCGCGTCCTGAACCTTCTTCAGCCACTCGGTCAACGGGGTCATGGTATGCGACGCTCCTCGAGGAAGGGGCTCAGCGCGCGAACATCTCGCGGGTCTTCCACAGGGCCTTCACCAGTGCATCCACCTCCTCGCGTGTGTTGTAGAGCGCAAAGGAGGCGCGCGCGGTGGCCGCGTATCCGTAGTGCTCGTGCAGCGGCATGGTGCAGTGGTGGCCCACCCGGATCGCGACGCCCTGGCTGTCGACGATGGTACCGATGTCGTGGGCATGAATGTCGTCCATGACGAACGAGACGATGGCGCCCTTGCGCGGTGCGGTGCCCACGATGCGCAGCCCGTCCACCGAGGACAGGGACCGGGTCGCATAGGCGAGCACGTCCGCCTCGTGGGCAGCCACGCCGTCCACGTCGAGGGTCCCCAGGTAGTCCATGGCCGCCGCCATGCCCACGGCGCCCGCGATGTTGGGCGTGCCTGCCTCGAACTTGTGCGGGACGTCGTTCCAGGTGCTGCCCTCGAAGCTCACGGTGCGGATCATCTCGCCGCCGCCCTGGTAGGGCGCCATCTCGTCGAGCAGCTCGCGCCGCGCCCACAGGGCGCCGATGCCCGTGGGACCGAAGATCTTGTGGCCGGAGAAGGCGTAGAAGTCGCAGCCCAGGGCCTGCACGTCCACGGGGAAGTGCTGCACGGCCTGCGCGCCGTCCAGCAGCGCCAGCGCGCCGGCCTCGTGGGCCGCGCGCACGATCTCGACCACGGGGTTGATTGTGCCGAGCGCGTTGGACAGGTGCACCACGGACACGATCCGGGTGCGCGGCCCGAGCAGACCGTGGAAGGCGTCCATATCCAGCTCGCCCTCCGGGGTGATGGGGATCACCTTGAGCACCGCGCCGGTCTGCTGGCACAGGAGCTGCCAGGGGACGATGTTGGAGTGGTGCTCCATGGTGCTGATGACGACCTCGTCGCCCGGCTCGAGCCGCTCGCGGCCCCAGGCCTGCGCCACCAGGTTGATGCCCTCGGTGGTGCCCCGGGTGAACACGACCTCGTGCACGTCGCCGGCGTTGACGAAGCGCGCCACGCGTCGCCGCGCGCCTTCGTAGGCCTCGGTGGCGCGCTCGCTCAGCGCGTGCACGCCACGGTGCACGTTGGCGTTGTCCCGCTCGTAGTAGCGGCTCACCGCCTCGATCACGTGGCGCGGCTTCTGGCTGGTGGCGCCGTTGTCCAGGTACACCAGCGGGCGGCCGTGGACCTCCTGGTGCAGGATCGGGAAGTCGGCGCGCACGGACTGCACGTCGAAGCGGTTGTGGCCAGCCCCGCGGGGCTGGGCGACGTCGGCGGCCGGCTGGCTCATGACAGCATGCTCCTGAGTTCTTCGGCGTTGGGCAGTCGATCGAGCAGTGACTCGGCGACCGCCTCGCGCAGCGGCGCGACCGCCATTCGGTCTACCAGGCCGCGGGCGAAGCCGTAGGTGAGCAGGCCCCGCGCGGAGCTCTCGTCGATGCCACGCGATCGCAGGTAGAAGATCATTCCTTCGTCGAGCTGGCCCACGGTGGCCCCGTGCGCGCACTTCACGTCATCGGCGTGGATCTCGAGCTGGGGCTTGGTATCGACCTCCGCGTCGCGGGACAGCAGCAGGTTGCGGTTCGACTGGGTGGCGTCGCTCTTCTGCGCCTGCGGGTGCACGTAGACGCGACCGTTGAACACGCCGCGGGCGCGCCCGGCCAGGATTCCGCGGTAGTCCTCCGTGCTGGTGCAGGCTGGCTTCGCGTGATCCACCCGGGTGTGGTAGTCCACGTGCTGGCGCCCGCGCACCATGTACAGGCCGTTCAGCGCGCAGCTTGCCTCCGGCGCGTCCAGGGCCACGTTGATGTCGTGGCGTGCGAGCGCCGCCCCGAGGCTCACCGAGTGGGACTCGAAGCGCGAACCGGCGTCCTGGTGGACGTTGAAGGTGGACACGTGGAAGGCGGCGGTCGCCTCGCGCTGCAGCTTGTAGTGGTCGAGGCGGGCACCCTCGTCGAGCGCGGCCTGGGTGACCACGTTGTTGAAGTACGGGCTCTCGCCCAGCGCCGCGTAGCTCTCCACCACCGTGGCGCGGGCGCCCTTCCCGATTTCCAGGATCACCCGCGGATGGACGATGGTGTCGGCGATGCCGCTGGCGACGAACAGCAGGTGTACCGGCACGTCCAGGGTCACGCCGTCGTCCAGCTGCAGATGCAGGCCATGCCCGGTGAAGGCGGCATTGAGCGCTGTGAAGCCGTTGCGATGCCCGGCACCGGTGATCCAGCGCTGCAGCTCGTCGCCCCCGCGCTCCAGCGAACCGGCGAGATCCGCAACGTGCACGCCACCGGGTAGCGGCACCGTGCGTGACAGATCGGCGCGGAAGCGCCCGTCCACGAACACCGCCTGCCAGGCGCCTGCGCTCTCGGGCAGTAGCAGGGCCCCCAGATCGAGTGGCGTCGGGGTGTCCGGCGGCGTCAGCGCGAAGTCGCGCTTCTCGATGGGCGCGACGCGGGTGTACTTCCAGTCCTCTTCCCGGGGCTTGGGAAAGCCGATGGCCTCGAATGTGCCCATGGCTTCGCGCCGGGCGTCACGCAGCCACGGGATCGCGCTGCCGGGCAGGGTGCCGGCGGTGTCCTGGAAAGCCTCCCGATAGCGGATCACGGCGTCGCTCATGCCGGCTCGGGCTCCACCTGCAGCCAGCTGTAGCCCTGCTCCTCAAGGGTGAGCGCCAGCTCGCGGCCCCCGGAGCGGACGATGCGGCCCTTGGACAGCACGTGCACGCGGTCGGGGACGATGTAGTTGAGCAGGCGCTGGTAGTGGGTGATCACGACCATGGCCCGATCCGGGCCGCGCAGGGTGTTCACGCCATCCGCCACGTCCTTGAGTGCGTCGATGTCCAGCCCCGAATCGGTCTCGTCCATGATGGCGAGCGTCGGTTCCATGACGGCCATCTGGAAAATCTCGTTACGCTTCTTCTCCCCGCCGGAGAAACCCTCGTTGACGGCGCGCTTCATGAGCCCCTCGTCCATGTGCAGCACCTTGAGCTTCGCACGCACCATCTTCATGAAGGTCATCGAGTCCAGCTCGTCCTCGCCCCGGTGCCGGCGGACCGCGTTGACGGCTGCCTTGAGGAAATAGGTGTTGTTCACTCCGGGGATCTCGACCGGATACTGGAAGGCCAGGAAGATCCCCTCGCAGGCGCGCTCCTCCGGCGCGAGCTCGAGCAGGTCGCGCCCCTGGTAGAGCACCTCGCCCTGCGTGACCTCGTAGCCCTCGCGGCCCGCGAGCACGTGCGCCAGGGTGCTCTTGCCGGACCCGTTCGGCCCCATGATGGCGTGCACCTCGCCGGCGTTCACGATGAGGTCGATGCCGTCCAGGATCTCCTTTCCGTCGACGGTCGCGTGCAGGTTCTTTATCTCGAGAATAGGGGCTGTCATGTCACTCGTTCATTCGATGTTGATGAACCACGGAGACACAGAGGGCACGGAGTCACGCAGCGGCGTCGAGTCGCTCCGCACGGTGGTTCGTCCTCTCTGTGTCCTCTGTGCCTTCGTGGTTGATTGATCTTTCCTGCAGGTTGCGAACGCGCTCAGTCAGCCGACGGCGCCCTCGAGGCTCACGGCGAGCAGCTTCTGGGCCTCCACGGCGAACTCCATGGGCAGCTCCTTGAACACCTCCTTGCAGAAGCCGTTCACGATCATGGACACGGCGTCCTCCTCGGGGATGCCGCGCTGCATGCAGTAGAACAGCTGGTCGTCGCTGATCTTGGAAGTGGTGGCCTCGTGCTCCACGGTGGCCGTGGGGTTCTTCACCTCCATGTAGGGGAAGGTGTGGGCGCCGCAGCGGTCGCCCATGAGCAGCGAGTCGCACTGGGTGTAGTTGCGGGCATTGTCGGCCTTGCGGCCCACGTTCACGAGCCCGCGATAGGCGTTCTGGCCGCGGCCCGCGGAGATGCCCTTGGAGATGATGGTGCTGCGGGTGTTGCGGCCGAGGTGGATCATCTTGGTGCCGGTATCCGCCTGCTGGCACAGGTTCGATACCGCGACGGAATAGAACTCGCCCACGGAGTTGTCGCCCTTCAGCACGCAGCTCGGGTACTTCCAGGTGATCGCCGAGCCGGTCTCCACCTGCGTCCAGGAGATCTTCGAGTCGTCGCCCCGGCACTCGCCGCGCTTGGTGACGAAGTTGTAGATGCCGCCCTTGCCGTTCTCGTCGCCCGGGTACCAGTTCTGCACCGTGGAATACTTGATCTGCGCGCCCTTCTCGGCAATCAGCTCCACCACCGCCGCGTGGAGCTGGTTCTCGTCGCGCATCGGCGCGGTGCAGCCCTCGAGATAGCTCACATAGGAGCCCTCGTCGGCGATGATCAGGGTGCGCTCGAACTGTCCGGTGTTCATGGCGTTGATGCGGAAGTAGGTGGACAGCTCCATGGGGCAGCGTACGCCCTTCGGCACGTAGACGAAGGATCCGTCGGTGAACACCGCGGAGTTGAGCGCCGCGAAGAAATTGTCGCCTGCGGGCACCACGGTGCCCAGGTACCTCTGCACCAGCTCCGGGTGGTCGCGAGCCGCCTCGGAGAAGGAGCAGAAGATGATGCCGTGCTTCGAGAGCTCCTCTTTGAAGGTGGTGGCCACGGAGACGCTGTCGAACACGGCGTCCACCGCGACCCCTGCCAGGGCGGCCCGTTCGTGCAGGGGAATGCCCAGCTTCTCGTAGGTCTCGAGCAGCTTCGGGTCCACCTCGTCCAGGCTCTTCGGCGCGTCGTCCTTGGACTTGGGCGCCGAGTAGTAGGAGATGGCCTGGTAGTCGATGGGCGGATGGGTCACGCTGGCCCAGCCGGGCTCGCGCATGGTCTGCCAGTGGCGGAAGGCCTTCAGGCGCCACTCGAGCATGAACGGCGGCTCGTCCTTCTTGGCCGAGATGTGCCGGATCACGTCCTCGTCCAGGCCTGGCGGGACGGTGTCCTGCTCGATGTCCGTGTAGAAGCCCGCCGCATACTCCTTGCGGAGGAGCTTCTCGACTTCCTGGTTGGTGGATGCCATTGAAAGACCCTACTGGTGGCGCGGGAATACCTGACTGTTTTGCTCGGGTATTCTAGGTTTGTCCTACCGGCACGGTCAACAATTCAGGGGTCATGTGGCCTGGGAGACGCGGAAAAAGTGCCAGAAAGACAGCCAAGAACCGTGCTCGTGTGCATCAACCGGCGCCGCGGCCACGACAAGCCCTCCTGCGCGGCCCGGGGCAGCGAGACCATCGCCGAGGCCCTGGAGGCCGGG
>JBFHNV010000139.1:0-15739 GCA_041593595.1 Gammaproteobacteria bacterium
GCAGGCAGCGCCCAGGCATGCCGCGGCGCGGCGGGTGCTGCGCGGGTACCCGGCCCGCCGGGGGGCTCCGCCGGCGGAGACGCCAGTGCGGGCCCAGCGTGCAGGCGAACGTGCCGTGTTCATGCCGGTGGTCCTGCCGCCGCGACGACGTCAATGTACCAGTCCCGCCGGCAGCAGCGGGGTGCCTGGCCGGCGCCGCCGCACCCGGGGCCGGGCGGGCCGATCTTGCGCCCGGCGTGGAAAATGTCACAGTCGCGATACGCCAGCGCGCATTACTGATCGGGGGGTGCGGCGCCACCGGCACCGCCGGCGCCGCCAGCGCGTCGTCGCGACGCCACGTGCCCGCGCCGGGAACCAGAGGAGGGAGCGCCATGAGCAGACTGCGTCCACCGGGTCTCGGACCCATCGTCGGCCACACCACGGACACCACCGCGCGGCTATGGATCCGCGCCGGCGACCCGGGAGACGAGGGCGCGGAGGTCGCGGAGCACCGCCGCACCGTGGGGGTCATGGCCGTCGTGCGGGAGGACGACAGGCGGCCGCGGTCGCGCCAGGTCTACTACTTCCGCCTGCGGCGGGAGTACGACCGCACCGGCACCTTCACGCTGGGCCAGGACGTGTGCCTCTCGGAGAAGAAGCCGTCGGACGACGCGCGCGAGACGAGGTCCGCGCCGCTCAAGCCGGGCACCCGCTACGAGGTCCGGATCGGGACGCTGGCCATGGACGACCCCGATCCTTTCGACGACAGCATTCCCAGTCACGTGCTTGCAGAGCGCCTGCCGAAGCCGAACGTCTGGTGGGAGGAGCTGCTCAAGCTGCCCGAGGAGCTGTCACAGGCGACCTTCACGACGTTCCCGGAGCCGGTGGCGGCGGCCGGCGATCTCTCCTTCGTCGTCGGCTCGTGCCGCTACCCGGGCGTGCTCTGGAAGCAGAAGCTCTCGGACGCGATCTTCGGTCCGCTCCTCGAGGAGGTCCGGGGCCGCGACGCACGGCGCCCCGCGGAGTTCGTGCTGATGGTGGGCGACCAGATCTACGCGGACATGCTCAACCGCCACGTGCCCCTCGGGCTCGCCGACACCTTCGAGGAGTTCCAGGACCGCTACCATGGCGCGTTCAAGTCGAATCACATGCGCAAGCTGCTGCGCAGCGTGCCCACGTACATGATCCTCGACGACCACGAGATCGAGGACAACTGGACCCAGGATCGGATCGGGGACGTGGAGAAGCGCCGCGTGTTCAACCTGGCCATCAACGCCTACATGAGCTACCAGTGGATTCACGGGCCGACTCGCTACGGCAAGCGGCTGTTCTACGACTTCGAGTGTGCCGGCTACGCCTTCTTCGTCCTGGACACGAGGACGCAGCGCTACATGGATGACGTCGCCGGCAGCCTCGACGACAACCACCTGCTCGGCCGTCCCAGCCTCGCCGAGGAGGAGCCGAGCCAGCTCGAGTTCCTGCTGCACTGGCTGCAGGAGCGCCAGACCAGGGACGGCGACCGGCCGAAGTTCATCGTCACCTCCAGCGTGTTCGCGCCCAATCCGCTGGCTGCCCGCGAAGGACGTGACGGAACCCCTGAGCAGAAGATCCGGTGGAAGGAGGACAGCGACTCCTGGCCCGCCTTCCCGAGCACCCGCAGGGCGATCCTGCGGACCATCATCGAGAAGCGGATCCAGAACGTCGTGTTCGTCTCCGGCGACATCCACTGCTCCAACGTGGCGGCAATCCGCTTCTCCGGGAGCGCGGCGGCGGAAAAGCTCAAGGCCTTCTCCATCACGTCGTCGGCGTTCTACTGGCCCTTCCCGTTCGCCGACGGCGAGCCGTCGAGCTACGTGCACGATTCGACCGCGATGGGACAGGAGGACAGCTTCGATATCGACGGCACTCACAAGATGGACTACCGTGCCTGGAACTTCACCCAGGAGGACAACTTCTGTCGCGTGGATCTGGACCGGGAGAGCCACCGCCTCACGGTGCGCGCCTACGATTCCGAGGGCGAGCTGATCGAGGAGGGAGGCTGGTTCGGCGCAGGCGCGAAGCCCATCGAGTCGCAACTGGAACTGGCACAGTGGTGAGGAGCTGACGATGAGCCTTGGAATCGAATTCGACGAGACCATGACCGGCCCCTTCGCGCTCGGCGAGTCGGACCCCGAAGCCGGTCGCGCGCGGGGCGAATCTGCGGGCACGCAGCTCGCGATGCACGCCACGGTGCGCATCCCGGACCTGGAGACCTTCATCGCGGACCCGCGGCACACCGGCGGGCTGGAGGGGCGTGTCGACTTCGCCCCGCTGGGCATGGGCCTCACCGCCCGCGCGGGCGTGTTCAACCTCTTCGCCCCCGGCGGCGAGGCGGGCCTCAAGCTGATGGTCTACGAGCTCGCCTTCGACGCCGCGGGCGAGTCGTTCTACCTGGCCGGGCGCAAGGAGGTGCGCGACGACCAGGGATTCGACGTGTGGTCCGACACCACCACGCTGTTCACCACGCTGCACGCCGGCAACGACGCCACCGGCGCGGTGCGCGGCGCCGGCGTGCTCGGCCTCGGGGCGCGCGACCTCATGGACCTGCTCTCCACCGTGCGCGTGACGGGCGCAACATCCGCGGCGAAGCGCGCTGCCACCGTCGCGCGCTTCGGCACGTTCTTCATGGGCGAGCTGTGGGACACCTACGGCCCGGAGCTTCTGCGCCGCCACGGCGGGGGCTGAGCACCATGGCAGAGAAATTCGACGTCATCGTCGTGGGGTCGGGATTCGGCGGCGCGGTCACCTCGTGTCGGCTCGCGCAGGCGGGCCGCAGCGTGCTCGTGCTCGAGCGGGGGCGCGAGTGGAGCCCGGAAACCTACCCGCGGGATCCCGGCGACGACTGGATCTGGAACCAGGACGACCCGGCGCGCCGCAACGGCTGGATGGACCTGCGCTTCTTCGACGACATGATCGTCGCCCAGGGCGCCGGCGTGGGCGGCGGGTCGCTGATCTACGCCAACGTGTTCGTGGAGGCGCAGCCCTGGGTCTTCGAGTCCGGGTGGCCGTCCGGGATCACCTACGAGGGCCTGCGCGAGCACTACGAGACGGCGGGGGACATGCTGCAGGCGCAGACCATCCCCGACAACCAGCTCACGCGGCGCTTCGAGCTGGTGCGCGAGGCCGCGGGCGCGGCTGGCTACGGGGACCGCTTCCGCAAGGTGCCGCTGGCGGTGAGCTTCTCCGAGGACTGGAACTACGGGCTGGACGATCCTCACGACCAGCGCTGGTCGAAGCGCTTCGTCAACCGCCACGGTCGGGAGCAGGGTACGTGCATCCACTGCGGCAACTGCGACGTGGGCTGCCCGGTGAGGGCCAAGAACACCCTGGACCTGAACTACCTGGCGGCGGCTCGCGCGGCCGGCGCCGAGGTCCGCGCGCTGCACCTGGTGCGCGGCATCGTCCCCATCGCCGGCGGCTACCGGGTGGACTACGAGCGCATCACGGACGGGGGGCTGGTCGCCGGCTCGGCGACGGCCACCCGGGTCGTCCTCGCCGCCGGCTCGCTGGGCAGCACCGAGCTTCTGCTGCGGGCACGCGACGAGGCGGGCACGCTGCCGCGGGTGAGCCCGCAGCTGGGCCATCGCTGGAGCTCGAACGGGGACTTCCTGACGCCCGCGTTCTACTCCGAACGGCGCGTGGAGCCGACCCGCGGGCCGACCATCACCTGCGCCGTCGACTTCCTCGACGGCAGCCGCGACGGAGAGCGCTTCTTCGTGGAGGACGGCGGTTTCCCGAACCTCATCGGCAACACTGTGGGCGAGCTGGCAACGACGGCATCGAAGCTGGGGGGCGTGTACGCGGTGGCGTTCGCCGCCCTCGGCCGGGCGGCGCGCAACTCCACGCCCCTTGAGCACGTCATGCCCTGGTTCGGCCAGGCGGCGGACGCCGCCGACGGGCGCCTCCACCTGGGCAGGCCCTGGTGGCGGCCGTTCGGGCGATCGCGCCTGCTGCTCGACTGGGACGTGAGCGCGTCTCAGGCCGCCGTCCAGGCGCTGATCGACACCCACAAGCTGTTCTCGCAGCACACGGGCGGACTCGCCCTCGAGCCGCCGGGGTGGACGTTGAGCAAGGATCTCATCACGCCCCATCCGCTGGGCGGATGTGCGATGGGCGAGGGTCCGCACGACGGCGTCGTCGATGCGAACGGCGAGGTGTTCGGCCACGCGGGCCTGCACGTGGCCGACGGTGCCGTGTTCCCGAGGGCGGTGGGGCTCAACCCGTCACGGACCATCGCCGCGCTGGCCGAGCACATCGCCGCCGCCATCGTGGGCGGCCGCACGGGAGCGCCCGCCTGAGGCGCGAGATCCTCCGCAAGCGCCCGCGGGCATCAGCCAGGGGTGTTGCGGAGCAGCCGGCGCACCGCGCCGCGGGGCACCCGCGCCCAGGCCCGCTCGTGCAGGTAGTACAGCACCGTCTTCACGAGGGGCTCGAGGCCGCCGATGAGCAGCGAGGTAGCCGCGTCGCCGGTCACGACGTAGGCCATGGCGGTCGTGGTGAGCGTGCCGAGGATTCGGTAGGAGACGGCCTTCAGCAGGCTTCGTAGCCAGGATTCCCGGTCGGGTCCAGGGGCATTCATGAAACGGGTTCCTCCCGCAAGGCCGCTGCAGGCGGCACTGTCACGCCAGGGCCAGCAGCGCCTGTGGCGTCTCCAGGGCATGGTCCGGCGCGAGGGCGAGCAGGGCGTCGCGATCCCGGGCGCCCCACAGGGCGGCGGCGCTCGCCACGCCCGCCGCCCGTGCGCCCAGGATGTCGGCGGACGTGTCGCCCACCATCACGGTGTGCTCCGGGCGCGCGTCCAGCGCGGCCATGGCGCGCAGGAACGGCTCCGCCGCCGGTTTCGGCGTGCGCACGTCGTCGGCGGCGGTCAGGTGCTCGACGTGCGCAGCGAGGCCGGTGCGGTCCAGCTCGTCGCGGGCACCGCTGCCGAGCTTCGAAGTCACGACACCCACGCGTACCCCCGCTTCGCGCAGCCCTCGTAGCGCTCCGGGGATCCCGGGAAAGGGCGCGAGGCCGGTGCGGTTCAGCACGTAGTAGTGGCGCCGGTAGGCCGCCACCGCCCGGGCGGCCAGCGCCGCGTCGCCGGCGGTGAGGTCGTCGGCCATCTGTTCCAGGGTGCGGCCGTGGGACGCGGCGAGGATCCCGGCCGCGTCCATGCGGTCGTCGCCGAGCACCTCCCGTGCCGCCGCGGTCAGCGCGCGCGCCCGCAGCTCGAAGGTCGGCAGCAGGGTGTCGTCGTGATCGAAGAGGAAGCAGCGGAAGCCCATCGGCGGTGTCGTCCCGTTGCCGGTCCGGCCGGCGTCCGCAAGGCGGTGCGCCGCACGCCGACGGGCGCAATCGCAACCGCCGCACCTGCGGGTTGTTTGATTCTAGAATGTCGCAGCGATGCCCCGGGGGAGGCGCCGTGCCGATCATCACCGAAGACAGGCTGCGCGCGATAGTGCGTGACATCGCTGCCGCGGCAGGGAGCCGGGGCGACGAGCCGGACCTGGTGGCGGACAACCTGGTCTACGCCAACCTTACCGGCCACGACAGCCACGGCGTGGGGATGCTGCCGCGCTACGTCCGGGCGGTGAAGAGCGGCGAGCTGCGGCCCAACGTCCACGCCAAGGTGGTGGTGGACGACGGGCCCATGCTGGTGGTGGACGGGCAGGCGGGCTACGGCCAGGTGATCGGCCGCGAGGCCATGGCGCTCGGCATCGAGCGGGCGCGCGCTCACGGTGTGTGCGTGCTGGCCATCCGCCACAGCTTCCACCTGTGCCGCATCGGGGCCTGGGGCGAGCAGTGCGCCGAGGCGGGAATGGTGTCCATGCACCACGTGAACGTGGTGGGCCACGCGGGGCTGGTGGCGCCGTTCCGCGGCTCCGACGCGCGCTACGCCACCAACCCCTACTGCTGCGTGCTGCCGGCCACCGAGGCGAACCCGGTGACCGCGCTGGACTTCGCCACCAGCATCGTGGCCCACGGCAAGGTGCGGGTGGCGCGCAACAAGGGCGAGCGCGTCGCCGAGAACGTCCTGTTGGACGCCCGCGGCGCTCCCACCACCGATCCGGCGGCGCTGTTCGAGGGCGGGGCACTGCGCCCTTTCGGCGGGCACAAGGGCTACGGCCTCGCACTGATCAACGAGCTGCTTGCCGGGGTGCTGTCCGGCGGGGGAACCTGCCGACCGGAGCGAGACCACGAGCACGACACCATCCTCAACAACATGCTCTCGGTGATCGTCGATCCGAAGCGGCTGGTGAGCGGTGAGTTCTATGCGACCGAGATGGACGCCACCCTGGCCCACGTGAGGGCCTCGCCGCCCCTGGACCCGGCGGAGCCGGTTCTGGTCCCCGGCGATCCCGAGCGCGCCACCTGGCAGGCGCGGCGGCGCGACGGCATCCCTGTGGACGCCGAGACCTGGCGCGAGCTGGTGGAGACGGCGCAGTCCGTGGGCATCGATCTGGGGCATTCAGAGCTCGTGAGTCATTGATCCGGCCCGAACGCGTTCCCGTGCGTAGCGGGCGAAGGACACCGATCCTGGCGCACGGCCAACCCGGTGCTATGACTCCGGATCAATGACTTACGAACTCTGAATGTCCCTGGAGGGCCACATGAAGGTCTATGGCTGCGCCAATACTCGCTCGGTGCGCGTGGTGTGGACGCTGGAGGAGATCGGCGCCCGCTACGACTACGAGCGGGTGGACATCCCCGGCGGTGCCGGACGCCGTCCCGGTTACTTGCGCATCAATCCGGGTGGCAAGGTGCCGGCACTGGAGGTGGGCGACCTGGTGCTCACCGAGTCCGCCGCGATCTGTATCTGGCTGGGCGCGCGTCACCCGGCATCCGGCCTGGTGCCGCCCTCGGGCACGGCGTCCCACGCCGCGTTCCTGCGCTGGACCCTGTTCGCGGTCACCGAGCTCGAGCAGCCCCTGTGGACCATCGCGAAGCACAAGTTCGCGCTGCCCGAGGCGCGCCGGGTGCCCGCCATCGTTGACACCGCGCGCTGGGAGTACGAGGTGGCGGTGAAGATCCTGGACAGCGGGCTGGGTGACCGGGAGTACCTGGCCGCGGACGGCTTCACCGTGGCGGACATCCTCGTGGCCCACACCCTCTCGTGGGGGCGCAAGGCGGCACCCGACACGGAGACGCCGCGTCTCACCCGATACGTGGACCGCATGCTCGCCCGCCCGGCCCTGGCGCGGGCGCGGGAGCGCGAAGCAGCGTAGGGGGGAGCGAATCATGAGCACGGGCACGGCCGCCGTCACCGGCGGCGCCAGCGGTATCGGCGAAGCCTGCGCGCGGCGTCTCGCCAGGGACGGCCACGCAGTGGCCGTCATCGACGTGAACGCGGAGCGCGGGGAGGCAGTGGCCGGCGAGATCGCCGCCGGCGGCGCGCAGGCACGCTTCTACGGGGCGGACGTCACCAACGCGGACGTCATGGAAGAGCTCGCGGCACGGATCGACGCAGACCTGGGGCCGGTGGACACGGTGGTGGCGTCGGCAGGGATCCTGGAGAACGCGTCCAGCATCATGGACATGGACATGGCCCACCACGACCGGGTGTGGCAGGTGAACTACAACGGCACCGTGCACACCTGCCGCGCCTTCGGCCGGCGCATGGCGCAGCGCCGCCGCGGCGCCATCGTGACCCTCGGCTCCATCAACAGCTACGCGGCGTTGCCCCTGCCGGCCTACTGCCCGGGCAAGACGGCGATCCTGCGGCTGACCCAGATCCTCGCGGTGGAACTCGGGCGCCACGGCGTGCGCGTGAACAGCGTCGGCCCCACCTACACGCTCACCCCGGCGCTCCAGGCGCGCATCGACGCCGGCGAGCGTGACGTGGAGGTGATCCGGGACTCCGGAGCTCTGGATCTGCTGGTGGAACCGCGCCACATCGCTGACGTGGTGGCATTCCTGTGCTCCGAGGCCGCTGCCGCGGTCACCGGCGCCACCCTGCCGGTGGACGCGGGCTACCTGGCGGCGGTGAGCTACAAGTCCTACGCGGGCGGGGTGCCCTGGGCGCGTCCCACCTGACGGGTCGGGCCTGACATCGGGACCGGCACGGGTCGCCCGGGACGGCTTGTCTCACCTGATCGCGACCGGGGTGGGCCCGCAGAGCGGTGGATCCCCACGAGAGTGATGAATGGTCCTGGCTGGGGAGCCAATGATCACCCCAGGATCGGCGCATCGCAGCTCTGCCGGAGCCGTCGCCATGCCCGCCGCCGCCAGCCGCACGCTGCCCAGCGTCTGCCCCCTGGACTGCCCGGACACCTGCAGCCTGAGCGCCACGGTGCGCGACGGGCGCCTCGTGAGGCTGCGCGGCTCGCGCGCCAACCCCTTCACCGCGGGCGTCATCTGCGAGAAGGTCGCCAGGACCTACCCGGAGTTCGTGCACGGGGCCAGGCGGCTGACGCGCCCCCTGCTGCGTACCGGCGCGCGGGGCAGCGGCGCGTTCACGCCCGTGTCCTGGGACGAGGCCCTGGACCGCATCCACGCCGGCTTCGCCGCGGCCATCGCGGCACACGGACCGCAGGCGGTGCTGCCGCTGAACTACGCCGGCCCCCACGGCCAGCTCGCCATGAACTCCATGGACCGGCGCTTCTTCCACCGCCTGGGCGCGAGCCTGCTGGACCGCGGCCCGCTGTGCGGCGGCGTGCGCGGCGCGGCCTACGGGGCGGTGTTCGGCAGCGCCCCGGGCATGGCGCCGGAGCTGGCTGCCGAGGCCGACGTCATCGCCGTGTGGGGCAACAACGTGACGGTGTCGAACCTGCACTTCGCCCGGGTGGTGCAGGCGGCGCGCCGGCGGGGTGCGACGCTCCTGGTGGTGGACCCGAAACGCACCCGCATCGCCGAGCAGGCACACCTGTTCGTGCAGATCCGCCCTGGCACCGACGTGGTGCTGGCCCTGGCGCTGGCAGCGGAGCTCGAGCGCCGCGGCGCCTTCGACGAGGCGTTCATCTCGCGCTGGGTGAGCGGCCGCGACGCGTTCATGGCCGAGGCGAGACGCCACACCCCGGACGACGCCGTGCGCACCTGCCGCATCCCGCGCGCGACCTTCGACACTCTGGCGGACACCTACGCCGGCGCCGCGCGCCTGTCGCTGTCCTTCGGCAACGGCATCGAGCGGGGCAGGAGCGGTGGCTCGGCACTGCGCGCCATCATGAGTCTGAACGCCTTGCTGGGGCAGCTGGGGCGCCCGGGCGCCGGCGTCATCGCGAAGCCGGGACTCGCCTTTCCCGCCACGCCGGCAAGGCTGCAGCGCCCGGATCTGGCGCCGGAAGGCACGCGCACCGTCAACATCGTGGACGTGGGCAAGGTGCTGCTGGAGGACACGCTGGATCCGCCCGTGCGCGCGGTGTTCGTCTACAACCACAACCCGGTGGCCACCCATCCGGACCAGAACCGCATGCGCCGGGCGCTCTCCCGGGAGGTGATCTTCACCGCCGGCGCCGACGTGGTGATGACCGACTCCATGGCGTACTGCGACGTGGTGCTGCCGGCCTCCACGCACTTCGAGTTCCACGACGTCTACGGCGCGTATGGCCACAGCTGGCTGCAGCGCGCCGAGCCCGTGATCCCGCCGGTGGGGGAGTCGCTGCCCAACACCGAGATCTTCCGCCGGCTCGCGGCGCGCTTCGGCTTCGACGAGCATCTGTTCCGTGACGACGACCACGCGCTCATGGACGCGGCCTTCGACCCGCAGGACCCGCGTCTCGAGGGTCACCGTCCCAGCCGGCTGCCCGTGGACCGGGCGTTGCCGATGGTCCGTCCGGGCGGCGAGCCGGTGCTGGTGTGCGGCACCGTCGCGCCTGGCACTGCGAGCGGCACCGTGGAGCTCTACAGCGACGACCTGGAGCGGCGCTTCGGCTACGGCGTGCCGCGCTACGAGGCGGTGGTGGACACGCTGCCGCTGATGCTCATCTCGCCGTCGTCGTCGAAGCGTACCAACACCACCTTCGGCGGCGGCGCGGCCAGCGCGGGTCTCGAGGCGTTGGAGATCCACCCGCGCGACGCCGCGGCGCGCGGGCTCACCGACGGTGACGAGGTGCGGGTGTGGAACGCCCTGGGTGAAACGGTGCTGCGCGCGAGCGTGAGCGAGGCGATGCAGCCCGGCGTGGTCTACAGCGCCAAGGGCACGTGGCTCGCGGCGAGCCCCACGGGACAGACCGTGAACGCGCTGCTGGACGCGGACCGGCGCACCGACATCGTGCGCGGCGCCTGCTACAACGACACCTTCGTGGAGGTGGCGCGCCGCGGCGGGTGACACCGGCATCGATGGCGTCATCTGCGGCGCGTATCCGCCGGTCGACCCGGGCCGCGGTCATCGCTGCATGCGCGCAATCAGGAGCCGTGTCCACGCAATCGAGAAACGTGTTCTCCGGCGCCACGTGCACGACGCGGGCACCGTCTGGGCGCTGCGACGGTGCGGCCGCGGACACGAAGACCCGGCCGCCGCAGCGCAGCAAAGCCCGCCGGCACGGCACTTTGCGCGGGCGACTTGATTCGGATCTATTGAGAGGCAGAATCGTTCTCAGGAACGTCACCGGAACGCGTTACCGTGATGCTCCAGACACCCGGCGCGGAAGAACGTCGGGATCCCACACCAAGGTAGAGGTTCGCCCATGATCACGCTCCCCGACACCCCCAGAACGGGAACATCCCCTCACCCCGTCAAGCCCTCCGTCGCCCGCCAGTTCCAGCGGCGGCTCGCCCGCGCCCTGCGCCGCTGCGGAGCCGGGTACCCGGCCAGCCTGTTGCATCTGGACGTGCCCGCCGCCTGGGACGTGCGCGATGCCGGCGGTCGCGCCGCTGCCGCGGCACTGCGCGAGGCCGTGGCGGGCACCGTGTCCGCACATCTGGACGACGACGTGCCCTCGGCGCCTGCCGACCAGTGCGGCCTCACCCTGCTCCTGGAAGGCGCGCGCCCGTCCCGTGCCGTGCACGAGGCACGCAACCTCAAGCGGGCCGTGGACGCCCTGCGCTTCCGCTGGCACGGCCACCCGTTCCGGCTGGAGGCCTGCGTGGGCGTGCTCGAGCTGGGACCCTGGCCCGAGGAGGCGGAGCCCTGGCTGCGTCGCGCCCGGGAGGCCTGCGCCGCGGCCCGCGACCTGGGCGGCAACGGCGTGCAGCTCGTGGAGCTCACCGAGCATGCCTGGGAGGACATCGATCGGCGCCGCGACTGGGTTCGGCACCTGACCGAGATCATCGGCTGAGGCGCTGATCCTCCGCGGCACGTCTCGCCGGCGGTGCGCCCGCCGGCGCCGGGTACACTCGGGCACCTGCCCGCAACCCCCGGAGCGCGCCGGTGTCCCTGCCCCTGTCCGTTCTCGACCAGTCGCCGGTGCGCGCCGGCGGCACCTTCGCCGACGCGGTGCGCGAGTCGGTGGCTCTGGCCAAGGCCGCCGAGCGCCTGGGCTACCGCCGCTACTGGGTGGCGGAGCACCACGGCGCGGAGGGCTTTGCCGGCAGCGCGCCGGAGATCCTCGTCGGGCGCATCGCCTCCGAGACCACCCGCATCCGGGTTGGCAGCGGCGGCGTGATGCTCAGCCACTACAGCCCCCTCAAGGTGGCGGAGACCTTCCGTCTGCTGGAGGTCATGTATCCGGGGCGCATCGACCTCGGGATCGGGCGTGCGCCGGGTAGCGACCGGCTCACGGCGGCGGCCCTCGCCTACGGCAACCGGCTCGGGCTCGAGGCGTTCCCGACGAAGGTCGTGGATCTGATGGCGTTCCTCGGCGGCGAGCCGCCGGCCACCGAGGTGCTGGCGCAGGTCTGCGTGACGCCGCGCCCCGAGCACCCGCCACCGGTGTGGATGCTGGGATCGAGCGGGGAGAGCGCGGCACTGGCGGCGAAGCTCGGGCTGGCCTTCTCCTTTGCCCACTTCATCAACCCCTTCGCGGGTGGCGAACCCACCCGCGCCTGGCGCCGGGCCTTCACGCCGCGCCGCCCGGGGGACACGCCGCGGGCCAGCGTCGCGGTGTTCGTGCTGTGCGCCGACACCGAGGCCGAGGCGCTGCGCCTGCAGCGCAGCCGGGATCTGTGGCGCCTGCGCGCGGATCAGGGTCGGCTGGGACCGTTCCCGTCGGTGGCCGAGGCCGAGGCGTACCGCTACAGCCCCGCGGAGCAGGCCCACGTTGAGGCGAACCGGGTGCGCAGCGTGGTGGGCGATCCGCCGCAGGTGCGGGCGCAGCTCGAGGCCATCGCCGGGGAGCACCAGGCGGACGAGATCGTGGTGCTCACCATCACCCATGACTTCGCCGCGCGGGTGCGCTCCTACGAGCTGCTGGCGGACGCCTTCGAGCTGGCCGCGGCGGCGTGAGCCGTGGCGGGCGAGTGGCCGAGCCAGCCATTCACCTACACGACTCGTTCAGAGCGCGCAGCCGGCCAGGTGTCCCTCGTGGATGGCGATGAGCAGGTTGCGTGGCGCCACGCAGTCGCCCACCGCGCGCACCTCCACGCGATCGGAGAGCGGCGCCCACAGCGCGTCGTCGGCGCGCCGTGGCGTGGCGTGGACGAAGGTGCGCACGCCCTCGATGTCGCGGCGCCGGCCGCTGAACACGTTGCTCACCGTCACGGTGCCGTCCCGCCATGAAAGCGGCTCGCAGGCGGTGAGGATCTCGACACCGGCCGTGTGCAGCCGGCGGTGGATGCCGAGGGCGCTGCAGTAGTTCACGGCCTGGGCGATCTGGGTGCGCGGTGTCACCAGGACCGTGTGCGCGTGGGTCGCGGCCAGGGCATCGGCAACGGCGTAGGTGGCGGCGGTGTGGTCGTGGTCGTACAGAACCGCGGTGGCGCCGGCAGGCGCGCCGGCGCCGTCCCACGCGGCGGCGAAGGCGTGGGCGGAGACCGGGCGCGTGTCGCGGGCCGCGAGGCCATCGGGTGCGCGCATGGCGGAGCCCGTGGCGAGCACCACCACGTCAGGGGCGTGGGCCAGCACGTCCTCGTGGCTGGCGCGCGCGCCGAGGGCCAGCTCGACCCCGTACCGTGCGGCCATGTGGAGCTGGTGCTCGTAGACCTTCGCCATCTCCGCCAGCCCCGGCAGCCGCGCCTCCAGGCGCAGCTTGCCGCCGGCCTGGGGCGAGGCCCCGAGCAGGATCACCCGGTGGCCACGTGCCGCGGCCACCCATGCCGCCTCGAGGCCCGCGGGTCCGGCGCCCACCACGACCACGCGCCGGGCAGACGCCGCGGGCGCAGGCTGCCAGTCCGCCTCGCCGGGCTCGCCCAGGTGGGGGTTGTGGAACTCGGCCAGGGGCTTGCCCGCGTGCACCTCGCCCCAGCACTGGTTGTTGAACACGCACGGCCGGATCGCCGCTGCGTCCCCGTCCCGCGCCTTGCGGGCGAAGGCGGCGTCGGCGATCTGGGCCCGGCTCATCCCCACCAGGTCCCCGTAGTCTTCGGCAATCACCCGGGCGGCCAGCGCCGGGGTGCCGATGCGGCCCAGCGCCATCACCGGGCGACCCGCCGCAGCGCCGCGCATGCGTCGGTGCAGATCGATGAAGTGCCCGGGCCGGAAGTGCAGGTCCGGCACGTGGTTCTCCAGGCTCCGGCTGAAGTTGCCCTGGCCGTAGGCGAAGTAGTCGACGACCCCGTGGGCCGCCAGGTGTGCGGTGATGCGCTCTGCCTCGTCCGGATCGATGCCGCCCGGCACGCCCTCGTCCGCGGGCATCTTGAGTCCGACGATGAAGCCCTCGCCGCAGGCCTCGCGAACCCCCTCGGCGATGCGGCGCACGAATCGCGCGCGCTTCTCGAGGGTGCCGCCGTAGGCGTCGTCGCGGGTGTTGGACCACGGCGAGAGCAGCTGGGTGATCAGGTAGCCGTGGGCGCCGTGCAGCTCCACCCCGTGAAAGCCGCAGCGCTGCAGGCGCCGGGCCACCGCCACGAAGGCCTCTTCCAGCCGCGCGAGCGCCGGCCCGTCCATCACGTGAGGCACCGTCCAGCTCAGGGCATCGGGCTGGTCCGACACCCCCTGGGGCGAGCGCGTGGGATGCCACAGCTGCTGGCGGCCCGGGTGCCAGAGCTGGCCGACGAGGGTGGCGCCGGCGGTGGCGACACCCTCGGCGGTGGCGCGGAAGCCGTCGTCGTTCACGGCGTCGTAGCCCGTCACGATGGCGCCGTGGGCCAGGGCCTCCGGGTCCACGGCGATGATCTCCGAGATCAGCAGGGCGCAGCCGCCGCGGGCCCGTTCCACGAGGAAGTCCCGCCAGCGCGGCGTGACCCGGTTGCCGGCGCCGAAGTTGGTGAGCGTCGCGGGCAGCGCGATGCGGTTCGGGAGACGCCGCGCGCCCAGGTCGAGTGGCGAGAACAGCGCCGCCAGGGGATCGCTCATGAGGGTCGGAATCGCGTCAGAAGGGATCCTCGGGATACAGCCACACCAGCAGGTAGATGATGCCCACGGCAGTGACCGCCATGCCGATGATGATGAAGAACCCGGTCTTCGACCAGGACACCCACAGCAGCAGCGGCGCCACCAGCGCCAGCAGGGCGCAGACGGCAATGACCCGGTTGATGACCACCATGGGTACCCGCGCGAAGCCGGCTGTCAGCAGCGCGTGGACCAGCTGTCCGAGCAGGACCGGCAGGCTGTCGCCGGGCGCCGGGCGCACGGCCGGCGGGCCTGCGGGCGCTTGCGGCGACGACCGACGCATGACGCGTTTCCCCCTTGATCCGGGATCAGCCGGCACAGTGTCAGACCCCACTCCCTGGCGCAACCCGCCCAAGCAACGGACAAACCGAGGTCGCGGAAATCAGGTGACTGCGTCCCGCTTGATTTCGGAGATAATCCAGGGCTTTCCGGGAGCGTGGGGGGCACCGCCGTGCGTTGCGAGATCGTGGCCGTGGGCACCGAGCTGCTGCTGGGGCAGATCGTGGACACCAACTCGGCATGGATGGGCGGGCAGCTCGCGCTGGCGGGGGTGGACAACCACTTCCAGGTCAAGGTGGGGGACAACCAGCGCCGCATCGTGGGCTGCATCCGCGAGGCGCTGGCGCGCAGCGACGCGGTGATCGTGTGCGGCGGCCTGGGCCCCACCCAGGACGACATCACCCGCGAGTCCATCGCGGAGGTGATGGGGGTGGGGCTTCGCCGCGACGAGGCCATGGCCACACACGTGCGCACGCTGTTCGAGCGCAGGCGGCGTCACTTCGCCGAGAACAACCTGCGCCAGGCGGACATCCCCGAGGGCGCGTCGTTCATCCAGCAGATGCCCGGCACCGCGCCGGGGCTGGTGTGCCCCGTGGGCGACAAGGTGATCTACGCCGTGCCCGGCGTGCCCCACGAGATGCGCGAGATGGTGCTGGGCACGGTGCTGCCGGACCTGCGCCGGCGCATGGGCGCGAGCGCCATCATCAGGAGTCGCGTGCTGCGCACCTGGGGCGAGAGCGAGTCGGGTCTTGCGGAGATGCTGGCCGGACGCATCGAGGCACTGGACGCCCGCGGTAACCCCACCATCGCGTTCCAGGCCAGCGGCATCGAAGGGCTGAAGATCCGCATCACCGCGAAGGCCGACACGGTGGAGGCGGCGGAGGCGCTGATCGCCGCGGAGGAGGCGGAGGTTCGCGCCATCGTGGGCGACGCGGTGTTCGGCATCGACGACACCAACATGGAGGCGGCGGTGCTGGAGCTCCTGCGCCAGCGGGGTCTGAGCCTGGCGGTGGCCGAGTCGGTTACCGGCGGCCTGGTCACCGGCCGTCTCACCGACGTGCCCGGCGCCAGCGACGTGCTCAAGGGCGGCATCGTGGC
>JBFHNV010000140.1:0-15709 GCA_041593595.1 Gammaproteobacteria bacterium
CGGGATACTCATGCCGGTGGGCATCGCCACCCTCATCGGCGGCACCGCGACCACCATCGGCACGTCCACCAACCTGCTGGTGGTGTCGGTGGCAGCGGACATGGGGCTGCCGCGCATCGGCATGTTCGACTTCTTCAAGCCTGCGGTCATGGCCGCCGCCGTGGGCATCGCCTTCCTGTGGCTGGTAGCGCCGCGCATCAGCCGGGAGCGCACGCCGCCCATGAGCGACGCATCGCCGCGCCTGTTCACGGCGCAGCTGCGTATCCCCGAGGGCAGCGAGGCCGACGGGCTCAAGCTCTCGGAGCTGCGCAAGAAGGCCAGCGGCATGGTGGTGAGCGCCATCCAGCGCTCCAAGGGCACCGCGCTCGTGCCGCTGCCCGACGCGGTGGTGCGCGCCGGCGACAGCCTGCTGGTGAGCGACACGCCGGCCAGGCTCAAGGAGTACGAGCGCGCCATCGGCGCGACGCTCTACTCCGAGGACGCCCCGGTGGACGACGAGCACCCGCTCACGGCGCCGGACCAGCAGATCGCCGAGATCGTGGTGACCCAGGGCTCGCCGGTGGAGGGGGTGACGCTCAAGTTCGTGCGCTTCCTGGAGCGCTACCGCCTGGTGGCGCTGGCGCTGCACCGGGACGGCAGGGCGGTGGCGACCCTGGGTCCCGGCCTCGGCGACTTCAAGCTGGCCACCGGCGACGTGCTGCTGGTGCAGGGCCCACGCGATCAGATCGCGCAGATGAAGCGCGAGAGCGAGCTGCTGGTGCTGGACGCGACGGCGGACCTGCCGCACCACGCGAAGGCCGGCACGGCGCTGGTGATCATGGGTGCCGTGGTCGTGCTCGCGGCGATCGGGGTCGTGTCCATCGCGGTCAGCGCGGTGTTCGGCGTGGCGGCGCTGGTCCTCACCGGCTGCCTCAACTGGCGCGACGTGAATCAGGCCTTGAGCGCGCCGGTGATCCTCATCGTGGTCGCGTCCCTGGCGCTCGGGCTCGCGCTGCTCAAGACCGGCGGAGCCGCGTGGCTGGCCCAGGGCTTCGTGGCGCTGAGCTTCGGCGCGCCGCCGGCGGCGGTGCTCTCGGGATTGATCCTGCTGATGGGGATCATGACCAACGTGGTGTCCAGCAACGCCGCCGCGGTCATCGGCACGCCCATTGCCGTCGGCATCGCCCAGCAGCTCGGTCTGGACGCGGAGCCCTTCGTGCTGGCAGTCATCTTCGGTGCGAACCTGTGCTACGCGACGCCGCTCGCGCACAAGATCAACGTGCTGGTGATGACCGCCGGCGGCTACACCTTCGGGGACTTCGTGCGCGTGGGCGTGCCGCTGATGCTGCTCATGTGGCTGGCCTACTCCTGGATCCTCGCCACCCTCTACGGCCTGTAGCGCGTCACGCTTCCCGCCGGTGCTCCAGCAGCCGCGCCCGCACCTGGTCCGGGATGGGCTCCGAGCGCTGCGCGCGATAGTCGAAGCACACGTAGGTGACCGTCGCCCTCGCGCACAGGGTGTCGCGCTGCCACACCTCCTCGTAGAGCCGGAAGCTCTTGGTGCCCACCTGGTCCACCCATGTGCGCACCTCCGCCGCGTGCTGCCAGTAGATCTGCGCCAGGTAGTCCACGTTGGTGTTCACCAGCGCCATGCGCCAGTCTCCGAACGACAGATCCGGCGTGAACAGACGGAAGATCTCCGTGCGGCCCGCCTCCAGCCATACGGGCACCACCGTGTTGTTGATGTGGCCGGCGCCGTCGGTCTCGCACACCCGCGGCGTGATGGGCGTCGTGAACATGCCTTTCTCCCAAGAAATCAAGCGGGACGCAGTCTCTTGATTTGCCCTGTCCGTTTCCTGTCGGCAAACAAGCCCGCTCTCGAATCGAGAATCAAGCGACTGCGTCCCCCTTGATTTCGCACCAGAGCTGGTACATGGCGGCGAAGGTGTCGGGGTGGTCGCGCTCGAAGGCGTGCCAGTGGTCCAGGTTCGCGAGGGACGGATCGTCGGGGTGGCGCTCGAGGTAGCGGCGGCGGATCCCCGGGGGCACCTGGAAGCCGATGACCCGGAGATTGCAGCCCTCCAGCAGGGCACGCAGCGCGGGCACGTCGTACTGGTGCTCCTGCGCGTGGAACAGCAGGTCCCGGACGGTGCTCAGGGTGTAGAAGTCCAGCGACTCGGTGAGCTTCGCGAGGTCGGGCTCCTGGCCCGACAGGATGCGCTGGCGAAACGCGCGCATGTCCCGCGGCGCCGCCGCGAGGCCGAGCTCGCCGATGCGTTCCCGGGCGCGGTTCACCCGGGCGCGGGCGGGGCGGCTGTAGAGCCCCAGCTTGATCACCCCGCCCGGCGCGAGCAGGCGAACGAGGGCGGCGAGCCCCGCCGCCGGATCCGCCATGTGATGCAGCACCCCCACGCTCTCGATGACCTGGTACGGCCCCTCGCCCCGGTCCAGCGCCAGGATGTCCCGCAGGCGGAACGTCACGTTGTCGATGCCCAGCACCCGCGCCTTGCGCAGGGCGTAGGCCAGCGACGCGCCGCTCAGATCGATGGCGCTCACACGGCATCGCGGGTGGCGCGCCGCGACCCGCAGCGCATGCTCGCCGGTGCCGCAGCCCGCGATCAGGATGTCCACCGGCCCCGCCAGTGCCGGTGCCGGCGCGTAGCCGGGCAGCAGCGCCGAGAGATACTCCGCCACCGTCGCTTCCGGCTGACGCTCCAGGGTCTGCCAGCGAGGATAGGGCGACTGCTCGTACTGGCGCTGCACCGATCGCGACACCTGGTCGCCCACCACGCCCACGTCCAGGGTCGCGCGCAGCGAGCGCTCCTCCATGGGCTCCAGCAGCACGCGCCCCACGAGCCCCTGCACCCACGCCGGCGCCTGATCGGCGCGCGCCGCGACCGCGGCGGCACCCGCGCGCCGCCAGGGGGCTTGCACCGCGGCCGCGGCGGCGAAGGCCTCCCAGTCCGGCGGATCCGCCACCGCCCGGTTCCACAGTCGCACGTGCGCCGCGCCCACTTCGTCGTCCACCGCGTGCACGTACTCGTTGCCGAAGCACTGGGCCGCGAGCGCCGCCAGCAGCTCCCGCCAGCTTGCGTCCAGCGTCTCGCCCGCGTCTACCGCCGTCACCAGCTCGCCGCGCAGCCGTGTCAGTGCCGCTTCCAGCGCCGGGTCCGCGTTGATGCCGTACCACAGCAGGCGCAGCAGCAGCGGATCCCGGTGTGCCCCGGTCGTCTCGGCGGCGGCCCGGACGGCACGGGAGGCCGCGGCCAGCGCCGGATGCTCCAGCAGCACGATCCGCGCTGCCGCCCGGGACAGCTCCCGGTGGTCCACCGCGTCGCTCGCGAAGCACACCAGCAGGTCGCCCTTCAGTCCGGCATCGAAACGCCCGGCCCGGGCCATGCGCAGGCAGCGGGCCAGCAGGATCACCGCCAGCGGATCGTCGGGCCGGAGCGTCACCAGCAGCGAGGCCAGGCGGTGCCCTTCGACCAGGTCGCCGTCGTCGATCAGGCGCGCCGCGAGCGCGTCCACCTGCCGCTCCAGCACCTCGCGGGTGTCCGCCCGCCGCGGCTGGCGCCGGGCCGCGTCCTCCAGCAGCGCCACCGCCTGTCTCACCTCCCCGCCACGCACCGCCAGCACGGCCGCCGCCAGTGCCGGCTCCATGTCCCCGGGCGCGAGCGCGGCCGCCTGGCGCCACGCCGCCATGGCGGCATCCCCGTCGCCGGACTGCTCCAGCGCCTGGGCCAGATTCACCGCCGCGTCGGCGGAGCCGGGGTCGCTCGCCAGCGCCGCGCGGAAGCAGCGGATGGCCTCGCCCAGGTCCCCGCGCATGGCGAAAGTGAGCCCGAGGTTGTTGTGCGCCGAGGCGTGGCGCGGACGGCGCGAGATCACGTGCCGGTAGTGACGCTCCGCCTCTTCCAGCCGGCCCTGTCGGTGCGCCGTGAGGGCGGCGTGGAAGCGCTCCTCGACGGGGTCGGACGGCTCCATCCGGGCATTATCGGCGCTGCCCGCAGACGTGGAAACTCGCCGGCGCACGTGGCCCCTGCACATGGCGCCGGCACGCCGCCCGTGGTGCACTGGGCGGCGTTCGCCACGAAGGAGCCGTCATGGTCCGTGCAGCAGCAGGCATCCTCATCGCCACCCTGGCGGTGTACGTGTGGGGCTTCGTGTTCTGGGGCGCCTCCGCTTTGCCGTACTCCGCCTTGCGGCAGGTGGAGGACGAGGCGCGGGTGGCGGCGCTCATCAGGCAGCACTTCCCCCGCGACGGCACCTACACCATCCCGGGCCGCGGCGGCGACCCCCGGGCCGCGGCCCGGGCATTCGAGGAGGGGCCCGTGGCCTTCGTGCACCTCACGGCCCGGGACGGCCGGCCCCTGATGGATCCCGCCATCATGGCAGGGGGCCTCGCGCTGTACCTGCTGGTGGCCTGCGTGCTGTACGCCCTGCTCCGCCTCGCGGGGCTCCCCGAGTACCGCAAGCGGGTGGGCTTCGCGGTGCTGGTGGGCCTCGCGGGATCCCTGGCCATCACCGTGGGCGACGCCGTGTGGTGGCAGATCGACGCCGGCTGGAAGGGCTGGCAGGCCCTCTACGACGTGGCGTCCTTTCTCATCATGGGCCTGGTGCTGGGGGCGTTCACGGCGCCGGACGCCGCGCCGCACCGCTGAGCCCCGGTGCCGGGCTCAGGGGGCGTCCCCGGCGGCTTCGTCGCGCCATTGCGGCGCGGGAGCGCTCCTGCCGGGGGCTCGCGGTGGCACCGTCTCGGCGGCCCGTGCGACCAGGCACCGCACCAGGCGTATCCCCGCTGCCAGGGTGGCGGCCAGGGCTTGTGCGCGCATCCGGTGGGCGTCCCGGGTAATGCGGCGCCACTCCGGGGGGGTGGGATCCGGGGTCCGTAAACGTTTGATTCTGCTCATGTCCGACCTCCCCGCCCAGGTGATAGACTGATTGTTGCAATGCAGCATAGAAGAGCCTGGGACGAGGATCAGCGCCCGCCGCAGTAGCCCCGTGCTCCTGAGGCATCACAAGGAGGTCGACGCAGATGGACATCTCGAACCTGATGGTGCTGTTCGTGCGTGTCGTGGAACACGGCAGCTTCTCCGGCGCCGCCCGGGAGCTGGACCTGTCCCCTTCGGCCGTGAGCCGCCAGATCGGCGGCCTGGAGGATGCGCTGGGGGTGCGGCTCCTGCACCGCTCCAGCCGCCGCGTCACCCTCACCGAGGAGGGCCGTGCGTTCCACGAGCGCTGCCAGCGCATCGTGGCGGAGATCGAGGACGCGACGGCGCTGGTCACGCGCATGGCCGACAGGGTGCAGGGCACCCTGCGAGTATCCGCCACGGTGGCCTTCGCCAAGGCCCACGTGCTGCCCCTGATCCCCGAGTTCCTGGATCGCCACCCGGAGCTGTCGCTGCACCTGGAGCTCACCGATCGCCAGGTGGATCTCGCGGCGGAAGGGATGGACGTGGCGCTGCGCTTCACCGAGCAGCTGGACGACGGCTCGCTGGTGGCACGCCCCCTGGCCCGCAACCGCCGCGTGATCGTCGCCGCGCCGTCCTACCTGGCGCGCCACGGCACGCCGCGCACACCGGAGGATCTGCTGGAGCACAACTGCCTGCGCCTGTACGCGGTGTCTGCCTGGAACGACTGGGAGTTCGAGGACGACGACGGCACCCGCGTCCTCGAGGTGAGCGGGAACTTCGAGACCAACAGCGCCGACGCCGTGTACCGCGCCACGCTGGCGGGGCTGGGCATCGCGCGCCTGAGCGTCTACCTGGTGGCCGACGACCTGCGTCTGGGTCGGCTGGTGCGCCTCCTGCCCGAGTACGCCCACGAGAAGGCGGACATCCTCGCGGTGTACCCGAACCGCCGCAATCTCGCGCCGAAGGTGCGGGCCTTCGTGGACTTCATGGTGGAGCACATGGGCGAGGTGCCGCCCTGGGAGCGGGCCGCGCCAGCACGAGTGAGCCCCGCCGGACCGCGCCCGCGGCGCGCGCGGGCATCGGCCGCCGTCGGAGCGGGCGCGGCGCCGGCTGCCGCACTCCCTCTCTCCGCATGGGAGGGGGGGCCGGGCGGGCGGCAGGGACGTCTATGGCTCAGCGCGGCGCCTCGATCAGGTCGAAGAACGGCGCCAGGACCTCGCCGGTGGGATCCGCCAGCTCGCGGGTGATGGCGAAGTGGTTCACGCGCGGCCGGTGGACCCGGGTCACGGCACCGCCGGCGGCCTCCCAGGCGTCGGCGAACGCGCCGGACTGGCGCTGGAACTCGTCCAGCTCGCCGCCGCCCCAGGCGATGACCAGCGGACAAGGGTCCGGCTGGATGCGTGCGATGGGACTCAGCGCCAACGCCTGCGCCGCGTCCAGCTGCAGGTACTCGTTGCGCGCGCTCAGGCGCACCGGCTCCAGGTCGTAGATGCCGCTCACCAGCAGCGCGCCCTTCACGTCCGCCGGCGGCACGTCGTCATCACCGGTGACCAGGCTTGCCGCCAGGTGCGCGCCGGAGGAGTGGCCGGCGGCGAACACCGCGTCGGCGTCGATACCGAGCCGCACGGCCGCGTCCTGCAGCCACTCCACGGCGGCGCGTGCCTCGGCCACCTGCGCCTCCAGGCGGACCTGCGGCACCGGATCGAAGCCCACGGCCGCGAAGGCGATACCGTGCTCCAGGAATGCCGGCGCCGGGAACGCGAACTTGCTCTTGTCGTGACGTGTCCATCCGCCACCGTGGAAGAACGCCACCAGCGGGAAGGGGCCGTCGCCGCGGGGCAGGAACAGGTCCAGGCATTCCCGTGGGCCCTCGCCGTAGGCAAGGTCCGCGTGCAGTCCCGGCAGTGCGCGTGCCGCGTCGCTGCCCTCGCGCCATTCGCGCTCGTAGGGGCCAGGGTCACGCACCAGGGTGCGCTGGTCGTACTGTGCGTCCAGCGCCGCCTGGTCGTAATGCAGGTACACGGCCGAGTCACTCCCGCCCGCCTCAGGCATGGGACAGCTCCACTTCTGGCAGCGGCGGCAGCCCGAGGATCAGGTCCGCCGCCTTCTCGCCGATCATCAGCGTGGCCGCGTTGGTGTTGGCCGAGACCATGGTGGGCATGATGGAGGCGTCGGCCACCCGCAGGCCGTCGATGCCGTGCACCTTGAGCGTGTCGTCCACCACAGCGGTGCGGTCACTGGTCGGACCCATGCGGCAGCTGCCTGCCGGGTGGAAGGTGGTCGTGCCGCGCCGGCGCGCGAAGTCCAGCCACTCGTCGTCGCTCTGCACTTCCGGCCCCGGCTGCTCCTCGCGCTCCACGTAGGGCTCGAGCTGCGGCGTGTGCATGAGCCGGCGTGCGAGCTTGAGGCCCCCCAGCAGCACCTGGCGATCGGTTGCCTCGGCCAGGTAATTGGGCTGGATCGCCGGCTTCGCGAACGGGTCCGGTGACACGGCGCGCACGTAGCCGGCGCTGTCCGGGCGCTGCTGCCACACCGCAACGGACATTCCGGGATACGGGTCCAGCTTCGACTGCACGCCCTCCTGGTAGCTGGCCGGGGTGAAGGTCATCTGCAGGTCGCCGTGCTCGACATTCGGGTGGGAGCGCCAGAACACGTGCACCAGGGTGGGCTGCAGGTTGAGGATGCTGTCACCACCGGTGAAGTACTTCAGCACCTCGTGCGCGAGCGGCAGGCCACGCGAGCGCTCGTTGATGGTCGCGGCGCCCTTGACCCGCGCCGCCAGGCGCACACCGTAGTGGTCGCGCAGATTCTCGCCCACGCCGGGCAGGTCGTGCACCACGGGAATGCCGAGCTCGCGCAGCAGCCCCGCCGGGCCGATGCCGGAGAGCTGTAGCAGCTGCGGCGAGTTGAAGACACCCCCGCACACGATCAGCTCGCGCCGGGCGCTGATGGTGATGTCGCGACCGCCGCGCCGGCAGACGACGCCGGTGGCGCGCCGGCCGTCGAGCGCGATGCGCAGCGCGTGGGTGTTGGTGTACACGCGCAGGTTTCGCCGCCCCATGCTCGGGCGCAGGAACGCGGTGGCGGTGCTCACCCGGCGGCGGCGGTGGATGCTGCGCTGGAAGTAGCCGACGCCATCCTGGGTGGCGCCGTTGTAGTCCGGGTTGCGCGGGATGCCGAGGCCCACCGCGCCCTCGATGAAGGCTTCGCACAGGGGGTAGTGGACGTCCAGGTCGGTGACGGCAAACTCGCCGTCGAAGCCGCGGAAGGTGGGATCGCCGTCGCCGATGCGGCGCTCGCCGCGCTTGAAGTACGGCAGCACCTGGGCGTAGCTCCAGCCGCGGTTGCCCATCTGCGCCCACACGTCGAAGTCGAGGCGCTGGCCGCGATTGTAGATGTGGCCGTTGATGGCGCTGGATCCGCCCAGCGTCTTGCCGCGAGGCTGCTTGATGGCGCGCCCGGCGGTGCCCTGCGAGGGCTCGGTCTCGTACAGCCAGTTCACCGCCGGGTCGGCCATGGTCTTCATGAACCCGGCAGGGATGTGGATGAACGGGTTGCGGTCCGGGGGGCCGGCCTCGATGAGCGCCACCGTGTGGGCGGGATCCTCGCTCAGTCGCCGGGCCAGCACCCCGCCCGCCGTGCCCGAGCCGACGATCACGAAGTCGAACGTGTCACTCATCTGCATCTCTTCCCCGCAAGACGCGGATGATGCCACGCGCGGGCGCCGCGGTCTCGGGCGGCGCCCGCGTTATGCTGCGTCCGGGAACACGGGAGGGACCGCACATGCCGCAGATCCAGGTGGGCGACGTCGCCATCGAGTACCGCTTCGACGGCCCCGGAGACGGGCCGGTCATGCTGCTCTCGAACTCGCTGGCTTCGAACCTTGGCATGTGGGACCACCAGGTGCCGGCGCTCACCGCCGCCGGCTTCCGGGTGCTGCGCTACGACAGCCGGGGCCACGGCGGATCCAGCGTGCCCCCGGGTCCCTACGACATCGATGATCTGACCGCCGACGCGGCAGGCCTGCTGGATGCCCTGGAGCTTCCGCAGGCCGTCGTGATGGGCTGCTCCATGGGCGGCATGGTGGCGCAGCGCCTGACCACGCTGCATCCGCGGCGGGTGCGCGCACTGCTGCTCACCGCGACCGCCTGCCACGTGGGCGGGCCCGAGGTGTGGGAGCAGCGCATCGCGACGGTGCGCGCAGGCGGCATGCCCGCGGTCGTGGACGCCACCGTGGACCGCTGGTTCACCAAGGGCGGCCAGACGCGTCTGAAGGCGGAGGTGGCGCGGGTGCGGGAGATGATTCTGGCCACGCCCGCGGACGGCTTCTGCGCCTGCTGCCACGCCATCGCCCACATGGACCAGCGCGAGAGCATCCGCGCCATCACCGCGCCGACGCTGGTGGTGGTGGGCGAGCAGGACCCAGGCACCCCGCCGTCTGCGGCACGCGCCATCCACGAGCGTATTGCCGGCTCCGAGCTCGAGATCATCCCCGACGCCGCCCACTTCGTGAACGTGGAGCACGCGGACGTGTTCAACCGGAGAATGGCGGAGTTCCTCGCGAAGGCGCTCTGACGGGGACACCAGGGACAGTCCCCTGCGGGGACAGTCCCTTGGTCCCTTAGCGGTCCGACGTCTCCCAGCGCGGATTGATCCACGGCTGCAGGTTCGACGGCGGCAGGGGCGGGCGGCCCAGCACGTGGTCGGCGGCCTTCTCGCCCACCATGATGGAGGGCGCGTTCAGGTTGCCGTTGGTGATGCGCGGGAAGATGGAGCTGTCCGCCACGCGCAGGCTTTCCACGCCGATGACGCGGCACCGGGGATCCACCACCGCGCGCGCGTCGCCGGCCGCGCCCATGCGGCAGGTGCCGCAAGGGTGGTAGGCGCTCTCCACCGCATCGCGCAGGAAGTCGTCGATGTCCTCGTCGCGGGTGACGCCGTCGCCCGGTGCGAGCTCGCGGCCGCGGTAGCGGGCAAAGGCAGGCTGCGCGGCGATCTCCCGGGTCAGCCGGATGCAGTGTCGGAAGTCCAGCCAGTCCTGCGGCTGCGACATGTAGTTGAACGCGATGGCGGGCGGCTCGCGGGGATCGGCGCTCCTGAGCCGGACCCGGCCGCGAGACTCCGAGCGCATCGGGCCCACGTGCATCTGGAAGCCATGGCAGCGCGCCGGCGCCTTGCCGTCGTAGCGCACGGCCACCGGCAGGAAATGGAACTGGATATCCGGGTAGCGCACCCCCGCGCGGGAGCGCACGAAGGCCGCGCTCTCGAAGTGGTTGCTGGCACCGTCGCCGGTGCGGGTGAGCAGCCAGCGCGCGCCGATCAGCGCCTTCGCCAGTGGGTTGAGCTTCGGGTACAGGCTCACCGGCTCCCGACACTCGTACTGCACGTACACCTCCAGGTGGTCCTGCAGGTTCGCACCCACGCCGGGGCGGTCCGCGAGCACCGGGATCCCGAGGTGCGCCAGCTCCGCCGCCGGGCCGATGCCGGACAGCAGCAGCAGCTTCGGCGAGTTGATGGACGAGGCCGCCAGGATCACCTCGCGGCGCGCGCGCAGCACCGCGACGCGCCCGCCCCGCTCGAACTCGACGCCCACGGCACGCCGGCCCTCGAATACGACGCGGCGCGCCAGACCTCGCGCGAGGGTCAGGTTGCGGCGTCCCAGGGCAGGCTTGAGGTACGCGTTGGCAGCGGACCAGCGCTGGCCGCGCCACACGGTCATCTCCATGGGGCCGAAGCCTTCCTGCTTCGAGCCGTTGTAGTCCGGGGTCGGCTCGAAGCCCGCTTGCCGGCCAGCCTCCTCGAAGGCGCCGTACAGCGGGTTCGCGCGCCGGCCGCGGATCACGTGCAGCGGCCCGTCGCTGCCGCGCCAGCCCGCCTCGCCACCGTGGCTGCACTCCATGCGCCGGAAGTAGGGGGCCACGTCCGCGAAGGACCAGCCCGTGGCGCCGAGCTCCGCCCAGTGGTCGAAGTCCAGCGGGTGGCCACGCACGTAAACCATGCCGTTGATGGAGGACGAGCCGCCGATGACCTTGCCGCGGGGACACGCCAGGCGCCGCCCGCCCAGGTGCGGCTCCGGCTCGCTCGCGTAGCCCCAGTCGTAGTGCCGCATGCCCATGGGATAGGACAGGGCCGCCGGCATCTGGATCAGCGGCCCGGCGTCGCTGCCACCGTGCTCGAGCACCGTCACCGTGTGCCGGCCGTCCTCCGTGAGTCGCGCCGCCAGGGCGCAGCCGGCAGAGCCGGCGCCGACGATCACGTAATCCGCGTCAGGCGCCATGGGCCCCGCCGCCGCGCACCCGGAAGCGCACCGTGTCGTCCGCTGCGGTGAGACCGTGGGTCGCTAGCCATGCCCGCGCGTCGCCGGCGTCGTTCTCGAACCACGCCCGCGCCGAGCCCAGGCGGAAGCCGTAGCCCCAGGCGTCCATGTCCGCGAGCATGCGCGCGCGGCCGAAGCGCGGCAGGTGGTCCGCGAGCAGGATGGACAGGTAGCACACGGCGCACTCCTCCAGCGGGTCGCCGCCGGCATCCGTGTCCAGCGCGGCGCGCCGATCCGGATCCATGCACGCGTAGTGGCAGGCCTCGTGCAGCAGCGAGTGCAGCGGCGTGTCGCCGCGCGCGCTCAGACGCGCGCCGCTGAGCCCCGCCTCGGGGGCACCCCAGTAGCTGCCAGGGATGGGCGCGCCGGGTGCGGTCCAGGCGAGCGAGAGGCCGAAGCGTGCGAGCAGCCCGCGCGCGGCGCGGGCGGTGGGGCCGTGGGGCGGGCCCAGCACGCGCACGCCGGCGGCCACCGGGGCCGTCACGGCGTCGGCGGCCGTGTCAGTCCAGAACGACCCGATTGCGGCCGCCGTCCTTGGCCCGGGAGAGGTTGTCGTCGGCGCGCCGGAGCAGGACGCTGGCATCGAGGGCTTCCTTCGCGCGGAGCATGGTGCCGCCAACCGAGATCGTGCATTTGATGTCGTCATCCTGCCAGCGGAAGGCGCGGGCCTCCACCAGCATGCGCACCCGCTCCGCCACCTCGCGGGCCATGTCCGTGTCCAGCCCGCGGGTGACGATGGCGAACTCCTCGCCGCCCACGCGCGCGAACACGTCCTCGCCGCGCAGCGCGTCCGCGACGGCCTCCGCGAGCTGCTTGATCACCGCGTCGCCGGCCTGGTGGCCGCGCACGTCGTTGACCTGCTTGAAGTGGTCGATGTCCACCAGCATCAGGCACAGGGGCTGGCGGTGGCGCGACGCGAAGGACATCTCGTGGTCCAGCGAGTCCATCAGGTAGCGGCGGTTGTGCACGCCCGTGAGGTCGTCGACGATGGCGTTCTCGTACTGGCGCACGCGCATGTCCATGTCGCAGGCCGGCGCGAACATGAAGCGCAGCACCACCTCCGGGCCGAGCTGCACCACGTCGCGGTCGCGCAGCGCGCGACGATCCACCTTGCAGCCATTGACGAACAGGCCGTTGGTGCTGGCCGCGTCGCTGACCACCACGCCCTTTTCCAGCGAGTACTCCACCCGCGCGTGGGTGCGCGAGATGCCGCGCCCCTGCACCGAGACGTCGCACACCGGCCCGCGCCCCAGCGTCCACGTGCCGTCGCGCACGGGGATGGGTCGGCCACGCTGCACCCCGCGGCAGACGAGGAACATGGGCTCGTGCTCCTCCTCGCGCTTGCGCGCGGCCTCGATGGCGCCCACGTCGAAGTTCGTGGTCTCGCCCACCGAGCGCGCGCGCCCGCCGTTCGGCGAGCGCCGCTCGGGCATGGGCGTGACATTGCTGTTTCCGTTCTCGGCCATGGAGCGGCGGCCTGCGATTGCGGGTAGTCACCCGCTTATCGGCCGCCGCGGCCGCGACTTGAAGCATGCCGTTCGTGGCCGCCGTGACGCGAGCGCTTCCCGGCGGCCGCCGGGAAGCCTTTCCTTCCCCCTCTCAGCGGCCGGCCGCCGCCAGCGCCCGCCACAGGGACAGGGGCGTAGCCGGCATGTCCAGGCGCGTGACGCCACGCGGCGCCAGGGCGTCCACGGGCCCGGGCCGCGCTCCTGGCGACGGCCAGCGCCAGGTTGTCGCCGGCGTAGCGCACCCGGTCCGTGGCCAGCAGCGGGCGGCCCGGCTCGGCGCGGGGCGTGCCGTCGCGGTTCTTCAGCCGGATCCCGCAGGCCATGTTGTTGACTCCGGCCTCGGCGAGCTCGGCGCCGGTGATGACGTCCACGACGCCGGGTGCGGCGCGCGGCGTCCACGTCCAGGGCCTGGATGCGCGCATGGGCCAGCGGCGATCGGAACTTCACCGCGTGGGCCTGGCCCGGCACGTCCAGGTCGCCCACGTAGCGACCGGTGCCGGTCAGGAAGCGCAGGTCCTCCACCCGGCGCACCGGCTGGCTGATGCCGAACCTGCTCATGGGATCGAACTCGTCCGGGGACGGCGGATTCGGATGCTACACGGGACCGGCGCACGTGCGTGGGACGCGCCCGACGTGCCTGTTCGAACGCTGTCCGAAGCGTGCCCGTCGGAAGATCGTCTGCAGCGCGCCGGTCGGCGGGACGTCTCGGGCGCGCCTGTCGGCGCGACGGCCGATGGCCTATCCTCTCGCCGTCCTCGCCGCATGCCGGCCGCACGCAACACAAGGGAGATCCGATGGCGACCATCGAGCTGTACACCTGGGCAACCCCCAACGGGCGCAAGGCATCCATCATGCTCGAGGAGCTGGAGCTGGCGTACAACGTGCACGAGATCAACATCGGCAAGGGCGAGCAGCATGCGGCGGAGTTCCTGAAGATCGCGCCCAACAACCGCATTCCCGCCATCGTCGACCCGGACGGTCCCGGGGGGAAGCCGCTCGCCCTCATGGAGTCGGGTGCCATCCTGGTGTACCTGGCGGAGAAGACCGCGAGCCCGCTGCTGCCGGACTCGGGCGTGGACCGCGCGCTGACCTTCCAGTGGCTCATGTGGCAGATGGGCGGCGTCGGACCCATGTTCGGCCAGGCCCACCACTTCCTGTTCCAGCCCAAGGAGATCGTGCCCTACGGCCAGAAGCGCTATCACGAGGAGACCCGGCGTCTGTACGGCGTGCTCGACCGGCGTCTGGCGGAGGCGCCGTTCATGGCCGGCGACTTCTACAGCGTGGCCGACATCGCCACCTACCCCTGGATCGCGCGCTTCGAGCGCCACCAGGTGGACCTGAACGAGTTCGCCAACGTGAAGCGGTGGTTCGATGCGGTGGGGGAGCGCCCGGCGGTGCAGAAGGGCATGGCGGTGCCGTTCCTGAACTGAATCGCCGCCGGTGAGCAGCGCAGCGGCCGCGGCGCCGGCGAGGCTCGCCGCGACGGGTGTGCCGCTGCTCGCGGTGCGCGGGCTCGAGCGCGCGGGGCTCGTGTGCGCGGAGCTCCAGGTGGCTGCGGGGGAGTGCGTCGCGGTCACCGGGCCGTCCGGCTCCGGCAAGACATTGCTGCTGCGGGCCATCGCCGATCTCGATCCGAACCAGGGCGAGGTGCGCCTGTCCGGCCAGGTCCGCGAGCGCTACCCGGCGCCCGCGTGGCGGCGCCAGGTGATGCTGGTGCCGGCGGAGCCCGGCTGGTGGGCGGTACAGGTGCTGGCCCACTTCCGCACGCCTCCGGACACGGCGATGCTGGGCCGGCTGGGTTTCCGCGACGAGGTGCTGGACTGGGCCATCGACCGGCTGTCCACCGGCGAACGCCAGCGCCTCGCGCTCGCCCGCGCGCTCGCGGAGTCGCCGCAGGTGCTGCTGCTGGACGAGCCCACCAGCGCGCTGGACGAGGACAGCAAGCGAGCTGTCGAGGGGCTGCTGAACGAGCACCTGGCGGGCGGCGGGGGGATCCTCATGACCACCCACGAGCAGGCGCAGATCGCCCGGCTGGCGGCGCGGGAGGTGCAGGTGGCGGCCGGGCGGGTGACGGCGTGCGCGGCGGTGGCGGGCGAATGAGCTACATCGAGATCAGCGATCTGGATCTCGCCGTGGGCACCGTGCTGCTGCTGCTCAACGCGGGGCTGTCGCTCGTGATGCAGCTGGGCCTCGCGAAGGAGGTGCTGGTGGCGGCGGCGCGCATGATCGTGCAGCTGTTCCTGGTGGGGCTGGTGCTGAAGGCGGTGTTCGCGCTCGGCTCGCCCTGGGTCACGGGCTCGCTGGCGGTGGTGATGGGGCTGTTCGCGGGCTACGAGGTGCGCGCCCGCCAGGAGCGGCGCCTGCGCGGGGCGTGGGGCTACGGCCTGGGGGCGGGCACGGTGATGCTGGCCGCCGCGCTGGTGACCGCGTTCGCGCTCACGGTGCAGATCCGCCCGGAGCCGTGGCACGCGCCGCGCTACGCGCTGCCGCTGCTTGGCATGGTGCTGGGCAACGTCATGACCGGTGTGAGCCTCGCGCTCAACGACATCGGGCTCACGGCGGCGCGGGAGCGCAGCGCCATCGAGGCCCAGCTCGCCCTGGGCGCGACCCGCTGGCAGGCCCTTCGTCCCACGGCGCGGCGCGCCCTGCGCGCGGGCTTCATGCCCATCATCAACGCCATGGCGGCCACCGGCGTGGTGGCGCTGCCAGGCATGATGACCGGCCAGATCATCGCCGGCGTGGATCCCACCTCCGCGGTGCGCTACCAGCTCCTCATCATGTTCATGATCGCCGGCGCCACCGCCAGCGGCGTGTTCATGGCCGTGTTCGCCAGCCTCGCCCGCCTCACCGACGACCGCCACCGCCTCCGCCTCGACCGCCTCACCCCCTAATCAAGAGGGACGCAGTCGCTTGAATTCGCAGTCGCTTGAATTCGTCGTCGTACTCTGCGACAGGTGGCCAATCATCTCCGGCGCGGGCGCCCGGCGCCTGCC
>JBFHNV010000141.1:0-15708 GCA_041593595.1 Gammaproteobacteria bacterium
GGTGTCCGCCCGCGCGCGCCCGCCATAATGGCGCCTCCGTCATCCCCCGGAGGTGCCATGCTCAACTGGATCGTCATCGTGCTCGGCCTGCAGCTCGTGGGCGAGCTGGCCGCGACCGTGACCGGGCTGCCCGTGCCGGGGCCCGTCATCGGCATGGTGCTGCTGCTCGCGTTGCTGCTGAGGATGGATCGCCTGCCGCAGGCCCTGGACGTGCTGGCCACGGGCTTCCTGCGCCACCTGTACCTCTACTACCTGCCCGCCACCGTGGGGGTGACGGCGCATCTCGCGCTGGTCACGAGCGAGCTCGTGCCCATGCTGGTGGCAGTGGTGGTGTCGTCGGCGCTGGCCATGGCGGTGTCCGGCCTGATCATCCAGGGGCTGACGGCCAGGGAGGGTGGGGGCAATGTATGACACGGTGCAGGGCCTGCGGGCCTATCTCGCCGCGTCGCCCCTGGCGTGGCTGTTCGCCACCGTTGCGGCGTATCTGCTGGGCCGCTGGATCTACACGCGCATGCGCGGGCGCCAGCTCGCCAATCCCATCCTGGTGGCCATCCTGGTGCTCGGCGCCGTGCTGTGGGCCACCCGGGTGGACTACGCGGACTATTTCGCCGGCGCCCAGTTCATCCACTTCCTGCTGGGTCCCGTGACGGTGCTGCTGGCGGTGCCGCTGTACAAGACCCTCAAGCTGGTGCGGCGCGCGGCGGTGCCGCTGGCCGTGGCGCTGCCCGTGGGCTCGCTGCTGGCGTCCCTGCCGGCGGTGCTGCTGGCCTTCTGGCTCGGGTCGTCGGATGGCGTCATGCGCGCCCTGGCGACGAAGTCCGTGACCACGCCCATCGCGCTCGGCGTGACCGAGGCGCTGGGCGGGCTCACGACCATCGCCGCGGTGGTGGTGGTGCTCGCGGGCGTGCTGGGCGGAATGATGGCGGGCCTGGTCTTCCGCATCGTGGGAGTGCGCTCGCCGGCGGCCCAGGGTTTCGCGCTGGGGCTCGCGGCCCACGGCATCGGCATCGGCCGCGCGGTGCAGATCGACGAGACCGCCGCCGCCTTCGCGGGGGTCGCCATGGGGTTCAACGGCCTGATCACCGCCCTGTGGGCGCCGATGCTGGTGCCCCTGGTGCTCGGGCTGCTCACGTGAGCGCCGGGCGCGCCGCACGCTGGCGGGGCGGCCGCGGGTCGCCGCGCCCTCGCACCGGTATGCTGTCACGCGGGTCAGCGCGCACAGGGACGCGGCCATGAGACACCTGCACTTCACCGAGGCCGAGCTGGCCGCACGCCGTGAGCGGGCCTGCGCTCGGATGGCGGCCGACGGGCTGGACGGCCTGCTGTGCTTCCGCCAGGAGAGCCACTTCTGGCTCACCGGCTATGACACCTTCGGCTACGTGTTCTTCCAGTGCCTCTACCTGGCGTGCGACGGGCGCATGGTGCTCCTCACCCGGGCGCCGGATCTGCGCCAGGCACAGCAGACCTCGGTGGTGGAGGACATCCGCGTGTGGGTGGACGGGCCGGACGCGGATCCGGCGGCGGACCTGCGGGAGATCCTCCGCGAGTACGGCGCCGAGAGGAAACGCCTCGGCGTGGAGTACGACGCCTACGGGCTCACCGCGCGCAACGGCAAGCGTCTCGAGGCCGCGCTCGAGGGCTTCTGCGCGCTCGAGGACGCCTCGCTGCTGGTGAGCCGCCTGCGGCTCGTGAAGAGCCCCGCCGAGATCGTCTACGTGCGCCGCGCGGGGGAGCTGGCCGACGCGGCGCTGCAGGCGGCGTTGCCGCTGATCCGCCCGGGTGCCGACGAGGGCGCCATCCTCGCTGCCATGCAGGGCGAGATCTTCGAGGGCGGCGGCGACTATCCCGGCAACGAGTTCATCATCGGCTCCGGCGAGCGGGCTCTGCTGTGCCGCTACTTCTCGGGCCGGCGCACGCTGTCGGACCGCGACCAGCTCACCCTCGAGTGGGCGGGTGCCTACCGCCACTACCACGCCGCCATGATGACCACCGCCGTCATCGGCGAGGCACCGGCGCGCCAGCGCGAGATGCACGCGGTGGCCTGCGACGCGCTGCTGGCGGTGGAGGAGAAGCTGCGGCCGGGCCGCTCGGTGGGCGAGGCCTTCGACGCCCACGCCGAGACCCTGGACCGGGCCGGCTATCGCGCGCACCGCATGCACGCCTGCGGCTACTGCCTGGGCACGACGTTCTCGCCCAACTGGATGGACTGGCCCATGCTCTACCACGGCAACCCGGTGGAGATCGCGCCGGGCATGGTGTTCTTCGTGCACATCATCATCTTCGACAGCGAGCGAGGCCTGGCCATGACGGTGGGGCGCAGCTCCCTGGTGGGCGAGGGGGGCGCCGAGAGCCTGTCCGCCCTGCCGCTGGAGCTGCTGCAGCGCTGAATGGCTGTTGCAAGTCCCGCTGCGGACGGTTCGTGCTGAGGAGGAAGGCAGGGATCGATGCGGCTCGCCTTGGGCCCGTCCCTGGGGACTCGGAGGCGGCGTCCATGCCGACTACGGTCCCATCGACCGATACCTTCAGACACGAGCGACGGTGCGAATCCGCACCGTCGACGCACCCGGTTCGTGCAGCTAGACGCAGGAGAGGGACGCTGCGCCGCTGCACAGCGTCTGCTGCCACGGCGAGCACAGCGAATGTGGAAGCACGGTCCTGCGCATGGCCGGCCGGAACCGGTCGCGCGCGCTTGGGACCGCTTCCGACTCTTCCAGCGAGGTGCAAGTACCGGTGGCCGTGTCCAGTTCCGACGTCGCAAGCCCCGGGTCGCCACCGCCCGAGGTCGTCGAGTTCGCCCTCACCCGATCCCCGACGGTCTTCTACTCCGCAGTGCTGGACGGAGCCGCCCGGCTGACCTACGTCGCACGCAACGCCGCGCGCGAGATCGGATGCAGCCCGTCGGCACTGCTGGCAGAAGGTGCTCTCGCCCATCGGGTGCATCGCGAGGATCGCGCCGGCTACCGGCGCAGTCTCGAGGCGCTGGCCCGCAGCGGCAGGATGCGCTGCAGCTACCGGCTGCGCGACGACGACGGCCGCTTCCGATACGTGACGGACGAGGCGCACGTTGACGTTCGCGAGCAGCCGGTGCGGATCGTCGGGTTCCTGCTACGGCAATCGGAACCGGAACCGGACCCGGAACCGGCGCACGCCACGGACACGCGCCGGCTGGAGCTCGCCGTGGCCGAAGGGGAGCGGCTTCACCGTCTGCTGGTGGAAGCCCTGGAGAGCTCGCCCAGCGCGTTCGGGATCCTCGATGCCGAGGGCACGCTCACCCTGTGCAACCGCGCCTTCGCCGAGCCGCTGGACCAGTCACCTGCCGCACTCGTCGGGTCGACGCGGCGGGACCGGGTCCGCAAGGTCCTCGCCAGCGTGGTCCGCGTCGACGACCGGCCCATCACGGGGGGCGAAGAGGACGTCGAGTGGTGGATGAATCGAATGACGCCGGGGGCGCCCCCTGCGGAGGTGGCGCTCGCGAACGGCAAGTGGCTGCTGGTGAACGTGAGCCCGATGCCCGACGGTGGCGCCGCGGTCATCAGGACCGACATCACGAGCCTCAAGCGTGCCCGGCGCGAGGCCGAGCGGTTCAGCCGGCTGTTGCACGACGCGCTGGAGAGCATCCCGAATGCCTTTGGCGTCTCGGACTCCCGGGGATACCTCCTGCTCTGCAACCGATCCTACGCCGAGATCTACGGCGAGTCGCCGGATGCCCTGGTCGGGCTGTCCCGCATGGAACGTACCCGCCGCTTCCTGCGCAAGGTCGCGTCCATCGACGGGCGCCCGATCGACGGCAGCGAAGCGGACGCGAGGTGGTGGCATGAGCGCCTGGCAGGAGTCGATGCCGTTCCGGCGGAGGTGCAGCTCCGCGACGGGCAGTGGAGGCTCGTGAGCGCGACCCCGGTGGTCGACGGCGGCTTCGCCGTTCTGCGCACGGACATCACCCGACTGAAGAACGCCGAGCAGGAGAGTCAGCGGCTCAACCAGCTCCTGAACGACGCCATCGAGAGCATTCCGAACGACTTCGCGATCATCGCGCCTGACGGACGCCTAGTGCTCTGCAACGCGGCCTACGCGTCCATCTACGATGCGATGCCGAGCGAGCTGATGGCGAAGCCCCGGGTATCGCGCAGCGAGCAGTTCCTGAGCAAGGTCGCGACCATCGATGGACACCCGGTGGAGGGAATGCCTGACGCAGCGCGTGAGTGGCGCGATCGGCTGCGACGGGGAGATGCCGCGGAGGTGGAGCTCAAGAGCGGCGAGTGGAAGCTCGTCACCAGCAGCGCGCTCTCCGACGGCGGCTTCGCCATCATCCGCACCGACATCACGAAACTCAAGACCGCCCAGCTGACGCTGCGGGCGAGCGAGCTGCGCTATCGCACGCTGGTGGAGCACGCGCCGATCCTGATCTGCGAGCTGGATCTCGACGGAAGGTGCCGATCCATGAACGCGAAGGGCTTCGAGCTGAGCGACACCGAGCCGGGCTCCGGCGAGATCATCGGCCGACACATCGTGGATCTGGTGCCCGAGGCGGACCGCGAGCGGGTGCGGGCGCTGTGGGACGAGGCGGTGTCCGGACGCGCCGTCGAGTTCGAGAATTGCCTGCGACGTCAAGGTCGTCCGGTCACGCTGGCGTCGAGCTTCGTGCCCGTCAAGGATTCCGCTGGAAACGTCGAGCGGGTCGTGGGAATCGCGAGCGACATCTCCGCGATACGCCGCCGCGAAGAGGATCTCCGGCTCGCCCGCGAGACGCTGGAGGACGCCATAGAGTCCCTGTCCGAAGGGGTGGCGCTCTACGATCGGGACGACAGGCTGCTCCTGTGCAACGAGCGCTATCGAGAGTTCAGCGCGAAGTGCCGCGAGATGGCAGTCCCTGGCGTGAGCTGGGAGACGCTGCTGCGCGCGGCATTCGAGCGGGGCCAGTTCCCCGACATCGTCGGCGACCAGCAGCGTCAGGAGGCGATGGCAGCGATGCGCGCGGTCGCGGGCGGATACGCGGAGCTCCGACAATGGGATGGGCGCTGGCTCGCCTACTCGAACCAGCGCACTCGCCAGGGCGGCACCGTCACCAGCGTGACCGACGTGACACACCGCAAGAAGATGGAAGAGGCATTACGCGAACGGGAAGCGCTGGTGCGCCAGGTGCTGGAGGCGTGTCCGGTGCCGCTGCGCATGAGCCGGCTCCGCGACGGCCGTATCCTCTACGACAACCCCGCCACCACCACGTTGTTCGGGGCGCTGCCGCCCGAGAAAGCACAGTGGGCCCGGAACTACTACGTGCGCGAGGCGGATCGCGGCCCTGTCATGGACGCCTTGCGAAAGGCCGGGAAGATCGACCACTACGAGCTCGAGCTCAAGCGCGCCGACGGCACGACCTTCCCCGCGGCGCTCTCGTGCCGGCTCATCGAGCACCAGGGCGAGGAGGTGAACGTCTCGAGTACCCAAGACCTCACCGAGCGACGGGCGATGGAGCAGGAGATGAGTCGTCAGCGCGATGCGCTGCATCAAAGCGAGAAACTGAGCGCTCTCTTCGAGCTCCTCGCGAGCGTGTCCCACGAGCTGAACAACCCGCTGTCCGTGGTCGTGTGGCAGGCGCTGCTGCTCGACGAGACGGCGGAGGATCCTCGCATCGTCGAGCGCGCAAGGAAGATCGCCGGTGCGGCGGATCGCCGCTCGCGGATCGTGAAGACCTTTCTCGCCATGGCACGTCAGCAGCCTGGCGATCGGACGTCGCTCGACGTCAATGAGCTGATCGAGACCGCGCTGGCGCTCGCTGCCGAGAGCCTGCAATCCACCGGCATCTCGGTGTCGGTGCGACTCTCCGGCAACCTCCCGGCCATCCGGGGAGACCGTGCACAGATGGGGCAGGTCCTGACCAATCTCCTGGTCAATGCCCACCATGCGCTGCAGTGCATCGAAGGGGCGCGTCGTCTCGCGATCTCTTCGGCCTATCGCGAGGACCTGGAGCGGGTCGTGATCGAGGTAAAGGACAACGGCCCCGGCGTGCCGGAGTCGATCCGCTCGCGAATCTTCGAGCCCTTCTTCACGACGAAGGAGGTCGGTGCGGGCACGGGCATCGGGCTGTCCATCTGTCACCGCATCGTGGAAGGGCACGGAGGCACGATTCGCCTGGATACCACGCCCGGTGGTGGGGCGACCTTCACGATCCTGTTGCCGGTCGTGGGCAGCGAGGGTTCGCGAGGCGAGCGGACCGAGCGATCCGAGGTGCGTTCGGGCCCGCTCGCGAGCCTCGTCGTCGACGACGAGCCCGAAGTCGCCGATTCCCTCGCGGACATGCTGCGGCTGGATGGCCACGAAGTGGCAGTCACGTACTCGGGAGACTCGGCACTGACAAGGCTTTCCGGGCAGGCGTTCGACGTGCTGCTGAGCGACATACGGATGCCGGATCTCGACGGGCCGAAGCTGTGTCAGGCGCTCGAACGTGTGCGACCGGAGCTGGTGGATCGCGTCGTCTTCGTGACAGGAGACACGATGAGCGCGCATGTGCAGCAGTTCCTGATCTCGTCCGGCCGTCCCTATCTGGAGAAGCCGGTGAGACCGGAGGAGATACGCAGGCTGCTGCGCTCGCTCGAGATCGCGCCGTCGCGCCGCTGACCGCTGCGGTGCACGGGGTGGATGCCCACTCGAGGCGGACCTGCACCTGCACCCGCAGGCGCATCGTCACGGCGCCCATCCCGCCTGATACATCTGATACCAATCGGCGCGGCGCGGACACCGAACGGAAGAACCGCATCGCCATGATCTGCATCCACCAGCCATTCAGGAGATGCAGTCATGAGCAACCGGGAGCAGCATTTCGAGACCGTGAACGCCCAGTTCCTGTACGAGCGGGACCTGTTCGGCGAGTTCGACATGAGCCGTGCATACGCCACGGCGAGCCGACTCCGGGCGCAGGAGTTCGACCGGCTCGTCATCCGGCCGCTGGGGCGTGCCATTCGGTCGGTGACCGACCGCATCCGCACGCATCTGGACGAGCAACGGACCATTCGCGCCTTGTCGGAGCTGAGCGATCACACCCTCAAGGACATCGGCATCCACCGCAGCGAGATCACCCGCGTCGCGATCGACCGTGCCACCCGCCACGAGGTCGAGCCGGTGCCCGCCCGGTCCGTCGCGGCCTCGCGATGGGCTGCCGCGGCCAATGACGACCAGATCGAGCCGCGGACCGAACGTCTCGCGAGCTGACCGTGCCGCCGGCGTCGTGGGCAGATTCACGGCGGCGCCCCCGCGCCGGCGCTGCGCCGCGTCGAGCACGCCGTGCGCTACGGCGAGCGGCTTCAGGAGCGGGAGCAGGCCCCTGGCTGCCCCGCGTCAGCCCGGGGGCTCCGGAACTGCCTTGCGGTTCACGACCGCGTGCACCGCGCGCTCGCCCTCGAAGTAGACCGTGAACCTATCGTAGATCCAGCGCGTGATGGGTGGCTCGCCCACCGCGGGCAGGCGCTTCGCGGGCTCGCCGAAGCGCTCGACGACGGCGTCCATGGTCATTCCCCGCGTCGGTCGGGGCACACCCTCGGCAGTGTTGGGGGGCTGGGCCCCGAGGGGAATGTTCACGGTGTCCGCGCTGGCGGTGCCTACGAGAAAGGCCAGCACGAGGGCGACTTCGAGGGGTTTCATGGCGGGCCCACTTGGATGGTGCGAGGCGACCGTAACAGTACACGTCGTGCCATTTCGTGATGCGGTCGCCATCCGGGAGAGAACCGGTGCCAGGCGGGACGCCGGCTGTCTGAAGCGTCACGATCGAAGTGCCCGGTCCTCCGTATCATCTCCGGCCGGCGGCAGGTCACGGGCGCGGGCACGCGCCGCGTCCGCCGGACGGATGTGGCTTTACGTGAACGACGGTGGAATGCATGCTCTCGCGGGCGCGGCGCGCGGCGCGGCGCCCACCCGCACGTCGGAGCTGCTGCGCGAGCTGGCCTGGGGCAGCGACACACCGCAAATCATCACCCTGGGCGACCTGGTGACGTCCCTGCGCCATCGCTCCTTCGGACTGGTGACCCTCGTGTTCGCCGTGCCTTGCGCCCTGCCCATGCCGCCGGGGATCGCCGGCGCCTGCGGCGCCATCATCCTGCTCATCGCGCTGCAGATGCTCATGGGTCTGCCCGGCGTCGCGCTGCCGGCGCCGCTGGCGCGGCGCGGTTTCTCCCGCGACACGTTCCGACGGGTGGTTGACCGGGTGGTGCCCTGGGTGCAGCGCCTGGAGCGGGTGTGCCGGCCGCGCCTGGCGGTCACCCACGGCCGCCTGGGGGAGGCGGCCATCGGCTTCACCCTGCTGGTGCTGGGCACCATCATCGCCCTGCCCATTCCCATCATCGGCAACATCCCGCCCGGGATTGCCGCCATCGTCATCGCGGTGGGGATGTCGGAACGCGACGGCGTCGTGGTGCTCGTGGGCATGGCGGCGTCACTGCTCGCGGTGGCGCTGACGTCGGCCATGGCGTGGGCGGTGATCCGATCGCTGCTGGAGCGGGTGTGACGCGAGCCGGGCGCGCTCGCACCGGGTCGCCGGCCGGGCAGGCGTGACAACGGGCGGCGAGCGACGACAATAGGCGCGACCCTCCAGGCCCACTTCGCAGGTGACCGCCCATGAACCGTCGCATCCTGCTGGCCCGGCGCCCCCGCGGGGAGCCGGTACCGGAGGACTTCACCCTGGACCGTGTCGCCGTGCCCGAGGCGGGCGAACGCCAGGTGCTCACCCGCACCGTCTACCTGTCCCTGGATCCCTACATGCGCGGGCGCATGAACGCCGGTGCGTCCTACGCCGCGCCGGTGGCGATCGGGGGCGTCATGGAGGGTGGCGCCGTGAGCGTGGTGGCGGCGTCGCGCCACCCGGACTACGCGCCGGGCGATCTCGTGGTGGGGCGAACCGGCTGGCAGGACTGGGCGGTGGGTGACGGCACGGGGCTGCGCAAGCTGGACCCGGCGCCGGAGCCCCTGTCCCTGGCCCTGGGGGTGTTGGGCATGCCCGGGATGACCGCCTACACGGGACTGCTCGAGATCGGCAAGCCCGCCGCCGGCGAGACCCTGGTGGTGGCCGCCGCCACCGGCGCGGTGGGCAGCGTGGTGGGCCAGATGGCGAAGCTCGAGGGGCTGCGCGCCGTGGGCGTCGCCGGCGGACCGGAGAAGTGCCGTGTGGCCGTGGAGGAGCTCGGTTTCGATGCCTGTGTCGACCACCGTGCACCGGATCTGGCCGAGCGACTCGCCGCCGCCTGCCCCGCGGGTATCGACGTGTACTTCGAGAACGTGGCCGGGCGGGTGCTGGAGGCGGTGATCCCGCTGCTCAACGACTTCTCCCGCATGCCCGTGTGCGGCCTCGTCTCCCAGTACAACATGACCGCGCTCCCCGAAGGGGTGAACCGGTTGCCGGAGCTCATGCGCGCGGTGCTCACCCACCGGGTGCTGATCCGTGGGTTCATCGTGCGCGACTTCGCCCACCGTCAGGCGGAGTTCCTGCGCGACATGGGGGAGTGGGTGCGTGCGGGGAAGGTGAAGTGGCGCGAGCACCGGATCGACGGGCTCGAGAACGCACCGCGGGCGCTCATCGGTCTGCTGCGGGGCGAGAACCGGGGCAAGGTGGTGGTGAGCGTGTCGCCGGAGCCGGCACGGTGACGCGGGTGCTGCTCACCGGCTTCGAGCCCTTCGGCGGCGAGCGCGTGAACCCGTCGGAGATCGTCGTGCGTGCGCTGGACGGGGAGACCGTGGCGGGCGTCCGGCTCGAGACCTGTGTGCTGCCGGTGGACCGCTTCCGCGCCGTGGACCTGCTGCTGGAGCGCCTCGTGGCGCCGCTGCCGGAGGTGGTGCTGATGCTGGGCGAGGCGGGCGGGCGGGCACGGGTCACGCCGGAGCGCATCGCGATCAACGTGGACGACTACCGGATGCCGGACAAGGCAGGGCACCAGCCCCGGGGGGAGCCGGTGGTGGCGGGCGGCCCGGCGGCCTACCTGGCCACGCTGCCGGTGGCGAAGACGGTGGAGGCGCTGGAGGAGGCCGGCATTCCTTCGGCGATCTCGAACTCGGCGGGCACCTACCTGTGCAACCGGGTGTTCTACCGGGCGATGCATCACCTGGCGGCGGGTGGCGACGGCGTGCGCGCCGGCTTCATGCACCTGCCTTACGTGCACGAGCAGGTCCGAGGCAGGTCAGACGACGTGGCGAGCCTGTCCGCGGACACCCTCGCGCGAGCCGCGCGCGTCGCTCTGGAGACCGCCTGGGCCGACATTCCGGCACACCGGTGAAAAGCGCCGCCCGCACGCGGCGGGCGGCGTGGAACGCCCCTGTGTGGGGCGCAGGAGGAGCGGGATTCGCGAGGCGGCCCTGACTCAGTTGCGGCCCTGCTTCTTCAGGATCTCTTCCCAGCGCAGCTCGTTGGCGCTCGTGACCATCGAGTCGCGGCCGTCCCGGCGGGTCTCGCCGGCGGACTGGCCGGTGATCGATGGCTTGCCGAAGCTCTGCGCCTGCTCCAGCAGCTGCCGGGCGCGGCGCACGTCGCCGTCGTCGGCGAGGGCGGCGCCGCTGGCGCCGGTGGCGATGAGTGCAATCGCGGCGATGGTCTTCCTGTTCAACATGACGGTACTCCTGTGAAGTGGGTGGACCCGGCGCCCGGCCCGCGGCGTGTTCGCCGCCGGGCTGGTCGTGCGGCACGGCGTGCTGCCGTTGCCGCGATCCGTGGGACAGGAGAGTACGGATACGCCGCGTGCCCGGAATTGCGTTTTCGCACGCCGATGCGCGCGCTTCCGGGCGGTCGCGTGGATCGCTGGCGATCTCCGTCGCGCGCCCCGGGGGCGTTTCAGGCGAGCGGGTCCTCCACCGTGGCGCTCAGCTTCGCGATGTCGCGCACCAGCAGCGACTTGCCGCGCCGTTCCACCAGCCCGCTACGGGTAAGGCGGGAGATCTCCCGCGATACCGCCTCGCGGGTGGTGCTCGCGAGGCTGGCCAGATCCGCCAGGGTGGGCGCGGGCCTGAGCTCGGCGCCCTGATCGCCGTCGGCCGCCTCCCATGCCAGGCGCAGCAGCTCGATGCGAATGCGCTCCTCCACCCCGAGCGTGCTGAGCTCGTAGACCCGCTGGGAGTACTTGCGGATGAGCGCCACCAGGTGGCGCAGCAGGGCGCTCGCCACGCTCTGATGGGCGGCGATGAGATCCAGGAAGTCCCGGCGCGAGAGGACCGCGAGGACCGTGTCCACGTTGGCCACCACGCTGGCGGCGCGCGGGCCCCCGTCGATGGCGGCCAGCTCGCCGAAGACCTCGCCGGTGTCCAGATCGCGAAAGCTCACGTTGCGTCCGGACGGCGAGTAGAGCAGCACGCGCACCCGCCCGGCGAGCACGAAGAACAGCTCGCTGGAGGCCTCGTGGTGGTGCAGGACGTGCTCGCCGGCGTCGAAGCGGCGCACCCGGCAGCGCCGCGCGATGTCCTCCAGCACCGGGCGCGGGAGATCGCCGAAGAGCTGCAGTGCGTTTACCTGCTCGCAGGTCAGGGTGGTGCCGGACGAGGTCACGCGGGTGGGACAGCCGTCTGCCGGTGCGGATCCGCCGACAATGGTACAGGGGACCAGCCCGGTGCGATCGCCGGGCACGCGCTTCCGGGGCACTGCGGTTTCGCGGTTCGCCCGCGAGCGGGCGCCTACATAGAATATGTCGACCAGACGCGAAGGAGCTCGACATGGCCCGCTACGACACGGTGGACGTCAACGGCAGCCCCATGCGGGTCTGCATCGCCGCGCCGCGGGGCAGCGGCCCGCACCCCCTGGTGGTGGTGATGTGCCATATCGGCGGTCTGGACGCCTTCACCGAGGACCGCGTGGACAGGCTCGCGCGGGAAGGCTGGGTGGCGGTCGCGCCGGACGTGTTCCACTATCACGACTGGATCGAGGATCGCGACGCCCGGCGCGCGAGCCTGCACGACGGACGCATCGTCGACGACATCCGTGCCGCCATCACCCATGCGCGCGCCACCGGGGCGGTGGACGCCGCGCGCACCGGGGTCGTGGGCCACTGCATGGGCGGGCGCACCGCGCTGCTCGGGGCCGGCAGCATCGGCGAGATCGGTCCGCTGGCGATCTACTACGGCGGGCGCACCATGCTCGCCTGGAACAGCGACGGGCCGACGCCTTTCGAGCGCATCCCCTCCGTGCGCGGCCCGGTGATCGGATTCTTCGGCAACGACGACACCGAGCCCTCACCCGCCGACGTGGACCGCATCGAGGCGGAGTTCGCGCGCCACGACATCGCCTGCGAGTTCCACCGCTACGACGGTGCAGGGCACGCCTTTCAGAATTTCCTCAGCCCCGAGCGCTTCCGCGAGGTCGCCGCCGCCGACGCCTGGATGCGCACCCTCGCCTTCTTCCATAACGCCTTTCGCCAATCAAGGGGGCCAGAGCAACCTGATCGAGAATCAATCAAGTCGCTCTGACCCCGTCGTTCTTGACGGTGCCAGGTCGCGATCGACCCGCAGCCTTCAGCTTCGCTGGCGGGCGCCGCGCCCGAAGGCTCGACACACGCCGTCGAGGAGGTCGCGGAACCACAGGCGCACGCGGCGCGTGCGCGTCATCCGGTAGCGCTGCCAGGTGCCCGTGGCCATGTGCTGGGCACGGTTGCCCGCGATGCGCTTTACCCGCACCGTCGCGTTCGGCCCCAGGGTCTTCATCACCCGCTCAGTGATGGTGTCGGTTCCCTGTCCTGTGGCGCGCAGCTTCTCGATGATGTCGTTGATGTGCGCGTCGCCCTTCTCGGTGCGCAGGGCTGCGAACAGGGATTCGTACAGCTTCGCCCCCATCTGGCTGCCGCTGTGGGTCTGTGCGTTCATGATGGCCGTCTCCGTGGGGCATGTGCGCCCGCTTGAATCTGAGTTGCGGAGGGAAGCAGTGGTGTAGTCACCTCCGCGTGCGGCGGCGGGGGATCACCCCGCGCCCACCGGATCGTTGTCGTTATTCCGGCACTTCGTTTTACGGCCGATCGTGCAGGAACTTTTGTGAACCATTTCGCCGATCGCGCACGCAATTCGGGAAATTTGCCCATATCGGGGTCCGGCGCGGGCTCGATGGCACCGCCGGGGCGTGAGGACACGGAACCGTCACGCGGCAAGGGTGATCGCGGCTTGCGGGAACGAACGCTGTCACCGCACCCCGGGGCTGTAGAGTGCCGCGTCGGACAGCAGCACCCGCCCTCAGGTTGGGCACCAGGAGAACGAGCACATGCCGCCGCTGCGGCGTCCCGTCATCGGCGTCACCGGACCGGACCGCGGCGGCACCGCCGCCTGGCTCGCCACCGCGTTCGCGGTGCTGCGCGCGGGGGGCCGGCCACTGCGCGTGACGCCTGCGCGACCGCGACCGGTGCATCGCCTCGACGGACTCGTCATCGGAGGTGGCGCCGACGTGGCGCCGGAGCTGTACGGCGAGGAGGCAGAGCCGGATCTCGAGGAGGCGGTGAAGCGCAGCTCGCGGCACTGGACACGGCGGCTGCTCACCTTCGCGCTGCTGCCACTGTTCTGGCTGCTGCGCGCGCTGTTCCGCAGCGGCCACCTCATTCCCCGCGACGATGCCCGGGACACGCTGGAGCTCGAGCTCATCGCCGACGCCGACGCGCGCCACCTGCCGATGCTCGGTATCTGTCGCGGCGCCCAGCTCATCAACGTGCACCGTGGCGGCCGGCTGCACCGCGATCTCGCGGACTTCTACATGGAGAGCACCCAGGTCACGACGCTGCTGCCGTACAAGCCGGTGGAGGTGGCGCCGGACAGCCGCCTGGCCCGCGTCCTCGGGCGCACCCGCTGCTGGGTGAATTCCCTGCACCGCCAGGCGGTGAGCGACACCGGTGATCGCATGCAGGTGGTGGCGCGGGAGGACACCGGTGTGGTGCAGGCCATCGAGGACCCCCAGCGGCCGTTCCTGCTGGGAGTGCAGTGGCACCCGGAGTACCTGCCCCAGCGCCCGGAGCAGCGGCGCCTGTTCGAGGCGCTGGTGTTCAACGCCCGCAGCCGGCGCGACGGATGAGCCCCGTGCCCGCCGGCCACAGCCGGAGTCGATCCCCGTCGCCGCCTCGAAGACCTCGACGTGTGCCTTCAAGGGCGACCGTCCGGCACGGCGTGACATTCCCCCGCGAGCCGGTCGAGAAGCGCCTTTGCGTCTTGCAGGTCCGCGGTGTCGTGCCCTTCGCTGAACCCCGCGTGGACCGGGGCGAGGATCTGACGGGCGTCATCGGGTCTGCCCCGTGCACACCACAGCTTCGCGAGATCGGTTGCACCACGCAATTCCCACGCCCGGGCCCCCAGCTCGCGGGCGATGCGCAGCGACCCGTGCAGGCAGGCCTCGGCCGCGTCCCCGTCGCTCCCGAGCAGGACGTTCGCCTTGACTCGCAGCAGCTCCGGCTCGCTCCAGCGCTCGCCCCGCGCGGTCAGCGCCAGCGCCTCCTCGATCACCTCGAGCGCTTCGGCGGGATCCTCGCGCGCCAGGATTTCCGCCAGCAGCGCGAGCTTGAACGGGGTCATCACCCCACCCAGTGTGCGCACCGCATCGAGCCGCCGTCGCGCCAGGGCAGTCGCCTCGGCGGTGTCGCCCAGGACGAGCCGCGGCCAGTCCACCACCAGCCCGCCCTCGGACGCCCACTCGTAGATCTCGTGGGCGCCCGCGAGCTCGCGGATGCGTTCGGCCTGCTCGGCCAGTGCCTGGTACTCGCGGCGCCACCCGAGAATGAGGCAATAGAAGAACAGGTTGGCGGTGACGGAAAAGGCGCCGTGCAGCCGTCCGGCCTCGTCCACCGCGCGCCGGGCCAGATCCCGGGCCTGGTCGGGAAAGCCCTGCAGCCACAGGACCTGGGCCAGGAACATGGGTGCCATCAGGCGGTGGCCGCCCCCGGTGAGCGCGGCGACGCCGCTCGCGCCGGGACCCGGGTCCAGCGTCAGCGCCTGCTCCAGGTGCCGGCGGGCGTCCGGGAGCCTGCCGCCGATGAAGAGGGTCTGGCCGACCAGGCGGTGCGCGACCGCGCGATGCTGGCGATCGGTTCCACCGTCGCCGATCTCGAGACAGGCCTCGGCGACGCGCAGCGCGTCGTCCAGCTCGGCACGCGTGTAGTGGACGCCGTGCAGACCCCGCAGCGCCGCGAAGCTCTGCCGGGGATCGCCCAGCTCCCGGGCCAGCTCGTGGGCGCGGGCGAACGCATCGCCGGTCGCCGCCGCGCGATAGCCCTGCGTCGCCATCAGCGCGCCGCCGCGGGAAAGCTGCAGCTCGAGCTCCCGGCCACGGGCCTGTCCGGCGTCCGGGAGTCCCCTCGCGATTCGCAACGCCGCCTCCAGATGCGCCAGCCGTTCCTGGTAGGCGGAGCGACCCAGCGCGAGCTCCGCCGCGCGCATCCAGTAGGGCAGCGCATCGGCGAGCCGCCCGGCCGCGGTGAAGTGATGTGCCAGCAGCTCCGGGACCTGGGAGGCCGCTTCCGGAGACCGGGCCTCGAGGACCTCGGACAGGCGGGCGTGCAGGCGCTCGCGGTCGCGCCTGAGGAGGCTGTCGTACGCGGCGTCCTGCAGCAACGCATGCTTGAAGGTGTATGTCTCGTCGGGGCCCGCGCCACGCCGGTGGATTAGCTCGGCACGCTCCAGATCGGCGAGCGCCGCACGAAGCGCCGCAGCGTCGCGGGTGAAGAGCTCGGCCAGCAGCGCGAAGCTGAACTCGCGCCCGATGACCGAAGCGATCTGGGCGACGTCCTTCAC
>JBFHNV010000142.1:0-15476 GCA_041593595.1 Gammaproteobacteria bacterium
CCCCCCCCCCCCCCGCCGCGAGTCAAGCGCTTGCGCGCTCGATTCGCGAGCGGGCCACCCCTGGCCCGCCCCCGGGGATTCCGTCAATCGATCGCGAAAGCGGGGTGGGGTGCCGGCTGCCGCCTACCCGTCGATGACCTTCACCAGCACCTTCGAGCGTCGCTGGTAGTTGTAGAGCGCGCGACGCTCCACCGGCAGGCTGTCCAGGTCGGCCTCGGCGAAGCCGCGTTCCCGGAACCAGTGGGTGGTCTGGGTGGTGAGCACGAACAGGCGCGTCGCGCCCAGGCGGCGCGCTTCCGACTCGACCGTGCCGAGCAGCACGTCGCCGCGCCCGGAGTCCCGGTAGTCCGGGCGCACCGCGAGGCAGGCGAGCTCCATCACCGACTCCTGGCGAAACGGGTGTGCCGCGGCGCAGGCGACGATGGCGCCGTCGCGCTGCTCCACGAAGTAGTGCCCGATGGTGTTCTCGATGTCGCGACGCGAACGCCGCACCAGCACGCCCTCGCGCTCGAGGGGTTCGATCAGCTCCAGGATCCCGCCCACGTCCTCGATGGTGGCGCGGCGCACGTCGTCGTAGGCGTCGGCGTTGATCATGGTGCCCACGCCTTCGCGGGTGTAGAGCTCGAGGGGCAGCGCGCCGGGTCGCCCCGCGTCCAGCAGGTGAACCCGCTTCACGCCGTTGCGGCACGCGTGCAGCGCCGCCTCGAAGCGGCGCAGCACGTCGCCGTCGGTGTGCGGATCGGCGCGCATTGCGGCGTGGCGCTCGGCGGCCTGCGCGAGGGTCATGCTGCTGGTGCGTCGCCCGTCCTCGCCGGCGAGGGTGGCGCCCTCGCCGAGAAACAGCAGCTTGTGGGCGCGCAGCTCCACCGCCACGGCGGTGGCGACGCTCTCGGCGTGCACGTTGAAGGTCTCGCCCGTGGGCGAGAAGCCGAGTGGGGGAACCACCACCACCGCGCCTGACTCCAGGGCGCCCTCGATGGCAGCACGATCCACGCGCCGCACCTGGCCCGCGTGGCCGTAGTCGATGCCGTCCAGCACTCCCAGCGGGCGCGCCGTGACGTAGTTGCCGGTGGCGACGCGAATCCGCGCGCCCTGCATGGGGGAGTTGGCGAGGCCCATGGACAGGCGCGCCTGCAGCTCGATCCCGAGCTCCGCGGCGGCGTCGCGCACCGCCGGCATCATCGCCGCGTCGGTGACCCTCAGGCCGCTCTCGACGCGGCTCTCGAGGCCCATGCGGGCGAGGCGCTGCTCCACCTGGGGCCTGATCCCGGGCACCAGCACGAGCCGCACGCCGAGGCTGTGCAGGAGCGCCACGTCGTGGATGAACTCGCTGAACCCGCTGGACGCCGCGACCTCGCCGCTGAAGTGCACGGTGATGCACTGCCCGCGGTGGGCGTTGAAGTAGGGCGCCGCGTTGCGGAACCAGTCCAGGAAGGGATCCGGATCGGGCATGGTGGATTCCGGGAACGTGCCGCGGGAGGACGAGCCGCTCCGGCCGTCCGTCACCGGGCGCGATGATAGGGTGCGCGCCGGCGGCGGCACAAACGTCCCGTCACGCCTCGAGCACCACCAGGTCGCGGCTGTCGAAGGTCACCCACATGCGCTCGCCCGCGTGCGGCAGCCGGGCTGCGCGGCTCGCGTTGGTCACCGTGGCGGACACCCGCGTGCCCGCCCCGGTGCGCAGGTGCAGGTGCGTGACGCTGCCGTGGTAGGCGGCGGTCTCCACCACCGCCTCGAAGGCGAGGGCCGCGTCGTCCGGGCGCGCGTCACTCACCCGCACCTTCTCCGGGCGCAGCGCCACGCCCACCTCGCGCCCGGCGGGACCCTCCGGCGCGGGGCACGCGCACCCGCTTAGGGCCTCGACCACCACCCGGCGCCCGGCGGCACCGTCCTCAACCCACCCCTGGAACAGGTTCATCTTGCCGATGAAGTCCGCCACGAAGCGCGACGCCGGCGACTCGTAGAGCTCGGCGGGGGTGGCGACCTGACGCACCCGCCCGCCCTCCATCACCGCGATGCGATCCGCCATGGACAGGGCCTCGTCCTGGTCGTGGGTGACGATCACGAAGGTGATCCCCACCGCGTCCTGCAGGCGCACCAGCTCGAGCTGCATCGCCTCGCGCAGCTTCGCGTCCAGGGCCGAGAGCGGCTCGTCCAGCAGCAGCACCCGCGGCTTCTTCACCAGCGCCCGCGCCAGCGCCACGCGCTGGCGCTGGCCCCCGGAGAGCTGGTCGGGACGGCGTGGGCCGTAGCCCTCGAGCTGCACCAGCGCCAATGCCTCCGTCACCCGCTGCCCGATCTCCGCGGCGGGCGTGCCCGTGACCTTGAGCCCGTAGGCCACGTTGTCGTACACGCTCATGTGCGGGAACACCGCGTAGGACTGGAACACCATGTTCACGTCGCGCCGGTTCGGCGGCACGCCGGCCATGTCGCGCCCGTCGATGACCACCCGGCCGTCGCTGGGCACCTCGAAGCCGGCGAGCATGCGCAGGAGCGTGGTCTTGCCACAGCCCGACGGGCCGAGCAGGGCGAAGAACTCACCCTCGCGGATGGCCAGGTCCACCGCGTCGACGGCGATCACGCTGTCGCCGAAGCGCTTGCTCACGGATTCGATGCGGATGATGGGCTCGGCGCTGCTCATGGATTTACTCGGCACCGGGGATCACTCGATGCCGGCGGTGCCCTGGCGGGTGCGGTGCTGCAGCCACAGCGCGATCGACGTCACGACCAGCGTGATGATGATGAGCGCGGTGGAGGCCGCGTTCACCTCGGGCGTCACCGAGAACCGGACCATGGAGTACACCTTCACGGGGAACGTGACGGTGTCCGGACCGGACGTGAAGAAGGTGATGACGAAGTCGTCCAGGGACAGGGTGAAGGCCAGCAGTCCGCCCGCCAGGAGCCCGGGGCGCATCCAGGGCAGCAGGACGTCGCGGAAGGTCTGCCACTGGCTCGCCCCCAGGTCGCGGGCCGCCTCCTCCTGCTCGCGGTTGAAGCTCACGAGGCGCGCGCGCACCACCACCGTCACGAAGGGGAAGCTGAAGGACACGTGGGCGATGGTGATGGCGCCGAGGTTCAGCGGCCACGGCAGGCCGGTGGGCCAGCCGATGCGCGCGAAGAAGGCGAGCATCGCGACGCCCATGCAGATCTCGGGGATGACGATGGGCAGCGTCACCGCGCCCTCGGCGGCGGCGCGCAACGGGAACCGGAAGCGCCACAGCCACACCGCCGCCATGGCCCCCAGCACCAGGCTGATGGCGGTGCTCACGAGCGCGATGGTCAGCGAGTTGACGAAGGCCTCCCGCAGGCTGTCGTTCTCGAGCGCCTTCTCGTAGTACTTCCAGGTGAAGCCGCGCCACACGATGTTGCGCCGGCTGTCGTTGAAGCTGAACGCGACCAGGGTGGCGATGGGCGCGTACAGGAACACGAAGGTGACGAGCAGGCTCAGCCGCATCCAGGCGCTGCGCCCGTAGTCCAGCGGTCCGGGAGGAGTGCGCCGGCGCATCAGTACGGGCGCCTCTTCTCGCGCGTGTACATGGCACGAACAGCGAGAACGATGAAGGTCACGTACATGAGGATGAACGACAGGGCCGCGCCGAAGGGCCAGTCGTTGGCGGACTTGAACTGGCGCTCGATGACGTTGGCGATCATCTGGCTGTCGGTGCCGCCCAGGAGATCCGGCGTGAGGAACGAGCCGAGCGCCGGGATGAACGTGATGATGACCCCCGACACGATGCCCGGGAGCGCCAGCGGCACCACCACGCTCGCGAAGGTGCGCAGGTGCCCGGCGCCGAGATCGAGGCTCGCCTCGATGAGGCTGCGGTCCATGCGATCCAGCGCCGCGTACAGCGGCAGCACCATGAACGGCAGGTGGACGTAGACCAGCCCCACCACGACGGCGGTGTTGTTGTAGAGCAGCTCGAGCGGCGTGTACTGCTCGCCCAGCAGGTGCAGGTGCCCGAGCCCCACCGCGGCGAGCCCGGCATCGGCCTTCTCCCAGAACCACTCCAGGGTGAAGTTCACGTAGCCGCGGGTGCGAAGGACGGCGATGAGGGCGTAGGTACGGATGAGCAGGTTGGTCCAGAACGGCAGGATCACCAGCAGCAGCAGGATCGGCCGCCAGCGCGGTGGCGCGAAGGTGATGGCGAGCGCCACCGGGAAGCCCAGCGCCAGGCAGGCCACGGTGGTCAGGAACGCGAACCACAGGGACTTGGCGAAGATCTGCAGGTACAGGGGCTGCAGCGCTCGCAGGTAGTTGTCCAGCGTCCCGGTGACGGCGATTTCGACGATGCCCCGCTTCTCGCCGAAGCTGAAGAACCACACCAGCGCCAGCGGCACCAGGAAGAAACACGCCAGCCAAACACCCGGGGGGAGCGCGGTGATCCAGAAGAACGCGCGGTTCTGGCGCCAGCTTTCCACGGCGAGCAGGGGTCAGCGGGCGGCTGCTCCGGCGCCGGACGGCCGGCGCCGGCAGGCGTTCGGGCCCGGACGCGGGAGCGCGCTGTGGCCGCGGCCGGGCACGGTGCCGATCACGCGGCGCCGATCCGCGTCCAGGTCTCGTCCACCAGCCGCTGGTACTGCTCGCCCTTGTACACCGAGGACTCGGAGGCCTCGACCACCGACGGCGGCGGGAAGATGGCCGGGTTCTCCTGGTACTCCTTCGACATCAGGGCCTTCGCCGCGGCATTGGGCGTGGCGTACTGGATGAAGTCGGCGATGGCGGCGCCGTTCTTGCCGTCCAGGATGAAGTTGATGAAGGCGTGGGCGTTCAAGGGGTGCGGGGCGCCCTTCGGGATGCACAGGCAGTCCTCCCACAGCAGCCCGCCTTCCTTCGGCACCGTGTAGCCGATGTCGGGATCCTCTGCCATCACCTGCAGGATGTCGCCGTTCCACTCCATCGTGAGGTCCACCTCGCCCGACGCCAGCAGGTCCTGGCCGTTGTCCTCGGCGAACACCTTGATGTGGGGCTTCTGGCGGATGATCATCTCCTCCACCTGCTTGATCAGCGCCGGGTCGGTGGAGTTGATCGACTTGCCCAGATACTTCATGCCCATCTGGATGACCGTGGGCGCGTCCGCCAGCATGGCGACCCGACCGCTGTACCTGTCCGAGTCGTACAGCCACTTCCAGCTGTCCGGCACACCGTCCACCTTCGACTTGCGGTAGCCGATGCCGATGGTGCCCCACATGTAGGGCAGGGAATGCTTGCGGCCCGGGTCGAATTCCGCCTTCATGAACTTCGGCGTCACGTTGCGGATGTTGTCGATCTTCGAGTGGTCCAGCGGCATCAGCATGCCCGCCGTGATCATGCGCTCCACGTAGTCGTTGGTGGGCACGATGAGGTCGTAGCCGGGGTTGCCCTCCTTGAGCTTCGCGAACAGCTCGTCGTTGTCGGCGAACAGATCCATCTTCACGTCGATGCCCGTGGCGTCCTTGAAGTCGGACAGCGTGGTCTCGCCGATGTAGGTGTCCCAGTTGTAGAAGTTGAGCTTGGGCTCCTCGGCGGCCTGGCCGCGGCGGGGCACCAGGGACACGCCGGCGGCGACGGCCCCCAGGGCGGCCAGCACGGTGCGGCGGTGTAGGCGGGTGGGGGTCATGGCGGCGTCCTCCGGTTGGGCCGGCCGGGCGGGGTGCTCGGTCCAGCGCGTTTCTCCTCGGTACGTCGGGTCAGTTCGACGGGGCCCGGGCTTGCCGGAGTCGAGATCGCACCGGAAGCGGACATCGCCTCGCGCGACACGCCGTGAATCCGTTCCTGGAGGCTCGGGCGCCGCATCCCTGCGGCGCACGGTCGCGCGGGCCGATGCCCGCTCCCGGTGCTCGCGCGTCCGGCGATCCGACACCTGTGGCTAGTGTCAGTTCGGGCCGTGCGCAGATCAAGCGCCCTTCGCGGTCGTCAGCGTGACGTCGCGGGCGGTGAGGTCCAGGGCCTCGCGGGCCTTGGCCACGAGCTCGTCCACCTGCTCGTGGGTGATGACCAGCGGTGGCGACAGGATCATGGAGTCGCCCACGGCGCGCATCACCAGCCCGACGTCGAAGGAGTGGTCGCGGCACACGGTCCCGGCGCGACCTTCCTCCGCGAAGGGGGTGCGGTGGCGCCGGTCGGCGCAGAGCTGGATCCCGGCAATCAGTCCGAAGCCGCGCACCTCGCCCACCAGCGGGTGGTCCAGCAGCTCGCGCAGGCGCGCCTGGAAGTAGGGCCCGATGTCCTCGCGCACCCGGTCCACCAGCCCCTCGCGGCGGATGATGCGAATGTTCTCGATGGCCACCGCGGCACAGGCCGGGTGGCCGGACCACGTGAAGCCGTGGTGGAACTCGCCCCCCTCCTCGATGAGAGTCTCGGCCACGCGGTTGCCGATCATCACCCCGCCGATGGGGAGGTAGCCCGAGGACAGCCCCTTGGCGATGGGCATCAGGTCGGGCTGCAGGTCGTAGTGGTCGCTGCCGAACCAGCGGCCCAGGCGGCCGAAGCCGCAGATGACCTCGTCCACGACCAGCAGGATCCCGAAGCGCTCGCAGATGCGCCTGATCTCCGGCCAGTAGGTGTCCGGGGGCACGATGACCCCGCCGGCGCCTTGGATGGGCTCGCCGATGAAGGCGGCGACGCGCTCGGGACCCAGCGCCTCCACGCGCGACTCGAGCCAGCGTGCGGCCTGGACGCCGAAGTCGTCCGGCGTGAGTCTGCCGCCCAGCTTGAACCAGTACGGCTGCTCGATGTGCTCGATGCCGGGAATGGGCAGTCCCCCTTGAGCGTGCATGGGCGCCATGCCGCCCAGCGACGCGCCGGCCATGGTGCTGCCGTGGTAGGCGTTCTTGCGGCTGATGATGATCTGGCGCTGCGGCTGGCCCTGCAACGCCCAGTAGCGGCGCACCATGCGCACCACGGTGTCGTTGGCCTCCGAGCCCGAGTTGGTGAAGAACACGCGCTCCAGGCCTGGCGGCGTGATCTCGGCCAGCAGTGCGGACAGCTCCACCGCCGGCGGGTGCGTGGTCTGGAAGAAGTTGTTGTAGTAGGGCAGCTCGCGCATCTGCCGGGCGGCCGCCTCCACCAGCTCGGTGCGCCCGTAGCCCACGTTCACGCACCACAGCCCTGCCATGCCGTCGAGGATGCGGTTGCCTTCGGAGTCGTAGAGGTACACCCCCTCGGCGCGGGTGATGATGCGCGCGCCCTTGCGCCCCAGGGCCTTGAAGTCGGTGAAGGGGTGCAGGTGGTGAGCCGTGTCGAGGGCCCGGAAATCGGCAGTGGTGTGGGGGGTGGGCATGGTGGCGCGTGGACCGTCTCTCAGACGTTGAGCAGGAGGTACTCCCGCTCCCAGGACGAGATCACGTTGAGGAATGCGGCAAACTCCTGCTCCTTGACTGCGTTGTACGCCATCACGAAGCGCTCTCCCAGCAGGTCCACCAGCGGCTGGCACTCGCGCAGCAGGCGCAGCGACTCTTCCAGGTTGCGGGGCAGCGAGTAGGGCAGCTCGTAGGCGCTGCCTTCGATGGCCGGTGTGGGTTCCAGGTTCTCCAGCATCCCGAGATAGCCGCAGGCCAGCGACGCGGCCAGGGCCAGGTAGGGATTCGCATCGGCACCCGCCACCCGGTTCTCCACCCGCGTGCCCTCCGGCGGTGACACCGGCACGCGCAGCCCGGCGGTGCGGTTGTCGTAGCCCCACTGCACGTTGATGGGCGCGGCCAGGTAGCGCTTGATGCGGCGGTAGGAATTGACGTTCGGGGCCAGCACGCTCATGGCCGCCGGCAGGTACTTCTGCAGCCCCGCCACGTGGGCGCGGAACAGGTCGGTGTAGGTGCCGTCCTCGTTGGAGAACACGTTGCGCCCGCTGGCGTCCAGCACGCTCTGGTGGATGTGCATGGCGCTGCCCGGCTCGTTCTGCATGGGCTTGGCCATGAAGGTGGCGTACATGTCCCGTCGCATCGCGGCCTCGCGCACGGTGCGCTTGATGAGGAACGCCTGATCCGCCAGCTCGAGCGGCTCGCCGTGCACCAGGTTGAACTCGAGCTGCGCGGCGCCGTGCTCGTGGATCACCGTGTCCAGCTCGATGGCCTGTGACTCGCAGTAGTCGTAGATGTCCTCCACCAGGGGGTCGAACTCGTTGAGGGCGTCGATGCCGTAGGACTGGCGCCCGATCTCGGCGCGCCCGGACCGGCCGACGGGCGGCTCCAGGGGATAGTCGGCGTCCAGGTTCGGCTTGATCAGGAAGAACTCGAGCTCCGGCGCGACCACGGGCCTCCAGCCGTGCGCCTCGTAGGCCTCGAGCACCCGGCGCAGCACGTAGCGCGGGGTGGCCCCCACCGGCGAGCCGTCGGCGTGGAAGCAGTCGTGGATGATCTGCGCGGTGGGCTCAGCGGCCCACGGCACCATGCGCAGGGTGTTGGCGTCGCCGCGTGCCCACATGTCCCGGTCGGACGGGTGCACCGCGCGCCAGTCGTCCGGGTAGTCGCCCGTGATGGTCTGCAGGATCAGCGCCTCGGGCAGCCGCATCCCGCCCTCCTGGGCGTACTTCTCCGCGGGCATGATCTTGCCGCGGGCCACCCCCGACATGTCCGGCATCAGCGCCTCCACCTCGCTGATGCTGCGCTCGCTAAACCAGCTCGATATCGCGCTCATGCCGCGCGCTCCCTGCGTAACGCCGGCACGCGGCGCCGAAGCTCTCGAAGATGGCGGTGGACAGCGGATCCTCCAGCACGCGCCACTCCGGATGCCACTGGATGCCCAGCAGGTACTGCCCGGAGTCCGCCAGCCGGTACGCCTCCACCAGGCCGTCCGGCGCCACCGCCTCCACCGCGAGACCTTCCGCCAGCCGGTCGACGCCCTGGGCGTGCAGCGAGTTGACCCGCGCCTCGTCCGACCCGGCCAGCCGCGCGAGCAGCCCGCCCGGCGTCAGCCTGATCGGGTGTGCCGGCGCGTACTGCCGCTCGAGGGGCGCCACCTCGTCCTCCCGGTGATCCATCATCCCCGGCACCTCGTGCACGTTCTGGTGCAGGGTGCCGCCGAGCGCCACGTTGACTTCCTGGTGGCCGCGGCACACCGCCAGCACCGGGATCCCGGCGGCCACGGCGGCCCGGATCAGGGGCAGGGTGGTGGCGTCCCGGTGGGGGTCGTGCAGGGTGCCCACACGGCTCGGGCTGCCGGCGTAGTGGCGTGGCTCCACGTTCGAGGGACTGCCCGTGAGCATCAGCCCGTCGATACGCCCGAGCAGCTCGCGTACGGACAGCGCCGCGCCCAGGGGGGGCACCAGCACCGGCAGCGCGCCCGCCGCCGCCGACACCGCCGAGACGTACTTCTCGCCCACCGCGTGAAACGGGTGGGGCGCGATGAACTTGCGGCAGGCTGGGATCGCAACGAGCGGTGGGCGCCCGTCCATAAACGGCCTGGAAATGCTCCCGGACAAGGGACCCAAGATACCCGCCGCTCGGCGCCATTGCCAGCGCCGGGCTGGGCCTTTTGCGGCCTTTTCGTTAACCTCTGGGGCCTGCACCGGCGCCGCATTCCCGCGGCGCGCCACGCGAGGGATCCCCGACCGCCATGGCTACCCCACTCAACCGCTACAGTCGCCGCATCACCCAGCCCAAGAGCCAGGGCGCGTCCCAGGCCCAGCTCTATGCCACCGGCTTCACCGACGAGGACTTCGCGAAGGCCCAGGTGGGGATCGCGAGCGTCTGGTACGAGGGCAACAACTGCAACATGCACCTGCTCGGGCTGGCCGAGAAGGTGAAGGAAGGCGTCGAGGCGGCGGGGCTGAAGGGCATGCGCTTCAACACCGTGGGCGTGAGCGACGGCATGTCCATGGGCACCGAGGGCATGAGCTTCTCGCTGCAGTCTCGCGACCTCATCGCCGACTCCATCGAGACGGTGACCCGCGGCCAGTGGTACGACGCCAACATCTCCATCCCGGGCTGCGACAAGAACATGCCCGGCTGTCTCATGGCCATGGGCCGCATCAACCGCCCATCGCTGATGGTCTACGGCGGCAGCATCCGCCCGGGCCACGTGGGCGAGGTGACCGTGGACATCGTGTCCGCCTTCCAGAGCTACGGCCAGTTCATCGCCGGGCGCATCGACGAGGCAGAGCGCAAGGCCATCGTGCGCAACGCCTGCCCCGGCCCGGGCGGCTGTGGCGGCATGTACACGGCCAACACCATGGCCACCGCCATCGAGGCCATGGGCATGTCACTGCCCTACAGCTCGTCGACGCCGGCGACGGACCCGAAGAAGCTCGAGGAGTGTGTGGCCGCCGGCGCCGCCATCCGCAAGCTGCTCGAGCTGGATCTGAAGCCCCGCGACATCATGACCCGCGTCGCGTTCGAGAATGCGATGGTGATGGTGATGGCGCTGGGCGGTTCCACCAACGCGGTGCTGCATCTCATCGCGATGGCCCGCGCGGTGGGAGTGCCGCTCGGCATCGACGACTTCCAGGCGGTGAGCGACCGCATCCCCTACATCGCGGACCTGAAGCCCAGCGGCAAGTACGTCATGGAGGACGTGCACAAGCTGGGGGGCATCCCCGCGGTGATGAAGTACCTGCTCGGCGAGGGACTGCTGGACGGGAGCTGCATCACGGTGACCGGCAAGACCCTCGCGGAGAACCTGGCGAACGTGCCGGACATGGCGGCGGGACAGAAGGTGATTTACCCGGTGGGCAAGCCGCTCAAGGCGAGCGGCCACCTGCGCATCCTCAAGGGCAACCTGGCGCCCGGCGGAGCGGTGGCCAAGATCACGGGCAAGGAGGGGCTGCGCTTCGAGGGGCCTGCGAAGGTGTTCGACGGGGAGGAGGACATGCTGGCGGCGCTGGAGCGCGGCGAGATCGGCAAAGGGCAGGTGATCATCATCCGCTACGAGGGACCGAAGGGCGGCCCGGGCATGCCGGAGATGCTCACCCCCACCTCCGCCATCATGGGTGCCGGGCTCGGCAACGACGTGGCCCTGATCACCGACGGCCGCTTCTCGGGCGGATCCCACGGCTTCATCATCGGCCACGTGGTGCCGGAGGCCCAGGAGGGCGGCCCCATCGCCCTGGTGCGCGACGGCGACGTGGTCACCATCGATGCGGAGGCCAACGTCCTGTCCGTCGCCGTCAGCGACGCGGAGCTCGCGAAGCGGCGCGCGGCCTGGACGATGCCGCCGTACAAGGAGACGCGGGGCACGCTGCACCGCTACATCAAGACCGTGAAGCCCGCCTCCGAGGGCTGCGTCACCGACGAGTGACGCGGTCCCCGGGCGCGCCCAGGCAGGGACCCGGGTGAGCACACTTCTGCACCACGAGGACACCGGCGCCGGCGCCCCGGTGCTGCTGTTCGTGCACGGCCTGGCCTGCGCCCTCGAGGACTGGCGCGAGCAGGTGCGCGCCCTGTCGCCACGCCATCGCTGCGTCGCCGTGGACCTGCCGGGCCACGGCGCCTCGCCCGCCGGCGAGCCGCTGGCCATCGCGCGCTTCGGACGCTGCGTGGCGGACACCGCGGCGTCCCTGCAGACGGGGCCGTCGGTGCTGGTGGGCCACAGCATGGGCTGCCGGGTGGTGCTGGAGGCGGCGCGGCATCTGGGCGCGCAGGTGCGGGGGCTCGTGCTGGTGGACGGCAGCCTGCGCGGCAGCGGTGACCCCGAGGCGGCACGCGCCGCGACCTTGCGGCAGATCCGCGACGCGGGCTTCGAGCGCTACGCGACGGGACTGTTCGACGCCATGTTCACCGCCGCCAGCGACCCGGCGACGCGGCGGCGGATCGTCGCCCGGGCACTGCGCCTGGACCGGGACGCGGGGGCCGATCTGGTGGCCGACCTGGCCGCGTGGGACGCGGGCAGCCTGGACGGTGCGCTGGCGGGGGTGCGCTCGCCGGTGCTGGTGATACAGAGCACCGGCGTGGACGCGGCCCGCAACCGCGTGCCCCTGGAGCCGGGGCAGTCCACGCCCTGGGTGGACCGGGTGCTGGCGCGATACCCGGGGACGCGCGTGGAGATCGTGCCCGGCGTCGGCCACTTCACCATGCTCGAGGCGCCGGAGCGGGTGAGCGGCCTCATCGCCGAGTTCGCCGCCGGCCAGACGGCGGCGCGGCACGCATCGCCGCCGCGCCCCTGACGCCATGCAGCCCGAGGTCCTGGACGACGCCCGGCGCGCGGAGCTGGCCGAGCACCTGCGCGCCGAGCTGGACGCCCTGGCCGGCGAGATCGCCACCCTCGAATCCATCACCGTCCCGGTGGCCCCGGACCGCGCCATCGGCCGTCTGAGCCGGCTCGAGGCCATCAACGAGAAGAGCGTGAACGAGGCGGCGCTGCGCTCCGCGCGGCTGCGCGAGGCGCGCGTTCGCGGCGCCCTGGCGCGCCTTCACGAGGCGGACTTCGGGCTGTGCGCGGACTGCGGCGAGCCCATCCCGTTCCTGCGTCTGAAGACGGTGCCGGGCGTGCGCCTGTGCGTGCGGTGCGCCGAGCGCGCCGGCGGCTGATCGCCGCCGCCGCGGCGGCACTCTTCGCGGGCGCCCCGTCGCCGGCAGCCGCAGACGCGCCCGCGCCCGTCATTCCATGGCGCCTGGTGGCGGCATACCCCCATGATCCCCAGGCCTTCACCCAGGGGCTGCTGCTGCATGACGGGGTGCTGTACGAGAGCACGGGCCTCAGGGGCCGCTCCGAGCTGCGGGCCGTGGATCCGGCCAGCGGGCGGGTGCTGCGGCGCCGGCCCCTGGACCCGACGCTGTTCGGGGAGGGGCTGGCACGGGTGGGCGAGCACCTGTACCAGCTCACCTGGCAGGCAGGCCGGGTGCTCGTGTACCGGATCCGCGACCTGCACCCGGTGGCGGAGCACCGCTATCCGGGCGAGGGCTGGGGACTCGCCTTCGACGGGCGCCGGTTGCTCATGAGCGACGGCAGCGACCGTATCCGGGTGCTGGACCCGGCGGACTTCGGCGAGCGCGCGAGCTTCCGCGTGCACGACGGCGGCGAGCCGGTGCCGGCCCTCAACGAGCTCGAGTTCGCCGAGGGACGGCTGTACGCCAACGTCTGGCAGCGTGACCGGGTGGCGCGCATCGACCCGGCCAGCGGACGTGTCACCGGCTGGCTGGATTTCTCCGGCCTGCTTGGGCCCGCGGCCGCCGGCGCCGAGGTCCTCAACGGCCTCGCGTGGGACGCCGAGAAGCGACAGCTCTGGGTGACCGGGAAGCTCTGGCCGCGGATGTTCGTGGTGGAGATGCTGGAGTAGGAGGCAGGCGGGGAATCCGCGTACCCTCCACCGCGCGCGCTGTAGATTCCCGTGCCCGCTGGACCACCCTTTATGATGGCCGTCGCATCCTCACCGAGCGCGTCCCCGTGACCATCCGCGTCGCCATCGATCACCGCACCGAGTACCACTTCGACCGTCCGGTGTCCGTCTCGCCCCACGTGGTGCGGCTGCGCCCGGCGCCCCACACCCGCACGCCGGTGCACCGCTACTCGCTGAAGGTGGAGCCGGCGGACCACTTCATCAACTGGCAGCAGGACCCCTTCGGCAACTACCTGGCGCGGCTGGTGTTCCCGGAGAAGACCCGGCGCCTGGCGCTGCAGGTGGAGCTGGTGGCCGACATGACGGTCATCAATCCCTTCGACTTCTTCCTGGACCCCTACGCGGATCGCTATCCGTTCCGCTACGAGGCGCAGCTCGCCCGCGATCTCTCGCCCTATCTGGAGGTGCGCGAGCGCGGGGAGCGGCTGATGGGCTGGCTGGACGGCGTCGATCTGCGCACGCCACGCGCCACCGTGGACTTCCTGGTGGCGCTCAACCAGCGCCTGCAGCGCGACGTGGCCTACAGCGTGCGCATGGAGCCGGGAGTGCAGACCTGCGAGCAGACCCTGGAGCGGGCCATCGGCTCGTGCCGCGACACCGGCTGGCTGCTGGTGCAGGTGCTGCGCCACGCGGGCCTCGCCGCGCGCTTCGTCTCCGGCTACCTGGTGCAGCTCACCGCCGACCAGAAGTCCCTGGACGGCCCGTCCGGCCCGGAGCAGGACTTCACCGACCTGCACGCCTGGGCGGAGGTATACCTGCCCGGGGCCGGCTGGGTGGGGCTGGACCCCACCTCCGGGCTGTTCGCCGGCGAGGGCCATATCCCGCTCGCGTGCACCCCGGAGCCCGCCAGTGCCGCGCCGGTCACCGGCGCGACGGATCCCTGCGAGGTGACCTTCAGCTTCCACAACCGCGTGACCCGGGTGCACGAGGACCCGCGCGTGACGCGGCCGGTGAGCGACGACCAGTGGGAGGCGATCCTCGCCCTGGGCGACGCGGTGGACGCGCGGCTCGCGGCGGGGGACGTGCGTCTCACCATGGGCGGCGAGCCCACCTTCGTGTCCATCGACGACATGGACGGCGCCCAGTGGACCGTGGCCGCCCTGGGGGAGGAGAAGCGTCGCCTGGCGGGCCGGCTCGTGGAGCGGCTGCGGAACCGCTTCGCCCCCGGCGCGGTGCTCCACTACGGCCAGGGCAAGTGGTACCCGGGCGAGCCGCTGCCACGCTGGGCGCTCAACTGCATCTGGCGCAGCGACGGCGTGCCCCTGTGGCGCGAGGCACGCGTGCTGGCCGCGCCGGGCACCGACCGGGGACACGACAGCGGCGACGGGGAGCGATTCGTCCACGCCCTGGCGCAGCGCCTGGGCCTGGGCCGGGAAAACGTGGTGCCCGCCTGGGAGGACGTCTTCTACAGCCTCTGGCAGGAAGGCTCTCTACCCGTGAACCAGGATCCGCTCGAGGTGGATCTCGAGGACGGCCTGGAGCGCCGGCGGCTGGCGGCGCAGCTGGAACAGGGGCTGGCCGCGGTGCGCGGCCACGTGCTGCCGCTGGAGTTCGACGAGGGGCGTCATCCCGCGGCCCCCTGGCGCTCCAGCGCCTGGCGCTTCACCCGCGGGCGGCTGTATCTGCTGCCCGGCGATTCGCCCATGGGCCTGCGGCTGCCGCTGGCGAGCCTGGAAGAGGGCGAGGAGGAGCACCGCCCGCACCCCGACCCCTTCGAGCAGCGCCCGCCCCTGGCAGCGGCCTACGGCCCCGGTGCCGCCGCGGCCAGGCCGCCCCTGGCGGAGCAGCACCCCCAGAGCGGCGGTGCGCTGGTGAGAACCGCACTGTGCGTCGAGGCGCGCGGAGGCCAGCTGCACGTGTTCCTGCCGCCCCTCAGGCGCCTGGAGCACGTGCTCGCGCTGCTGGCGGCGCTGGAGGAGACCGCCGTGGCACTGGATCTGCCGGTGGTGCTGGAAGGCTACGAGCCGCCGGCGGACCCGCGGGTGATGAAGCTCGCGGTGACGCCGGACCCGGGGGTCATCGAGGTCAATGTGCACCCGGCGACGTCGTGGCGCGAGCTCTTGGAGAACACGGAGATCTTCTACGAGGAGGCGCGCCAGTCCCGCCTGGGCGCGGAGAAGTTCATGCTGGACGGGCGACACACCGGCACCGGCGGCGGCAACCACGTCACCATCGGCGGGCCGCGCGCCGCCGACAGCCCGATACTGCGCCGGCCCGACCTGCTGCGCA